>JAFAZV010000089.1 GCA_019239445.1 Solirubrobacterales bacterium
GATTACCCTCGGCCGTGTGGTTGTAGACGACGTCGAGGATCACCTCGATGCCGGCGCGGTGAAGCGCCTTGACCATGCCCTTGAACTCGCGCACCTGCTCACCGCGACAGCCGGTGGCGGAGTATTCGCAGTGAGGCGCGAAGAAGCCGATCGTGCTGTAGCCCCAGTAGTTGCGCAGGCCTCGCTCGGACAGGAACGACTCGTCGGAGATGTGGTGCACCGGCAGCAGTTCGACCGCGGTGACGCCGAGGTCGCGCAGGTAGGCGATAGCCGCGTCCGAGGCCAGGCCGGCGTAGGTGCCGCGCAGATCCTCACGCACCCCCGGGTGCGTCATCGTGAAGCCCTTGACGTGCGTCTCATAGATGATCGTCTCGGCGAAGGGCGTGCGCGGCGGCCGGTCGCCCTCCCAGAAGAAGGCGTCGTCGATCACCACCGACTTCGGTACCGCGGCGGCGTCGTCCTCGTCGTCGACCTCGAGGTCGGCGTCGTCCTCACCCGTCGGCACGTACGGCAACACGTTGGCGTCGTGCTGCCAATTGACCGTGCCGTCGATTGCCTTGGCGTACGGGTCGATCAGCAGCTTGGCCGGGTTGAAGCGCTGTCCCTCGAGCGGCGCGTAGGCGCCGTGCACGCGGAACCCGTAGCGTTGCCCCGGCGACACGTCGGGCAGATAGCAGTGCCAGTTGAGCGCCTGACGCTCGCGCATCTCGATCCTGGTCTCGTTGTCATCGTCGTCGAACAGGCACAGCTCGACGCGTTCGGCGTGCTCGGAGAACAAGGCGAAGTTGGTGCCGCCGCCATCCCACGTGGCGCCGAGCGGGAAGGGCTGTCCCGGCCACACCTGGCTCACCGGACGAGCGCTCCTGCCAGCGGCGCGAGCTCGAGGTTGCCGTCGCGCAGCTCGGTCTCCTGCGCCGTCGCGATCAGCACCTGCCCTCCTTCGCAAGGCAACCGCGCCGAGACGTGCGCGAAGTTGCAGATGATCTCCAGGCGCCCGCGCCTGGCCCGCAGCCAGCGCGAGTCCTCGTCGAACGCGATCGTATCCACATCGCCGCGGGGAAGCTCGCGCCGCGCGCGCAGCAGCTCCGCGTACAGCCGCTGAAGCGATTCGTCGACCTGACGCGTGAGCTTCGACGCCTGGAACGTCTCCACCGCCTGCGGGTCGGGAATCTCCTCGGTGAACGAGGCAAAGGCGGCGAACTCCTGACGGCGCCCGTCACGCGTCGCCACCGCGATCTCCTCGTCGATGTGGTCGGAGAAGAACTGAAACGGCGCCGGCTCGCCGTACTCCTCTCCCATGAACAGCATCGGCGTGAACGGCGAGAACAGCGTGCACAGCGCCGCCAGCGCCTGGGCCTCGTGGGGCAGCCGATCGCCGAAGGCGCGATTGCCGACCTGGTCGTGGTTCTGCGAGAAGACGACGAAGCGCTCCGGCGGCAGGTCGTCGGCCGGCGCGCCGAAGCGCCGGCGGCGAAACGACGAGTACCCGCCATCGTGGACGTGAGGGCGATGAAACGCCTTGGCCAGCAGCTCGACGCGGCCGAACTCGGAGTAGTAGCCCTCGCGCTCGTCGGTCACGAGCGTGCGTACGGCGTGGTGGAAGTCGTCCGCCCAGGCGGCGTTACAGCCGAGACCGCCGCGCGCGACGTCGCGCATCACGCGCGGGTCGTTGAGCCCGCTCTCGGCGATTACGAACGCGTTCGGGCGCACGGCGTGCACGCGACGCGCGACCGCCTGAACGATGTGCTCGGCGCTCGAGTCGAAGATCGCGTGGATCGCGTCCAGCCGGAGCCCGTCGATGCCGAAGTCGCGCACCCAGCCGGTCGCGCTCTGCAGCACCCATTCGCGGACCGGGTCGCAGTCGGCGTCGTCGAAGTTGATCGCGCGGCCCCACGGCGTTGAGTACTTCTCGGTGAAGTACGGCCCGTAGGCCTCGAGCGCCGTCACGCCCGAGGCGCCGACGTGGTTGTAGACGACGTCGAGGATTACGGCCAGGCCGGCCTCGTGCGCCGCGGCCACCAGCGCGGCGAGACCGTTCGGCCCGCCGTAGGACGATTGCGCCGCGGAGAGGTAGACACCGTCGTAGCCCCATCCGCGCGCGCCCGGGAACTCGGCCACGGGCATGATCTCGATCGCGCGGATGCCGAGCCCGGCCAGTCCGCGCAGGTATGGGATCGCGCCCTCGAACGTCCCCTCGGGGCTGAACGTGCCGACGTGCAGCTCGTAGATCACGAGGTCCTCGAGCGCGGGCGGCGAGAACACTCCCGGCGCGCGCTCGGGCGCCCACACGCGCGAGGGGCCGCGCAGACCCTCGGGCTGCCAGCGCGTGGCCGGGTCCGGCACGGCTTCGCCGTCGAGCACGAACCAGTAGTCGGCGCCGGCCCCGACCGGTGCCCGCAGCGCGTAGACGCCGTGGCCCTCGGACTCCATCGCTGTGTCTTCGCCGTCTCCCAGGCGCAGCGCCACCGACCGCGCGCGCGGCGCCCACACGCGAAACTCGCCCGGCGTGGCGCCGAGCGTTCGGTCCCATGGAAGCGTGCTCACTCCGGCACGAGCCAGACGGCGGCCAGCGGTGGCAGGGTCAGCGTGGCCGAGACCGGCTGACCGTGCCAGGGGATCGGTTCGGGCTCCACGGCTCCCAGGTTGCCCACGTCGCTGCCGCCGTAATACGTCGAATCCGTGTTGAGGGCCTCGCGCCAGCGCGACGAGCGC
>JAFAZV010000151.1 GCA_019239445.1 Solirubrobacterales bacterium
GCAGCCGCTCGAGCGCCAGCCCCAGGATCACAGCCGGCACGACCAGCGCCAGCGCGGCGCCGAGCAGCAGCTGGCGCACCGCTCGCGGTCCGGCACCGCAGGCGCGCAAGACGGACAGCGTCTGCCGTCGCTCCTGCACCGTCAGAGCGCACGCCTGGATCAACGCGTAGAGGCAGACCAACCCGTCGATCACCGCCACCGCGGTCACAATCGCGCGCAGGGTGGCGACGAGTGGGGCGCCCCGGGCGGTGGCGCCACCTGTCGGCGCCGGCAGTGCCCCAATCCCACTGAGCTCGTCGCCGACCGCGCTCTCACTCGCGCCAGGTCGAACACGAACCGCGAGCTCGGATGGGGCCGAGGGATCGGCGGCGAGCAGCGCGCGGGCCGGAACGTAAGCCACCCGCCCGTCGTGTTCGAGCGAGCTGACGATCCCGCTCACCCGCAGCCGCAGCTCATTCCCTGACGGCAGCGCTAACGCGAGCGTCGAGCCCTGGCTCAACCCGAGCGCATCGGCCAGCCCCGCGCCGACTTCCACCTCGTGCTCCCCGCGCAGGCGCCGCCCGCCAACCAGTGGTGGTGCCTCGAAGCTCGTGTTGTTGCCGTCGAACGCAACCACGTCGATCGACTCCCCGAGCGAGAACGAGTCCGCCGCTTCGAGCTCGTAGCGCGCGGCGGCGGCCTGGACGCCCGGCAGGCGGCGCACCGCGGCTGCGCCGGACGGCGGCAGCGACGCGGTCAGCTCGTAGCGCTTGCCCAGCGCGCCAGGATCCGTCTCGAGCGCGTTCAAGCCGGACGCGAGCGCGAGCATCAGCAGCACGAACGCGGTCGAGATCCCGAGCGTCACGACGGTGGCGAGGAGCCGCACTCTCCTCGCGGCAGCGAGCCGCGCACCCAGCCCGGCAAGCCCGCCGACACGCAGCCTCGGCGACCGGCCCTGACCGCTCGACACCTCGGCGCCCCGCAGCAGGCTGACCACGTCCCGGCTCCCAGCCCGCCACGCCGGCCAGCCGGCCCCCACCGCCGGAAGCGCGACGGCCGCCAGCCACGCCGCCGCCAGCGGGAGCGCCAGCGCACTGCCCGGCGGCGGTTCGTTCAGCAGCGTCAGCAGCCGCTCGTTCGCCGCGTAAGTGGACAGCACTCCCGCAAGCGCGCCTACGCTCGCTGCCGGCGCCGCCACGAGCAGCGCCTCGAGCGCGCTGATCAGCGCGATGTGTCCCCGGGTGGCGCCAACCGCCCGCCGAACGCCGATGGCTCCCAGCCGCCGCTGCACCTCCGCGCGCGCGGAGGCGAACAACATCGTCCCCGCGGTCAGCAGCGCGATCGCCGACAGCGCGACCAGCAGGTCGATCACGATCCCGGCCGCCTGATCGAGCAGCACCCGGACCCCAGAGCGGGTGGCAAAGCGGATGTTGTGCAGGCCATAGCTGTTGGCGCGCGCCTGCACGAGCAGCTCATCGACCCGATGCGGGTCACGGGCCCAGATCATCGCGATGTTGACCCGGGGATCGGCCTCGGCACCGAAGCGTGCGTCAAGCGCCGTCCGCGAGACGTACAGGCGAGGCTTGGCGAGCGGGAAACCAACGTTGTCCGGCGACTCGGTTAGGCCGACGATGCGTTCGGAGCCGAGATCGGCGACGGACAGCGCGTCTCCGACGCGCATGTGCCACGCGTCCGCGAACGCCCGCTCGACGAGCACTTCGTGCGCCGCCCCGCCTGGTCGAAGGTCCCGACCGTCGACGATCGCGTAGCCCCGCCGCGAGCGCGGATCGACGACCTCGACCGCCGCATCGTCGCGCTCGCGCGCTCCGCCCGTCGACACCGAGACATCGGTCGCCTCGAGGCGGGTCGTGTAGCCGGCCAGGTTCGGCAACGCCGCCAGGCGCGCGACCACGCGACCCATCGGCTGGGGATCGAACCGCACGATCACGTCGGGCAGATCCGCCGCGCGCGCCGCGCGATCGAATCCGTGGCCAAGACCGTCCGCGACCACGACTGCCGCACCGAGCATGCTCGCTGCCAGTGCGATTCCGACTCCGCTCAGCCAGCTGCGCCGGCGCCGCGCGCGCAGTCCCTGCCGGGCCTCGGCAAACGCCGCCGAGATCGTCCTCACGGCTGCGGGAGCGCGGCCGATGCGGCCGCCCACAGTCGCCCGTCGCTGAGGTGCAGCATGCGGTCGGCAATCGCCGCCGCGTCAGGCTCGTGGGTGACGATCACCACTGCACGTCCTTCAAGGCCGCGCAGCAGGTCGAGCACCGCGCCCCCGTTCTCGGCATCGAGGTTCCCCGTCGGCTCGTCAGCGAGCACCAGCTCGGGACCGTTCACAAGCGCTCGGGCGATGGCAAAGCGCTGCTGCTCGCCGCCGGAGAGCTCGTGCGGGCGATGGTCGGCCACCGCCGAGAGTCCAAGCTCCTCGATCAGCGTCGCCGCTCGGCGAGAGCCGCCCGGCGGTGCCCCCGGCAGCCGCGCCGGCAACATCACGTTCTCAGCACCGCTCAACTCCTCGATGAGCTGGAACTGCTGGAACACGAACCCGACGTGGCGCAGTCGGATACGTGCCAGCTCGCGCGCGCTGCGCCCGGCAAGTGCCTCATGGGCGAGCGTTACCCGCCCGGCGTCGGGCGCGTCGAGCGCGCCGAGCAGGTGCAGCAGCGTCGACTTGCCGCTGCCCGAGCGGCCCAGCACCGCCACCACCTCACCACGATGGACTTCGAGGTCGACCCCGTCCAGCACCCGACGGGCGCCGCGACCGACGCCTACGGTCTTGGTCAAGCCCGCGGCGTGTAAGACCGGCACGAGTTCAAGGTAGCGAGCGCGCCGTCTCGTGCTCCCGGTTGCTCGCGGGCTGAGCCTCGTCGGAAGCGGGGCGCATCCGCACGAGATCGCCGTCGCACCCTCACGCAACGCGTCGTAGACTGCGGCGCCAGGTTCCCACCAGGGATCCCAGGAGGGGTAGTCGTGGCGAAGGTCGATGTAGGCTCGTTTCTCGCGATCGTGGTGGCCGGAACGATCGCGGCGCTGGTCGTGAGCGTCGTTCCGCGCCGCTATGCGCCACCGGTGGTGGTGCTCGAGCTGGTCTTCGGGATCATCATCGGGCCTCACGTCCTCGGCCTGGCGGAAGTCAACGACTTCATTACTTTCTTCGCGAACCTCGGCCTCGGCATGCTGTTCTTCTTCGCCGGCTACGAGATCGACTTCGACGTCGTACAGGGCGTCCCGCTGAAGCTCGCGTTGTGGGGGTGGTTGATCTCGATCGCGCTCGCCTACGGGATCGGCGGCGTGCTGGCGGAGATCGGCGTCGTGCTGTCGTTCCTCTACACCGGCTCGGCCCTGGCCACGACTGCGATCGGAACACTGATCCCGATCCTGCACGACGAGGAGCAGCTGCACACGCGCTTCGGCAGCTACATCCTCGCCGCCGGGGCCATTGGCGAGTTCGGGCCGATCCTTCTGCTGACGCTCGTGCTCTCGACCCAGGATGCCGCTAACCGCGCGCTGCTGCTGCTCGCGTTCATCGGCTTGGCGATCGTGATCGCGCTGATCTCGGTCCGTTCGGCGCCGGCGGGCTGGGCCGCGCTGGAGCGGACGATCGAAGCCAGCGGTCAGCTGGCGGTGAGACTTACGGCGCTGCTGGTCTTCGGGCTCGCGGCGCTCGCCGCGCACCTCGGGCTCGACGTTGTGCTGGGCGGATTCGTCGCCGGGATGATCACCCGCATGGCGGTGCGCGGGCGCGAGGTCTCGGTGCTCGAGTCGAAGCTCACCGCGGTCGGCTTTGGGCTCCTGATCCCGTTCTTCTTCATTGTCAGCGGCGTCGGCTTCAACGTCAGCGCGCTGTTCGCCAGTGCCGGCGCGATCCTGAAAGTGCCGATGTTCCTGGCCCTGTTCCTGATCGTCCGCGGCCTTCCGGCACTGGTCCTCTACCGCAACTGCCTGCCGGGCCGCGACCGGCTCGCACTTGCCTTCTACTCCGCCACGGCGCTCCCGCTGGTGGTGGCGATCACCGAGGTGGCGATCCAGGACGGCCACATGCGCTCCTCGACTGCCTCGGCACTCGTGGGCGCCGCGATCTTGTCCACGCTCATCTTCCCGTTCGTCGCCCGCGTGTTGCGCCGCGAGGCCAAGGTCGAACCGTTCCCGCAGGCCGAGGTCGAAGCCCCGCCCGTCGCGAGCGTCTAGCTGGAGCCAGACTGCCGCTTCGCGGCGAGGTCAGCTTCATCCGCGATGGAGGCTTCGCTCGATGCTGTAGCCGGGTCGAGTTTGCGTGCCGCCTTGACGGCAGCCCGCGCGAGCGCGTTGGCGTAGGTGGGGAAGGAGAATGGGACTAGGGCGAGTTGCTCGACCGTAAGCCCAGACGCGATCGCGATTGCCGCGGATTGCGCCAGCTCGACCGCCCGCTCGCCGACGATGTGGCATCCGAGGATGGCGTGGCGCCGGCGGTCGACGATCAGTTTGCAAAACCCGCTCGGGCGCCCGTCGATGATGGGCCTCGGAAGCGAGTCGAACCGCTCAAGGGCAACAATCACGTCGTGGCTCTGACGAGCGGCCGCCTCGGTGAGCCCGACGGAGGCGTACTCCGGGTCGGTGAAGCTGCCGAGCGGACTTACCTCGGCCGGAAGGGCGGTGGCCTCGCCGAGGACGGCGTTCGTAGCCGCGAGGTAGCCCTCACGAACGGCCTCGTGGACCACCATCAGGTGTCCGGTGAGGTCGCCCGCGGCGAAGATGTGCGGCGACGTAGTACGGAGCTGAGCGTCGACGCGGACGTAGCCGCGCTCGTCGAACTGTACTCCGGCCGCGGCGAGATTGAGTTCGGCGGTGTTGGCGACCCAGCCGATGGCGACGACCGCAATCGTTGCCTCCTTCACGACTTGGGCGCCGCCGTCGGAGTGCACCAGTCGAACGCCGGCGGGGCAAGGCTCGAAGCGCTCGATCGTTCCCGCGTGTTCGACAACTTCGATCCCGGACGCTCGCAGGTATGCGCCGACGGCCTCAGCGACGTCGCGGTCTTCGCTCATCAGGATCCGTGGTGCGGCTTCGAACAAAGTCACTCTGGATCCGAAGGCGTTGAAGATCGAGGCGACCTGCACGCCCGTTGCTCCGGCGCCGACAACGAGGAGCGAAGGCGGAACGGATGACAGGCCCCAGGCGTCGCTGTGGGTACATGTCAGCTCGAAGCCGGGCAGGGCGAGTCGCCGTGACATCCCCCCGGTGCACAGGATGAACTTCTCCGCGCGCAGTTGCGGTCCGTCCTCGCACTCGATCCGGTGCGGGTCGGTGAAGCGGGCGGCGCCGGCGTGCTCGTGGAAGGTGACTCCCGCTTCCTCGAGGTCCGCGCGCAGGAGGGAGTGGCGTCGCACCTCCCCCGTCACCTCTTGCACGCGCCCGAGCAATCGCGCGTAGTCCAGCGAAGGTTCACTGGCGGTGATGCCGTAACGGGGGAGCTGCCGGGCTTCGCGTATCAATCGCGCAGCGTGGGCCAGCGTCCGCACGGGGACAGGACCGTCGGCGGCGGCCATGCCTCCGAACGCGTCGCGGGTGATCAGCACGGTCTGTGCTCCGAGCCGGGCGCAGCGAAGCGCTGCCACGACACCGGCGGGTCCGGCGCCGATCACTGCGATGTCGACGTCCTCTACGCCAGAGGTAGGCATCTGTCGATGGTCCATCGTGCCCCGGGGCTGTCGTCGCCCGTTTCGGGTGACGCGACGTCGGCCGCATCGTGGAAGTCTGGCTTCATGGACCACCGGACGATCGACTTGGCGCTGGTGGTCGATACGTTCTTGCTGCTGCTGATCGGGATCGGCCCCAAGATCGCGCTGGTCCCGTTCGTCGAGACGACTGCCGGGATGGACAGTGTCACGAAAGCGCGCGTCGTCCGCAAAATGCTCGTCACGGCGGCCGTGGTCGCGGTCCTCTTGATCTTTCTCGGAGAGCTCTTAGCCAGATTGCTCCATTTCTCCACGGGGTCACTGTCGATCGCCGGCGGCATCATCCTCGTCATCATCGCCGTGAGCATGGTTCTTCGTTCCGATGACCCGGCTCACGGTCCGGTAGGGGAAGAGCGCGATCCGATGCGGGTCGCGGTGTTTCCGCTCGCAGTCCCGTATTTGCTCAATCCGGCCGGGATCGTGATGCTCGTGACGATCTCGGCCGAAGCTGACTCAGCGTCGGTGGTCGGGCTCGTGCTCGGACTGCTCGTCGTCGTGCTCGCGCTCGACGTGGCGGTGTTCCGCTGGGCCAACCACGTGAGCCAGCGTATGGACCCAAGCAGAATGCTGATCACCGAAAAGGTGTTCGGTTTCCTGCTCGCGGCGCTAGCGGTCCAGCTCATGCTCGACGGACTTCAGAGCGTCGGGGTCATTCACCTGTCCGGCCATTAGCCGCGGGTGCTGACACGCCAACGTCAGCGCCGCGGGTCACCATTCACAATCTCTGAATCCGCGGGCTAGGGCACCCAGCGCTCGCCGGCCGGCGTCACCATCAGATCGTGGGTGTAACCCCGTGCGCCCTGGTCGACGAGAAACGCCACCGCGTCCGCTATCTCACGCATGTCGGCCAACGCCTCGCGCGGCGTATCGGTCGTGTAGCCGGCGGTTTTCGGGGATTCGATCGTCGCGTCGACCACGAGCAGCGACGCATGGATTCCCTCGCTGCGGAGCTCCTGTGCCGCCGCCTGCACCAGAGCGCGCGCCGCGAACGCGCCGGCGGCCCAGAGCCCGCGACCCGGGATGGCGCGGCGCGCCGAGCCGCCGGTGATCTGAACGAGCGTCCCGCCGGCGGACTGCTGCAGCGCCGCGGCACCGGCCGAGAGGAACACGAACGCCTGCTCGGCCACCGCAACAGTCCATCCGCGGAAGGCCTCTAGATCCGCCGCCGCCAGCGGCCCGCCGCCGAACGGTCCCGAGCCACTCGCGCGACTCGCGCTGACCGCGTTGACGACGGCGTCGAGCGAGCCGAGCTCTGATCGTGCCCGCTCGAGCGCCTCGCGCAGCCCGCTCATGTCGGCCGCGTCCGCCTGGAGCGGGAGCGCGCCCCGCTCCCGGACGCGCGTGAGCGTGTCCTCGCTGCGCGCCACCGCCGCGGCATTCCAGCCCAGCTCGAGGAAGTGCTCGACGATCGCCCCGCCCAGGTTGCGCGCGCCGAGGACGACGATCGTCTTGGCCATGATCGGCGTTATATCGCGCGCGGCTCCAGAGTCAGCCCCAGACCTCAGCCGCCGTTTCGACGATCAGCTCCAGCTTGGCCACCTCCTGCTCGAGGCTGAGCGCGTTGCCTTCGACGGTGGAGGAGAACCCGCACTGCGGTGAGAGGCACAACTGCTCGGTCGCGACGTACTTCGAAGCCTCGTCGATCCGGCGCTTGAGCTCGTCCTTGGACTCGAGCTCGCCGCGTTTGGTGGTGA
>JAFAZV010000153.1 GCA_019239445.1 Solirubrobacterales bacterium
ATCGACGAACAGCGCGCAAACGTCGTTGAGGAACTCATACCCGACCGTCCCCGACACCGGCCAGTCGCGCAGCCGCTCGCCCGGGTCCAGGATCTTCTCCACCCACACCTGCCGAGCACCGCGCTCGCGCAACCGCTCGAAGTACCCGGCCGGGTCCGCGAGCCCGTCGGGATGATCGATTCGCAACCCGTCGACGACGCCGTCACGCACCAAAGAGAGCAGCAGGCCATGCGTCGCCTCGAACACTTCGGGGTCCTCTTGGCGCACGCCCGCGAGATCGTCGATGTCGAAGAAGCGCCGGTGGCGGCCGGTGACCGGATCAACGTCGAAGAACTTCTCCCGCAGTGCCGGGTCGGCCCAGTAGCGATTGGCATCGTCGACGCCCATGTGATTTGGCACCACGTCGAGGACGATGCCCAGGCCGGCGTCGCGGACCGCGCCGGCCAGAAGCTCGAACTCCTCCGAACCCCCGAGATCCTCGGACAGCCGTCCCGGATCGATCACGTCGTAGCCGTGCATCGAGCCGGCCCTCGCCTGCAGCGAGGGCGACAGGTACAGGTGCGAGATCCCGAGGTCGCGCAGATACGGGACGAGCGCGCACGCGGCGGCGAACCCGAACTCCGGGGTCAGCTGAAGCCGGTAGGTAGCGCGCAGCTCGGCGCTCAAGCCACTCGCTTCAAGATCACGATCGAGCGCGAGAGGACCGGCAGCTCACTCCGGTCGCCGTAGCGGCTGCTTCCGGCCTCGGCGGTCGCATCGGCGCTCGAGAGCTCGAGCGCCCACTCGGCACCGAAGCGCCGGCGCGGGAGCATGAACACACGGTCCTCCGAGTGCGCGTTGATCAGCACCAGGAACGAGTCGTCGGCGATGTCCTCGCCATGCGGGCCCGGCGTGGGAATCTCGAGCCCGTTGAGGAACATCCCGAGCACGGGCTCGCCGGTCTGCCAGTCGCGCGCGGTCATCTTGCGGCCATCGGCGCGAAACCACCACACGTCCGGCAGTCCCGAGTCCTTCGTCTCCTCGCCGCGCAGGAAAGCGGCGCGCCGGAACGCCGGATGCTCGCGGCGCAGTCTGATCAGCCGGCGCGTGAAGTCATGCAGCTCGGACTTCTCAGGACTCTCGCTCCAGTCGTACCAGGTCAGCTCGTTGTCCTGGCACCAGCCGTTGTTGTTGCCGTACTGCGTGCGTCCGAGCTCATCGCCGCCGAGCAGCATCGGCGTGCCTTGAGAGATCAGCAGCGTGGTCAGGAAGTTGCGTTGCTGGCGCGTTCGCAGCGCATTTATCTCCGCGTCCTCCGTCTCGCCCTCGGCGCCGCAGTTCCACGAGCGGTTGTCGTCGGTCCCATCCCGGTTGTCCTCGTGGTTCGCCTCGTTGTGCTTGTGCTCGTAGGAGACGAGGTCGCGCAGCGTGAAGCCGTCGTGCGCGGTAATGAAGTTGATCGACGCGAACGGCTCGCGGCCGTCCGACTCGTAGAGGTCCGAGGACCCGGCCAGCCGGTTGGCGAACTCCCCGCAGTTGGCAAAGCCGCGCCAGTAGTCGCGCATCGCGTCGCGGTAGACGCCGTTCCACTCCGACCACAGCACGGGGAAGTTGCCGACCTGGTAACCACCCGGTCCCACGTCCCACGGCTCGGCGATCAGCTTCACCTGCGAGAGCAGCGGATCTTGGTGGATCACGTCGAAGAACGCTGAGAGCCGATCGACGTCGAACAGCTCACGTGCCAGGGCTGAGGCGAGATCAAAGCGGAAACCGTCCACGTGGCACTCGGAGACCCAGTAGCGCAGGGAATCCATGATCAGCCGCAACACGCTCGGGTGAACCGCGTTCAGCGAGTTGCCCGTGCCGGTGAAGTCCATGTAGTGGCGTGGATCGTCGGGCACGAGGCGGTAATAGGAGCTGTTGTCCACACCCTTGAAGGAGAGCATCGGCCCGAGATGATTACCCTCGGCCGTGTGGTTGTAGACGACGTCGAGGATCACCTCGATGCCGGCGCGGTGAAGCGCCTTGACCATGCCCTTGAACTCGCGCACCTGCTCACCGCGACAGCCGGTGGCGGAGTATTCACAGTGAGGCGCGAAGAAGCCGATCGTGCTGTAACCCCAGTAGTTGCTTAGGCCTCGCTCGGCCAGGAACGACTCGTCGGAGATGTGGTGCACCGGCAGCAGCTCGATCGCGGTGACGCCGAGGTCGCGCAGGTAGGCGATCGCCGCGTCCGAGGCCAGGCCGGCGTAGGTGCCGCGCGGATCCTCACGCACCCCCGGGTGCGTCATCGTGAAGCCCTTGACGTGCGTCTCATAGATGATCGTCTCGGCGAAGGGCGTGCGCGGCGGCCGGTCG
>JAFAZV010000168.1 GCA_019239445.1 Solirubrobacterales bacterium
GCCTCGGAGACCTTGTGGAAGGACGCCTGCAGTGCCTCGGTCTTGGCGTTGATCTCCGCCGTGTCCTCGGAGGTCAGCACTTCGCGCACGGCCTTGATCGCGGCCTCGATCTCGTCCTTGGAGGACGAGTCCACCGAGTCGCCGAGATCCTTGAGCTGACGCTCGGCCTGATACGCCGCGTTCTCCGCGTTGTTCCGTGCCTCCGCGAGCTCGCGCAGACGGCGGTCCTCCTCGGCGTGCGATTCGGCGTCCGTCACCATCCGCTTGATCTCGTCATCGGAGAGGCCAGACCCGGCCTTGATCTCGATCTTCTGCTCCTTGCTGGTGCCGAGATCCTTTGCCGACACGTTGAGGATGCCGTTGGCGTCGATGTCGAACGCGACCTCGATCTGCGGGATGCCGCGCGGCGCCGGCGGAATGCCGGTGAGCTGGAACTTGCCCAGCGACTTGTTGTAAGTCGCCATCTCGCGCTCGCCCTGGAGCACGTGGATCTCGACCGACGGCTGATTGTCCTCGGCGGTGGAGAAGATCTCCGACTTGCGGGTCGGGATCGTCGTGTTGCGCTCGATCAGCTTGGTCATCACGCCGCCCTTGGTCTCGATCCCGAGCGTCAGCGGCGTCACGTCGAGCAGCAGCACGTCCTTGACGTCGCCGGCCAGTACGCCGGCCTGGATCGCGGCGCCGACGGCGACGACCTCATCCGGGTTGACTCCCCGATGCGGCTCCTTGCCGGTCAGCTCCTTGACCTTCTCCTGCACGGCGGGCATGCGGGTCATGCCGCCGACGAGCACGACGTGATCGATCTTCTCGGCGCCCTTGTCCTTGGCGTCATCGAGCGCCTGGCGCACCGGCGCGACGGTACGGTCGAGCAGCGAGCTCGTGAGCTCGTTCAGCTTCGCCCGCGTGAGGCGCGTGTCGAGGTGCTTCGGACCGCTCGCGTCGGCCGTGATGAAGGGCAGGTTGATCTGGGTCTCTTGCGTCGTCGAAAGCTCGATCTTCGCCTTCTCCGCCGCCTCGTAGAGACGCTGCAACGCCATCGGGTCAGCACTCAGGTCGATGCCCTGCGAGCGCTTGAACTCCGCCACCAGCCAGTCGACAACCGCCTTGTCGAAGTTATCGCCACCCAGGTGGTTGTCGCCTGCCGTCGCCTTGACCTCGAAGACGCCGTCGCCGATCTCGAGCACGGACACGTCGAACGTTCCGCCGCCGAGGTCGAAGACGAGGATCGTCTGGTCGGACTCCTTGTCGAGCCCGTAGGCCAGCGAGGCCGCGGTGGGCTCATTGATGATCCGCTTGACGTCGAGGCCCGCGATCCGGCCGGCGTCCTTGGTCGCCTGGCGCTGATCGTCGTTGAAGTACGCGGGGACGGTGATGACCGCGCTGTCGACGGTCTCGCCGAGATACGCCTCGGCATCCGTCTTGAGCTTCTGCAGGATCATCGCGCTGATCTCGGGCGGCGAATACTGCTTGCCGCCGGCCTCAACGCGCGCGTCGCCGCCGGGTCCGGCGGTCACCTTGTACGGCACGATCGACTCCTCCTCGCGCACCTCGGCCTCCTTGCGGCCCATGAAGCGCTTGATGGAGAAGATCGTGTTCTGAGGGTTGGTCACCGCCTGGCGCTTGGCGACGGTGCCCACGAGCCGCTCACCGGATTGCGTGAACGCGACTACGGACGGCGTCGTGCGCCCGCCCTCTGCGTTCTCGATCACGGTCGGCTCGCCGCCCTCGAGTACGGCCATACAGCTGTTGGTCGTCCCGAGGTCGATTCCGATCGTTTTTCCCATAGTCGTTCTACTCCTGTGCTTTCGTGAAAATCTAAGCGAGAGAGTAGCAGATCTTGCTCAGCGAGGGAAGCCCCTTCCGGCGAGGGAACGGCAAGGTTTGCCCGTGGCGGGACCTCGCGGTACCTCGTACTCAAGTTCCCTCGCCGAAAGGGCTTCCCTCGCCGCCCCAGCCTGCAGGGAGGGCCGAATCAAGACGGAGCGTCTTCTCATCGCCACAACGTTCGACAGCGACGACCAGATGCGGTCGCTTTCGAACGTAGCGGCGATCTTTTCGCCGTAGGGTTCGAAAGCGGCAGAAATGGCCCGCGCTCCCGAACGTTGTGGCGATTCGGCGGCCCTAGCGAACGCCGATTTTCGGGCACATGCGCTGCAGCGCGCAGCCGGGGCAGTTCGGTTGGCGCGCGTAGCAGGTGCGCCGGCCGTGACGCAAGAGGTTGAGGTGGAACTCGAGCTCCTCCCCACGCGGCGTGATCTCGAGCATCGTGTCGTGAAGCTCCTCGAATCCCGCCCCAGGACGGAACAGGCCGAGACGCATGCCGACGCGCGCGACGTGGGTGTCGACGGGTACGTCGCGCATACCGAGCGCGAACAGCAGCACGCAGGCCGCTGTCTTGCGACCGACTCCAGGCAAGCTCGTCAGATAGCGCTGTGCCTCGGCCACCGGCTGGCCAGCTAGCCAGTCGAGCGAGAGGTCGCCACCGCCCGCCCCGCTCTCACTGATCGCCCGCAGGATCGCCTTGATCCGCGCCGACTTGATCCTCGAGATCCCGCCCGGCCGGATCGCCTCCTCGATCTCGTCCACCGGCGCGTCACGCACCCGCACCCAGGTGTCGGCGGCGAAGCGCTCGCGCAGGGCCAGATAGGCGACGTCGCGGTTGCGGTCATTGGTGGACTGGGAGAGGACGGTCAGAATCAGCTCGGCGATCGGGTGCCCGTGCGGCTCGGCAAGCGGACGGCCGTAGACGAGGCGCAGGCGGTCACGGATCGCGCGGACGCGGCGGGCCGTGGGTCGCCGCCAGCCGGCGGCCACAACGGACGCGCTCTCAGTCACAGCCCGAACCGAAACCACGCGCGGCGAAGGACAAGCTGCGAGCCGGCATCGCCCAGGACGTTATCCTCGCCGCGCCGTGCGCGTCGACGAGCAGACGATCCAGCTCGCCGGCACCCTCGTGTTCTACCGCCGGGCGCCGGCCGGCGACCCTCCGTCGCTCTACCTGCACGGCATCCCGACCAGCTCCGACGACTGGGTCAGCGTGCTCGAGCGCCGGGGCGGGCTCGCCCCGGACCTGATCGGCTTCGGCCGCTCAGCCAAGGGCGGGCACCTGGACTACACGGTCGACGGCCTCGCGGCGCAGGTCGCGCTGCTGCTCGACCACCTCCAGATCGAGCGTGTGGCGCTTGTGGGACACGACTGGGGCGCCGCGGTGGGAGTCGAGCTCGCCCGCAACGCGCCCGAGCGCGTCGAGCGGCTGGTGCTCTGCAACCCCCTGCCCCTGCTCCCTGATCTGCCTTGGCCCCGCCACGCCAAGCTGTGGCGCCGACCGCTCGTGGGCGAGCTCACGATGGGCGCGACGACCAAGTGGATCCTCGGCCGCGCTCTACGTGCCGCGAGCGCCGACCCCACAGCCTGGAGCCCCGCGCGCGTCGATGCGGTTTGGCGGCAGTTCGACCAGGGCACGCAGCGCGCGATCCTCCGCCTTCATCGCGCCACCGACGAGCGCTACCTCGCCGCTACCGCAAACGCAATCCACACTGACGTCATGCAGCCGACGCTGATCATCTGGGGCGATCGCGACCCATGGCTTCCCGCCGCTGCGGCCGAGAGATACGCGCAGACCCTCCCGCGCGCGCGGCTCCGACGCTTACCAGCCGCAGGCCATTGGCCGTGGCTCGACGAATCCGGGGCGATCGACGACATCCTGGCGTTTCTGCAATGAGCAACGGCCCCGCAACGACTCCTGGCCCGGCGTTGGCCGGCGCCTCGCTCTACGGTACGGACGTGCCGGGGCTCAGTCCGCCGGCCCGGCAAGCGATCAAGCGGATCGCGCCGACGCTCCTCGCCGCGCTCCTGGCGACTGTCTACGTGATCGTCTCGCCGCCGAGCTTCGACCTCGCGGCCCATCTGCTTCGCGCGAAGCTGTTCCGCGCTGAGGGGTTCGGACTGTGGAACAACTGGTGGTACGGCGGCCATCACACGCTCGGCTACAGCGTCCTGTTCCCGCCGATCTCGGCGCTGCTCTCTCCCCAGCTCGCGGCGGGCCTAGCTGCGGTCGGCACCGCCGCCGCGTTCGAGGCGCTCGCCCGGCGGCACTTCGGCGAGGACGCCTGGCTGGGCTCGCTGTGGTTCGGCGCGGCGACGGCGACCAACCTGTTCACGGGGCGACTTGCATTCGCCTTCGGGCTGCTGCCGGCGATGCTCGCCATGCTGGCGCTCCAGCGCCGGCAAACCCTGTTGGCGACGGCTCTCGCCGTGCTGACCGCGCTGGCAAGTCCCGTTGCGGCGTTGTTCGCCGCGCTCGGCGGCGCCGCGGCGGCGATCGGCGCGTACTCGGATCGGCGCCACGTTGCAAGCGCACAACCTGGACTTGCTGTGGTCGCCGGGGCGCTACTGCCCGTCGCGCTGCTCACGCTCGCCTTCCCCGAGGGCGGCAGCGAGCCGTTCACGTTCGCGACGTTGTGGCCGGTGTTGTTGATTGCCGCCATCGCTCTGGTGACGTTGCCGAGGGCCGAAACGGCGCTTCGCGCTGGAGCGCTGCTGTACAGCCTCGGCTGCATCGCCGCCTACCTGGTGTCGAGCCCGGTTGGCAGCAACGCGGCGCGGCTCGGCGCCCTGCTGGCAGGCCCACTAGCGGCGTTAATCTGGTGGCGTCGGCGCCCTGTCTGGCTGCTGGCGGCTGCGCTGCCGCTCATCTACGTGCAGTGGCAGGCGCCGGTGCGGGATGTGAGTCACTCGGCCAATGACCCTTCGATCTCGGCGTCTTACTACCGGCCGCTACTCGCGTTCCTCGAGCGCCAGTCCGGGCCTCCGTTCCGAGTCGAGATTCCGTTCACGAAGTTCCACTGGGAGACCTACGACGTAGCGCCCGACTTTCCGCTCGCCCGGGGATGGGAGCGGCAGCTCGACATCAAGTACAACCCCCTCTTCTACGGCGGCGCTCTGACGCCCGGCACATACCGCCAGTGGCTGCACAACCTCGCGGTGCGCTTCGTCGCCGTCTCCGACGCGCGCCCTGACTTCTCCGCCGAACGCGAAACTCAGCTCATCAATGGCGGGCTGCCGTACCTGCGTCCGGTACTGCGCACGCAACACTGGCGCGTGTTCGCGGTCAGCGCCCCGACCCCGATCGTCGCCGGAACCGCGACGCTCACCCGGCTGGCCTCCGACTCGCTGACGCTGTACGTGAGCCGGCCGGGGACAAGTGAAGTTCGCGTTCGCTTCAGCCCTTACTGGTCGATCGAGAACGGCTCCGGGTGTGTGCGGCCGAGCGGCGACTTCACGCGCGTGGAGATGCGCAGCACCGGCACGGTGAGGCTCGCGATCAGCTTCGCGCCGGACCGGATCGCCGCGCGTTCGGCACGCTGCACATAGACCTGGCGCGGACGCCGCACGTCACGGGCACGGCAAACACGCTCCGAAAACGTGAAGGGCGTGGGTTAGGATCAAAGGTTGTGCGGCGACGGCTGGACACGATCGGGACTCGCGCGCTTCCTCACGGCTGGAAGGACGTGGCCCGCCAGGTCGCGCTGTTCGTCGGCGCCTACCTGCTCTATCAGCTCGTGCGCGCGGTCGTCGCCGGCAACGGATATAAGCCGTTCGGCGACGCCACCAAGATCATCAACCTCGAGCGCCTGCTGCACGTGTTCGTCGAGCCGAGCATCCAGGCCTGGGTCGAGGGTCGCCACTGGCTCATGACGATCGCCAACTGGAGCTATCTCAACGCGCACTACTTCGTCACCCTCGGCGCCCTGTTGTTCATCTACCTGCGTCGCAACGACTCGTTCTACTTCGTGCGCAACATGTTCATGATCTCGATGGCGATCGCGCTGGTCGGATACGCGCTCTACCCGACGGCGCCCCCGCGGCTGATGCCGGAGTGGGGCTTCACCGACTCGATCTCGCAGTTCATGGGCGTGCCGCATCTCGACTACGGACCCGAGAAGGAATTCCTCAACTTCTACGCCGCCGTGCCGTCGATGCACGTCTGCTTCGCGATCATGGTCGGCTGGCCAATGAGCAAGCTCGTCTCCTCGCGCCCGGCCAAGCTCCTGTGGGCGCTGTATCCGCTGTTCATCACCTGGGTCGTCGTCGCCACCGGCAACCACTATCTCCTGGACGCGTTCCTCGGCGGCGTCACGGCTTGGCTCTCGGCGCTGCTCGCCGGCCGTTTGGCTCGCGCGCGTCCCAACGCCTGGAAGTTCCAACAGGCAACCGTGTGATGCCGCCTCAGACCGAGGCTCCCCGCGCTCCGCGCCGGCCACCGCGGCGGCGGCGGTCCGGCCCGACGACCCAGGAGCTGATGCGCGAGCGGCTGATCGAGTCGCGGCTCACGCCGAACGCGATCTCGCTGACCGGGTTCGCGCTCAATCTGGCCGCGGCCGGGCTGGTCTTCGGGCGGATGTTCTTCCTCGCCGGCATTGCCTTCATCGTCGGCTCCGTCATGGACACGCTCGACGGGCGCTATTCGAGGATGTCGGGCAAAGGAACTCCATTCGGCGCCTTCCTCGACTCGACCCTCGACCGGCTCGAGGAGGGCATCGTCCTCACCGCCGTTGGCGCGTACTTCGCGGCGCGTCAGGACGAGCTGGCGGTCGCCGCCGTGGTCGCGGCAGTGCTGTTCTCGCTCATGGTCTCCTACACGCGGGCTCGCGCCGAGGCGCTCGGCGTCGCCTGCAAGGTCGGCCTCGCGACGCGCCCTGTCCGCGTCGTCATCCTGTCGGCCGGGCTCGTGTTCGCCAAAGGCGCGTCGCTCGGCAACTTCGAGCTGCTGGCGCCGGCTGTGTACGTCCTCGCCGGGCTCGCCGTCGTGACAACGATCCAGCGCATCGTCTACGTCCGCGGCCAGCTCAACGCCGCGCCCTGAGAAGCTGCGCCGGTGTAACCACAGACCCCCTGAGGAATAACTAAACCGGCTGGGCGCGAATCCGGCGCGCGCGGCCTCTGATCTTCAAGAAGGGAACTCCTCATCGTGAGCATTACCAATGGCTCCACCAACGGTGCCGCGCGCTATCAGGCGGACAAGGTCCGCGTGGCGATCATCGGCGTCGGCAACTGCGCGAGCTCGTTCGTGCAGGGCGTGCACTTCTACCGCAATGCCGATGCGGCAGATGCCGTACCGGGCTTGATGCATGTCGATCTCGGCGGCTACCACGTGCGCGACATCGAGTTCAGCGCCGCCTTCGACATCGATGCCGAGAAGGTCGGCAAAGATTTGTCTCAAGCGATCTTCGCCGGGCAGAACAACACGCTCAAGCTCGGCGACGGCGCCCCCCATCTCGGCGTCGAGGTCCATCGCGGGATGACCCACGACGGACTCGGTCGCTACCTCAAGGAGAAGATCACCAAGGCGCCGGGCCCAACCGCCGACATCGTCCAGATCCTCAAGGACACCCACACCGATGTCGTTGTCTCGTACCTTCCGGTGGGCTCCGAGCAGGCCACCAAGTGGTACGTGGAGCAGGTGCTCGAGGCTGGTTGCGGGTTTGTTAACTGCATTCCGGTGTTCATCGCGCGCGAGGCGTACTGGAACCAGCGCTTCGAGAAGGCTGGCTTGCCGATCGTCGGCGATGACATCAAGTCTCAGGTCGGCGCAACGATCGTCCACCGGGCGCTGGCGCGCCTGTTCCATGACCGCGGCGTCAAGCTGATGCGCACCTCTCAGCTCAACGTCGGCGGCAACATGGACTTCTACAACATGCTCGAGCGCGAGCGCCTCGAGTCGAAGAAGATCTCGAAAACCAACGCGGTGACATCGATCATGGGCCACGACCTGCCCGCTGACGACGTCCACGTCGGCCCGTCGGACTATGTGCCCTGGCTGACTGACCGCAAGTGGGCGCACATACGGCTCGAGGGGCAGGCCTTCGGTGACGTGCCGCTGACCGCCGAGCTGAAGCTCGAGGTCTGGGACTCGCCTAACTCGGCCGGCATCGTGATCGACGCCGTGCGTTGCGTGAAGCTGGCGCTCAACCACGGGTTGGCGGGCCAGCTCGACGGACCGAGCTCCTACCTGATGAAGTCGCCTATGAACCAGCGCCCAGACGCTGAGGCGCGCGAGCTGACCGAGGCGTTCATCGCCCAGTACGCGCGCAAAGCGCCGGCGCGCGCGGCGAAGAAGAAGCGCGCTCCCGCCAGCGGCTAGCCGGTCCGACGGGGCGCGCGACCGGGCTCTATCCTCAGCGCGTGCCCGGCTCCCTCGCGATCGCGCAGGTGACGCCGTTCGCTTGGGAGGCGGCGAACGAGGTGAACGAGTACGTCGCGCGGGTCTCCGAAGAGCTGGCGCGGCGTGGGCACCGAGTGCTCGTGATCGCGCCCTCGGAGTCGAGCGCGCTCGTGCGGGACACGCGGCGCGCGCTGCGCGGCTCACCTGAGGAGCTGCTGGAGCGCGCGGATGGCGCGCCGGCCGTGCTGGGCGTGGGCGAGGTGCTGCCGTTCTCTCCTACGCAGCGCCGCGCGGCTTCGCTGCCGGTGGATGTCGCGCGCACGATCGAGGACGCGCTCTCGAGCCTCGCGCTGGATGTCGTGCACGTGCACGAGCCGTTCGCTCCGAGCGCTTCGAGCAGCGCGCTGCGGCACTCGCGCGCGCTCAACGTCGGGAGCTTTCATGCGCCGACCGAGCGCATCCTCTCGACGCAGCTCGCAGGCCCGCTGTCGCGGCTGCTGTTCGGTCGCCTCGACGCGCGCACGGCGAGCTATGAAGCCACGCGGGAGCTGCTGCAGCGTTTCTTTCCGGGCGAATACCGCGTGATCCTCCCCGCCGCCGACGTGCCGCCGGCCGAGCCAGATCCTGAGCACCTGGTGATGATCGCGCGCGAGGAGCGCGCAGCGCTGCGCACGTTCCTGCGCGCCCTGCGCCTGCTCCCGATCGAGCTCGAGTGGCGGGCAACCGTGTGGGCGACGCGACCGCTCGCGGCGCCGGCGACGCTCGGACGCGTTCTGCGCGAACGAGTCCGCTTCCTGGACGCCGGGCAGATGAGCGAGGCCGAAGCGCTGCACAGCGCGGGGGCGGTGGCGCTCGCCTCCGAGGGGATTCGGACGACGCCCGGGACCTTGCTGCATGCGCTGGCGGCGCGAGCGGTTCCGGTCGCCTCGCGCCTACCGGCCTACGAGGAGCTGCTCGCGGAAGGACGCCGTGGACTCGTGTTCGAACCCGGCGACGCGCAGACCCTGGCTGCGCAGCTCGAGCGCCTGCTGCGCGAGCCCGAGCTCGGCGAGCGGCTGCGTGAGAGCGCCGACGCGCTGCGGGCGAGTCTTCAGTGGCCGCGCGTGGCCGATGAGCTCGAGGAGGTCTACGCCGACCTCGTGGGCCGGCGCCACGACGGGCGTGCCGACACCGCCGCTCGCCGCCGGCTCGCCGGCCGGCCGCTGATCGACGTCGACCTGCACATGCACACGGATCACTCTTATGACTGCGCCACGCCGGTCGAGGTGCTGCTGGCCGAGGCACGCGAGCGCGGGCTCGGGGCGATCGCGATCACCGACCACAACGAGGTCTCTGGTGCGCTGGAGGCGCGTGCGAAGAGCGACGGCGTCCAGGTGATCGTTGGCGAGGAGGTCAAGACGGCCGACCAGGGTGAGGTCATTGGGCTGTTCATCGAGCAGAAGATCCCCCGCGGAATGAGCCTGCAGGAGACGATCGCCGAGATCAAGCGCCAGGGCGGCCTCGTCTACGTGCCCCACCCGTTCGACCGCCTGCACTCCGTCCCCGACTACGAGCACCTCCTCGACGTGCTCGACGATGTCGACGCGATCGAGGTGTTCAACCCGCGGGTGGC
>JAFAZV010000243.1 GCA_019239445.1 Solirubrobacterales bacterium
CCGGATCGGTGGAGTAGAGCTGGGTCGGCGGTTTGTTGACCGGGTAGGGGTGAATCGCGAAGCCGCTCGCGTGGAACAACCCGGGGTGCTGACGGGCGAACGCGCGCGATCCCGTCCCGGTGGTGGGACAGCCTTCAGCCCTGGCCACGGCTCCCCGCAGCGGCCGGCTACTGGTGTCAACGCAGTACAGGGCACGGACGAACTGCAGCGGCTTGGTCGTCCCGAACTTGCCCGGGCGGCCGTCCGGGACGCTGCGTGAGGGACGGTCGCGGCTGCCGCGAGCGGCGAGACTGCCAATCAGGATCGTGTCGTGGCCGTGACCGGTCGCCTGCAGGGCACTCCAGCCGGCGTCGAGCAGCCGGCGGTACATCACGGGCGCGTACAGCACGCTCGATCCCGTCGTGGCCTGAGGACCGAGATCCATCCCGAAGTTCGGCTCGTTCCACAGCGCCCAGTAGCGGACGGCCGGCAGCGGGACGTAGGACCCGGCGGGCCGGTACTCGCCGCTGTAGCGCCCGCCGATCGCCCGGACGAACGCGCCGTACTGCGCAGAGTCGGGCTTCCATTGCTGGTTCTTCGTGTCGCGGGGAGCCCCGCGACCGTTCGCCCACAGCGGGGCGCCGCCGCTGACGGTCAGATCGATGGTCAGCCCGCGAACCTGAGCGGCGCGAATGATCCGGTCGAGAACGCTCCAGTTGTAGTGCGGGTCGCCGGGGTTGCTCGGGTTGAAGGCGGCGGGACGGCGCCCAGGCGCCACCCGGTCCCATCCAACGAACACGCGCACGATGCGGACACCGAGACCACGAAACGTGTCCAGCGTCGCCTCGGGATGAGCCTGCAGCTGGACGTCGTCCTCGAACATCGCCAGCTGCCGCTTAGATGCCGACGCGGGCTGTCCCGCGGCCAGGGCGATGACCGCAGCCCCGAGCGCGAGCATGGCAAAGCGTCGTAGATCAAAGCGCACGGGCTGTAGAACCTCCGCTACGGGCCGAAGTTGCGCCGCCGTCATGGGGCAGCGCGGCGCAGTAGGCGCGAGGCTAGCGCAGGCCGCACTCAACGCCGGGTGAACGAAGCGTTGCGGCTGTAGATCTTGGTTCCGTCCGGATATGCCCAGGCGATCCGCACGGCGCCGCTCTGCGGCAGCGCGACACGAACGTCGAAGTAGCCGCGGGGGTCCGAGATCGGCACCGAGCGCAGCGTTTTAAACGCGCCAGAGCCGCTGGGGCGGAACTGGATGTCGGCGCTCTGGCCCTGTCCGGTGTCGCGTTTGACATCGGGCGCCGGCCGCACGCATCCCCAGATCTCGACCTCCTCAGCGCCACCGGTGCCCCCCGCTGGCAGGTAGATGGGCATCCGGAACGCCGGATAGGTGGCTTTCGGCACGCTGTTGCTGAACCACAGCCCGGTCGCGAAGCCGCCGAGCGAGTTGGCCGCGGGCGGGTCGGTGAGGAGATATTGATCGTAGGAGCGGATCCGCGGGTCGCGCCAGGTCAGGTACTCCGACCAGTTGAGATAGATCGCCGCCGTGTTCGGGTCGATGGCCCGCGCGATCTTCTCCGGCGGATTCGTCTGATAACCGAACTCGGTCGAGTAGATCGGCAGCTGGCGGCTCACCCCGTGCGCCGCCAGGGCACGGTCGAGCGTCGATGCGAGACTGGGGAGCGCCGCAAGATCCGCGAAGTCCGGCTCGCCCGGCGTCCTCACGTTGGGCGGGATGTTCCCCTGCGGGTACGGATGGACGGCGAAGCCGGAGGCGCGGAACAGAGCCGGATGCTCACCGGCAAAGCGTTTGGAGCCGCTCGCGTCAGGCGGGCACCCGCGCGCCGAGGCAGCGGCCCCGCTCAAGGCGCGGAACGAGTCGTCGACGCAGTACAGGGCGCGGACGAAGCGCAGAGGGACCATCCCCGAGAAGTTCCCGGGCTGGTTGCCGCTCGTCTGGCCGCGAGGAGCGACCTCCCCGATCAAGATCGTGTCCTGGCCATGTCCGGTCTGCTCGAGGGCTCTCCAAGCGGCGTCGAGCAGACCGCGGTACAGGTTCGGGGAGACCTCCACCGTCGACTGCTGTGTCGCTTGCGGCGCGAGGCCAGGACCGTAGTTGGGCTCGTTCCAGACCGACCAGAAGTCGACCCGCGGCAGCGGGGTCGCATCACCGGCCGGCTTGAACGTCCCGTCGTAACGCGCGCCGGCGGCTTGAGCAAACGCGCCGAAGTCCGCCGGAGACGGCTTCCAGGAGCTGAACGGGTTTGGCGGCGCGCCCGGACCGAGTGCCCATTGCGGAACCGGACCGCCGATCGTGAAGTCGAGCCCGATATGCTGGGCCGCCGCCGCACGGACGATCCTGTCGTAGATCGACCACGCCGAAGCCGGATAGGCGGCGGGGTCGGCGGCGTTGAACGCTGGGCGCGCTTGGGCGCTCGCGCCCGGCGCGATCGTCTTCCAGGCCAGGTACACGCGCACGCGACTCACGCCGAGGCGGTGCAGCAGATTGAGCGTGCCGCTGGGGTCCGCGTGGAGGTGCAGCTCGTCTTCGAAGATCGACTCGGGATCGCCGTGAGCGCTCGCCGCAGGTTGAGCGCTCGAAGACGATCCCGAACCGCAGCCCGTGGCCAGGAGCACCAGCAACACAATCAGGCCGCCGGCGAGCGCCAGCGGCGTCAGCGATCCACGCGTTCGCAGCAAACGGCGCAGGATACGTCTTTACACTTCGCCCGCATGCTGATCCCGGTCCGCACGGGGCCCGCCGCGCTGGCCCGCGAGCCGGGACTGCGGACCCAGACAGTCTCGCCGGATGTGGTCCTGGTTCTGGTGCTGACCGCGATTGGCGCGGCCGTGCGTTTCGCCACGCTCGGCAGCCAGAGCTACTGGCTCGACGAGGCGACGACGGTTCACGACATCAGCTTCTCGCTGGGCGGGTTGCTGCACCAGGTGCACGTGAACGAGACGACGCCGCCGCTCTACTTCATCGTCGTGTGGCTGTGGGCGAAAGTCTTCGGCACGGGAGAGGTCGCACTGCGCTCGTTCTCGGCGCTCTGCGGCATCGGCTTGATCCCGGTCGCCTACCTGTGCGGCCGCGAGCTCGTCTCGCGTGCGGCGGGACTCGTCGCGGCGCTGCTCGTCGCGCTCAGCCCCTTCATGATCTGGTACTCGCAAGAAGCTCGCGCGTACGCGCTGTTCGCTCTGCTCAGCGGCTTGTCGTTCCTGTTCTTCGCCAAGGCTTGGCGTAGGACGACGCGCGCGAACCTGATCTGGTGGTCCGTCTTCTCGGCGTTGGCGATCCTCACGCACTTCTTCGCCGGGTTCCTCGTGGCTGCGGAGGCGATCCTGCTGCTGTATCGCGCCCGGAGCCGTGCCGTCCTCGCCGCGTCCGGTGCCGTTGCGGTCGTCCAGCTCGCGGTGCTGCCGATGGCGATCGGCGACACCTCTCATCCCCTGGGCTGGATCCAGGCCTTTCCGCTCTCGGTGCGGATCAAGCAGGTGCCGGTCGACTTCGCGCTCAGCACGCTGTATCAGAGCTCGCTGGTCACCCAGGGGCTGCTCGGCGCGGCGGTCGTAGGCGCGATCGCGCTCGCGCTTCTGGCCTTCGGAGCTGAGCGCTTCCAGCGACGCGGTGCCGCGCTCGCGGCCGCGGTGGCCGCTGCCGTCGTGCTGGTGCCCCTCGTGCTCTCCTGGCTCGGGCGCGACTACTACGTGCCGCGCAACCTCATCGGGGCGTGGGTTCCACTCGCGGTCGTGCTCGGCGCCGCCTGTACAGCGCCGCGAGCCCGAATCGCCGGCGCGGCGTTCGGAGCCCTGCTGCTGGCCGGCTTCTTCTATGCCGGGATCAGGATCGACCGCAACGCCCAGTACCAGCGCCCGAACTGGCGCGGAGTCGCTCAGGCCCTCGGAAATCCAGCGGCGGGGACGCGCGCGATCGTCGCCTACGACGGGGATTTCGCCGCCCAGCCCCTGGCGGTGTACGTGCGCGGCGTGCCCTGGCCGCCCGGCAGCGGGCGAGCAGTCCGAGCGCAGGAAGTCGACGTCATCGGCAGCGCCTGGCAGACGCCGGCGGCGACGCTGCCGCGGGGCGTCCGGCTGCTCTCCCGTCAGTCCGTCGACGGCTTTCTCGTCGCGCGCTTCCTGGTCGAGCCCGCACGATCGCTGACGCCGGCCGCTCTTGGGGCTCAGGCCGGGGCGCTGCTGCCTCCCAGCCCGCCCGCTCCGTCGGTCCTGATACAGCGCGGCTCCGCCTAAAGTTCAGGGCCGTCTCATGCCGCGAATCCGCCTCGCCCTCCTCCTGACCACCAGCTGCGCGCTGTTGGCGTCGGCGCCCGCCCTCGCCGCCGAGAGTCCGGCCGTTGCCGACTGCAACTCGCACGGCCAGCTCACCCATCAGTACACCGCCGGCGAGCTTCGCACGGCGCTCAACACGATGCCGCCGACGGTCAAGGAGTACACGAACTGCTACGACGTGATCAACCGGGCCCTGTTGGCGCAGGTCGGGACGCCGGCCGGCGGTGGAACGGCCGGCAAGAGCTCCGGCGGCTCGTTCCTGCCGGTGTGGCTGATCGTCGTGCTGGGCCTGCTGATCCTTGGCGGCGGGGCGTACGCGCTGGTGGCGGCGCGGGCGCGCGGCCGGACCGAAGGACCGCCGACGAACCCGTAGCCACCGGCGGCGCCGGCCTTTGACCGCATCGCCGGCCCACGCCGGTTCGGGCGGCGCCGGCTCCACGACAGCGCCGGCACCGCCCGGAACAACCCCCGCCTACCGCCTACCGAACCGAGATCTTCACCGACCGGCTGTGGACCGCTTTGCCGCGGTCGTCCCGCCACTCGAGCCGGACGGTGCCGCTGGCCGAGAATGCCTGGCGGACGTCGAAGTAGCCCCGCGAGTTCGTGATCGCCACCGTGCGGACGGTCTGGAAGCCGCCGCGCGAGCCGCGCTGGAGCTGGATCGCGACCTGCTGGCTGCCACCGACGTGGGCCGGTCGAGCACAGCCCCAGACCTCGAGCGAGCGGCCGCGCCGGGTCGAGGTGCTCGGCAACATGATCGGCAGCCGGTAGGCGTCGTAGCCCGGCTTGTGCGAGCCGTTCTTGAACACGAGCCCGCTGGCGAAGTTGTTCTTCGGCGGATCCACGAGCAGGTACTGGTCGTAGCTGCGTAGTCGCGGGTTGCGCCAGCTGATGTACTCGGCCCAGTTGATGTAGAAGGCGGCGGTTGACGGATTGATCTGCGCCGCGCGCAGGGGCGGGTTGGTCCAGTAGCCGTATTCGGTGTTCCAGATCGGGAACTGGCGGCCTGAGCCGTACACGCGGTTCAGGCGGTCCAGCACGCGCCCGAGCCGGGGCAGCTGGGCCAGGTCGGCGTATTCAGGGTCGCTGCGGCTCGAGGACGCGCAGACCTGCGAGCCGCACTCATACGTCGACAGGTTCGGCGCGAAGCCCTGCACGTAGGGATGTGCCGCGAAGCCACTGGCGTTGAACAGCGCCGGATGCGCGCTGCGGAAGCGACGCGAGCCCGACGACGAGGTCGGGCACCCCCGGGAGCTGGCGGCCGAGCCGCGCAGCGGTCGGTAGTTGCCGTCGACGCAGTAGAGGGCACGCAGGAACCGCAGCGGCTTGACGCCGGAGAAGTTCCCGATCGGGTGATTCTTGCCGCGTGGCGCGGTCTCGCCGAACAGGATCGTGTCGCGGCCGTGCCCGCTGGCGGAAAGACCACTCCAGGCGGCGTCGACCAAGCCCCGGTACTCGGGCGCGCTGACCTCGATCGTGTCGCCGTTGGTCGCCTGCGGCGCGAGATCGATGCCGTAGTTGGGCTCGTTCCAGATCGACCAGAAGCTGATCCGCGGCAACGAGCTCGAGTTGCGACTCGGCCTAAAGGAGCCGCTGTAGCGCGCTCCCGCGGCGCGCACGAAGGCACCGAACTCGCCCGAGGAGGGCTTCCACTGGCCGTAGGGACCGCCTCGAGGCTGCCCGGAGCCAGCCGCCCAGAGGGGCGCCGGGCCGGTCACGAGGGCGTAAACCTGGATGCCGTCCGCGCGCGCCTGGCGCACGATCTGGTCGTAGATGCCCCAGTTGTAGCCGCGCGCGTTCGGATCGCTGGCGTTGAAGCCGCTGGGGCGGCGACGCGAGTTGCCGTGAGGCGCGATGCGGTACCAGTACAGGCCGACGCGGACCCGAGTGACGCCCAGGTCGCGCATCGTGTGGAGCGTGCCCACCGGGTTGGCGAGCAGCTGGACGTCGTCCTGGAAGATGGCCTCCTGACTGCCCGAGGCGAGGGCTGAGGGCGCCAGCGCACCGGCGGCGCCTGTGATCAAAGTGACAAGCAGCGGGATGAGGACGGCTCTGGATCGGGGCATGACCATCACTGACACTTCAGGCGCGGCGAAGTTTCGCCCCGGCGGGCTCTCTACACTGAAATCGTGGCTTCCGAACGTCAGATCAACGTAGGCGGCGTCCTCATCGGCGGCGGTGCGCCAGTTGCCGTCCAGACGATGACCAAGACTGAGACGGCCGATTTGGTCGCGACCATGGCCCAGATCCGCCGCGTCGCCGACGCCGGCGCCGATCTCGTCCGGGTCGCCGTGCCGCGGGACAAAGACGTGGAAGCGCTGAAGACGATCGTGCGCGACTCGCCGATCCCCGTGATCGCCGACATCCACTTCAACTACACCCTGGCGCTGAAGGCGCTTGACGCCGGAGCGGCGTGCGTTCGCATCAACCCCGGCAACATCGGAGGCCCGGAGAAGGTGGCGCTCGTCACCCAGCGCGCCAACGAGCTCGGCACCCCGCTGCGCGTCGGGGTCAACTCGGGGTCGCTGCCGGCTCACCTGCGCGAGCTCGAGTTCGAGAACCCGGTCGAGGCGCTCGTATGTGCCGCGGCCGAGTGGGTCGAGCTGATGGAGCGGCTGAGCTTCACCAACTTCAAGGTCTCGATGAAGTCGACCAGCGTCCCGAACACGATCGCCTCGAACCGGCTGCTCGCGGAGCGGATTCCCTACCCGCTGCACCTAGGCGTCACGGAAGCGGGCACGAAGTGGTCGGGCTCGCTGAAGTCCGCGGTCGGGCTCGGCACGCTGCTCGCGGACGGCATCGGCGACACGATCCGGATCTCGCTCTCGACCTTCCACGCCGAGGAGGAGGTCAAGGTTGCCTGGGAGATCCTCAAGGCGCTCAAGCTGCGCGATCGCGGCCCGGTGCTGATCGCCTGCCCGACGTGCGGCCGGCTGCAGTTCGACATGGACGCGGTCGTGGCTGAGGTCGAGCGACGTCTCGAGGCCTATGAGGACCCGATCGAGGTGTCCGTCCTCGGCTGCGCGGTCAACGGCATCGGCGAGGCCCGTCATGCCGACTTCGGCATCACCGGGGCCAAGGACATGGGGATGATCTACTCGCGCGGCGAGCCCCTGAAGAAGGTTCCCACCGAGCGGCTCGTCGACGAGCTGTTCGCCGAGATCGATCGCTACTACGCCGCCGGCAAGACAGTGGTCCGCGACGAGGCGCAGGCGGCCGACGCCGCGGCGTGGCTCGAGGAGAACGAAGACGCCACCGCCATGACGCCCGAGCGCCTGGCGACGATGGAGGCGCAAGCGGCTCGCCTGGACGAGGAAGTCTCGCCGGTGGCGGGCCGGCGCTTCACCCGCGCCTAGCTCCTAGCCGCTTACCTTCGAGAACTCCTCCGCCACCTTCGACCAGTTGACGACGTTCCACCAGGCGTCGATGTAGTCCGGGCGGCGGTTCTGGTACTTCAGGTAGTAGGCGTGCTCCCAGACGTCGACGCCGAGCAGCGGCGTCTGCCCGTCGCTGATCGGACTGTCCTGATTCGCGGTTGAGACGACGCGCAGACCGGAGCCGTCGTGCACGAGCCACGCCCAACCCGAGCCGAAGCGCTTGACGCCGGCGTCCTTGAGCTGCGCCTTGAAGTCATCGAAGGAGCCGAAGGCTGAGTTGATCGCGTCGGCCAGGGCCCCGTCGGGCTGGCCGCCGCCGTTCGGTGAGAGCCACTCCCAGAACAGCGAGTGGTTGAGGTGCCCGCCGGCGTTGTTGCGGACTGCCGGCTGCTTGTCGGAGGGGAGCGCGTTCAGGTTCTGCAAGACCTCCTGCACCGGCTTATCCGCCCATTCCGTTCCCTCGAGCGCCGCGTTCGCGTTCGTGACGTAAGCCTGATGGTGCTTGTCGTGGTGCACGCGCATCGTTGCCTCGTCGATGTGCGGCTCGAGCGCGTTGTAGTCGTAGGGCAGATCCGGAACTGAATAGGCCATCTGAGAGCTCCTTGCCGACCGCAGGTTGATGAAGCTCGACTTCTATCAGACGGGCTGTGGCGGCCCTCGCGAGTACGCTTGGCGCCCACCCCGGATCCCGCCGGAACCCGCCCTAACGCACACCGTGACCCGTCTCTCCGAGTACTTCCTGCCCACCGAACGCGAGCCGCCGGCCGATGCCGAGGCGCTGTCGCACAAGCTGATGGTCAGGGCCGGGCTGGTCCGTCAGGTCGGCTCCGGACTCTGGTCGTGGCTGCCGGCGGGATGGCGCGTGCACGCCCGGATCGTGGAGATCGTGCGCGAGGAAATGAACGCGATCGGTGGGCTGGAGATGCTGATGCCTGTGCTGCACCCGGCCGAGCCGTGGCGGCGGACCGGGCGCTACGCGATCGAGGAGCTGTTCAAGCTCAAGGACCGTCGTGGTGCCGACATGGTGCTGGCGATGACCCACGAGGAGATCGTCACCGGCCACGTAGCCGCCGCGGTTAGGTCCTATCGCGATTTGCCGCTGATCCTCTACCACTTCCAGGTCAAAGAACGCGACGAGCCGCGACCTCGCGCCGGTGTCCTGCGCACGCGCGAGTTCATCATGAAGGACGCCTACACGTTCGACCGCGACGAGGCCGGTCTCGACGCCGCCTACCAGAAGCACGTCGGCGCCTACGACCGCATGTTCGACCGCTGCGGGCTCGAGTGGTACCGGGTCGAGGCGGACGTGGGGATGATGGGCGGCCTCGGCGCACACGAATACATGGCCCCGTGCGCGGCGGGCGAGAACGACGTCGCGCTCGCGGCCGGGTACGCCGCCAACCTCGAAGTGGCGAGCGCGTGCGCGCAGCCGGTCAACCTGCCCGCGCCCCTCGCCCGCCCCGAAGAGGTGCACACGCCCGGAATGACGACGATCGACGCTGTGGCTCGTGCGCTCGAGGTGCAACCTGGGACAACTTTGAAGGCTTTTCCAATCATTCTCGACACCAACGACATCCAGCTCGTGGTCCTCCGCGGTGACCACCGCGTCAACGACATCAAGCTGCGCGCGGCGTTGAAGAGTGACTTCCGCCCAGCGCGCGCCGAAGAGGTCGAGCGCCGGCTGGGGCCGCCGGGCTACATCGGGCCGGTGGGCGCTCCGATGCCGATCCTGCTCGACGCGGCGGTCGAGACCGGGAGCTACGTCGCGGGCGCCAACAAGCCCGATGCCCATCTGCGCGGGGTCGAGCCCGGGCGCGACTTCCCGTTCGAGCGCGTCGACGTGCGGAGCGTGGTGGCCGGGGACACGGTGAATGGCTCCGTGATCCGAATCGAGCCCGCGATCGAGGTGGGCAACATCTTCAAGCTCGGCACGCGCTACTCCGAGCCGCTGAACGCCACCTATCTGGATGAGGCCGGGCGCCCGCGGCCGATCTGGATGGGCTCCTACGGTTTCGGTCCGGCGCGCGCCGCGGCGGCTGCGGTCGAGCAATTCGCCGATGAGCAGGGCATTTCGTGGCCGCGGGCGCTCTCGCCGTTCGACGTCGAGCTCGTTGTGCTCGGCCGGGAGGGCAGCGAGGAGCGCGCGCTCGCGGAGCGCCTTTACGACGAGCTCCGGGCCGCCGGGCTCGACACGCTCTACGACGACCGCGATGCCGGCGCGGGGGAGAAGTTCGCCGACGCCGAGCTGCTCGGCTGTCCGGCGCGCGTGACCGTGGGGCGGCGAACGCTGGCCCAGAACGAGCTGGAGGTTCAGGTGCGTCGCGGTCGCGAGGCGCGTGGCGTGCCGCTCGACGGCGCTGCCGAGGCGGTGGCGCAGCTGTGGCGCGAGCTGCCGTGAGCGCGCCGGCCGGGAAGTGAGGCCG
>JAFAZV010000291.1 GCA_019239445.1 Solirubrobacterales bacterium
TAGCGCAGCGCAAGGTTGACCGAGTAGACGCGTGTGCGCCGATCGCATCCAACCGAGGCGCCGCTTTCTCCAAAGGCGACACTCCTGTGCAAGAGCCGCATCCGGCGTTCCGAGGTCGGTCGCGGCGTTCAAAGCGCTGCGTGCTCCGGTGTCAATCCCAGCCCGCGGTGCGGCGGACGCCGGAGTCCTCCGCAAGCCAACGAGCAGCTCGACGCCGCCGGTCGCGGCCCCTCGAAAGCGCGGAAACCGGGCATCTTGTCGCGATTGCTTTCGGGATTCGCACAATCCTGAAACGCACGGCTCCTATGACGACGAATGCATCACTTGGACCGGGGTCGAAAACGTTCGAGCCCAGCGGCCCTAGACCCTGCCTCACCGCGCGTGGTGCACGGCTTCGATGTTGTGCCCGTCGGGGTCGAGCACGAACGCGCTGTAGTAGCCGTCTGAATATTCCGGCCGCAGCCCCGGAGGGCCGTTATCGCGACCTCCCGCCTCGAGCGCGGCGGAATAGAACGCGTCAACCTGCTCACGCCTGTCCGCGGCGAAGGCGACATGAACTGGCGCGCCGGTGGCGTAGGCGGTCGAGACGGCGAAGTCATTCGCCTCCTCGAGGCCGAACGTAGCTTCCTCGGCGCCGTCGCGCCAAGGCCCCAACTCGGCGAATCCCAGCGGCGTGAGCGCATGGCGATAGAACTCGCGGCTCCGAGCGAGATCGCTGACACCGACGCTGACATGATCGATAACAACACGCCGTCTCGGCATGATCACGACTGTATACGCGCGGGCGTCGCCGCGACCGACACAAGGCAGGTAGAGGTTGGTGCAGGCGGGTTCGCCGAGCGCTCGTCCTGATCGTCCGCAGCATCATTTTCCGGGCGTCGCGGCTGAGGCGCAGCCGGTGATTGTGACGGTATCGCCCGACCGCAATTGACAGAATCAGCGACCGCCGTATCCCGGACGTGCGGCCGCGGTGATGCAAAAGAGTGTGGCGCTGTGAGCGGGTACCTCGGCGCTGAGCGCGTCCGTCTCGGTCGTCGTGCGGCTGGTCCAGAGGTCCCGGACGGTAAGGGCTCCGGCGCTCGCCAGGCCGATCTCGCTCGCCGTTACGCCGACGCGCTGCCGGCAACTGCCGCGGTTCAGGAGCGCAACGGCGGAGCCGCCGCCGACGAGCGGCTTGACCCACGCCTCGCCATCGGCGTCGCGCCTAACGCACGTGCCCTGTACGCCAAGCGGGTCCTGGTCAACCGCGATCACCTCGGGATTGCTGAGCATCGCGACCGTCTGTGGGGAAAGTGCGCGCACGTCGCTGCCGATCACCAACGGCGCCGCGGCGATCGCCCACATCGTCAGCTGCGCCTGCGCCTCGCTGTGGCTCATCCCGAGCTCGGGGGCGAGATAGTCGGGGTCGCTCCAATGCCCCGGGCCGGCCGACTCGGGGTGGCAGGCGTTGGTGTCCAGGTTGCGCAGCACATTCTCGAACACCACGTCCCTGACGAATCCGACGTCGGTATCGGTGCGCCAGCTGTCCGCTATCGGTGACGCCCACTCGTGGGTTGCGTACGCAGACCGCGCAACCGGCGGATAATCGTCGCCGAGCTGCCCCGGCCGCCAGAAGTTGCAGACGTTGACCAGCATCCGGCGTCGGCTCGCGTTGTTGCGGACGGCGTGGATGAAGTCGCGGTAGGCCGGCCGTGGATCGAGGCGTTGCTGTCCGCCGCCGCAGAAGTCGATCTTTACCGCGTCGAACCCCCAGGCGGCGAACCGGTCAGCGTCCTGCTGGTAGTGGCCGAGGCTGCCGACGCCTTGCCCCTCGCAGCCGGACGGCCCCGCGTCGGTGTAGATGCCTGCCAGAAGATCCATCGCGTGCAGCTGATCATTCAGCCAGGCAAGTCCCTGTGGCCACTGGCGGTCGTCGATCACCAGTTCCCCCTGCGCATCGCGGGCGCCGGACGCCCAACCGTAATCAAGCCAGACGGTCCGATAGCCGGCGTACGCCAGCCCGCGATCGCACAAGGCGTGGGCGACGCTCATGATCGTCCGCTCGTTGAAGACCCCGCCAAGCCCGTAATAGGTGTTCCAGCCCATGTACGGCCTGAGCGCGACCACGCCCAGAGAATGACACCCGGCCGGGGCCACGTGCCCTGCTGGTCGCCTCGACTGAGCGACGTCAGGAAGGCGCGGATCAGGGTCCATGACGCAGGCACGACGCGGAGCCGCCCATTGCGACTGCTTTCATCGGTCTGCGGTCGTAAAGCACGCAAGCGCGATGGCGACCAAGCGTAGTCCGGCAACGACGGCGTACTAAGGGAGTCGAGCACGACGTGCCCAGAAGGTGGCGGTCGGCAGCAGTTCTGCTTTCACGCGCCAGCGGCCAGCCCGAGCGCGCTTGGGGGTTAGCACCCGGACCGAAACCATGCGCGGTTTCCCGCGCGCGAAGCGGGCATCGCTGCCGCCGGTCAACGTGGTCGTCGGGGCACAGAAGCAGGCCTATGACGTGCCGGCGGCTCAGGTGGTCTTTCGCAACCCGCCGTCGATGACGTAGTCGACGCCGTTACGCTGCCCAATCGAGGCGACGCGACGAGTGTGATGAGCGTTGCGACCTCCTGAGGGGTGGGAGGACCGAGGCGACATTCACGATCGCACTGTGGCGTCGTGGCACGATGGCCGCCAGCGCCGCGCGGCTGGTGCGCACGGCGATGAGGAGGTTGAGCTGAACGGCGCGGTTGAACTCGTCGTCCGATAGCGCGAAACCCCTTCTGGGCGCACGCGAATGGGCCCGACGCGGTTGATCACGACGTCAACCCGACCGTGATGGTCGGTGGCTTTGGCAATGAGGGCTTCCGCTGCGCTCGGCCATCGCGAGGTCAAGCTTGACGCGCCTCACGGCGTCATCAAGCCCGGGCAGCGGTTTGGTCGTGTCGTCGGTGGCGGCGACGACCTGCGCGCCTTCGGAAACGAGCATCCGGACGGTCGCTGAGCCGAGCGCTCCACCGCCGCCGGCCACGACTGCGATTCGGTCGGCTAGACCCAGGTCCATGGCGATATGAGCGACAAGGCGGCTAACGCGGAAAGCACGAGGGACATGGCGCGGACCCTAGGCAAGGCGCCCAGCGCTCGGTTACGCACGATGACTGCATCGCGACCCGCAGTCGCACGCGTCGGGCGCGGGCGTTGACGAAGAACTGCTGGTAGCGGAGTCGCGCCCTCAGGGCTGTACGGACGGCCGGTCGCTCGGCGCCGTCGTTTCCCCCAGCTTGAGGGTCGTCCTACCGTGGCGACTGGTTCAGAACACCCCAGACGAGCTCTATACAGAGCGCTGAACGCCAGCGAGATCGTTCACGGGTCAGGTCTGGAGGCTGATCGAGTGGAGCGCGCATCCGCTCGCCCGCACCCCGGCGAGCGGGTCCTCCTTAGTCGCCTCCGCCGGGTGATCGCATTCGTCGTCAACCGCTCGAGGGAACGCGAATCCTTTGGCGACGCGTCGATCACGAGAACCGCCGGCGCCGGCGTGATCGCTTAGACGAGAGCGCCGCTCCCGTGCCTGCCGACGGACCATGCCGCGATAACGGGAGAAGCTCGGCAAGAGCATCTTTCGGCGCCGGGAAGGAATGGCGACCCAAGGCGTCTTATGCACTACACAGTGTCGTAGTCCAACCGACCGTTGCGGTCACAACAGGAAGGAAGCATCATGATTGACAACGACCCTGCGGCCGCCACCGCGACCCAGATGCCCGCTCCGGCCTCAGCCGACGGCGACGTAAACGCGTTGTGGCGCCGGGTCGTCGGGCGGCGTTCGTTTCTCAGGAGCGTCGGTCTCGCCGGCGCCGTGGCATTGCCCGGCAGTGCGTTGTTCGCAAGCGAGGCGGTCGCCCGATCCGGGGCGATAACCAAGGGCGACGCGGCGATCCTGCGGTTCCTCGCGGCTGCTGAGCTGATCGAGAGCGACTTGTGGTCGCAGTACAACGAGCTCGGAGGGGTTGCCGGCGGTAACGCGGCCTACATCGCCGCGCTGTCCAACCTCGACAGCGACATGCCCCAGTACATTGCCGACAACACCGACGACGAGATCAGTCATGCGGCGTTCCTCAACGCCTATCTGCGCTCTCGGGGTGCCGAGCCTGTCAACCTCGACGAGTTTCGTACGCTCCCGAGCAGCAAGGCGACCGGCGCCCGGCAGATCCGGCGGCTGACGAACCTGCAGTCGCTGGACGTCGACACGAGCTGGTACACGCGCTACCGCAGCGGGCGCAACCCCGACTTCGGGGCTACGTTCCCGCAGGCGGTTAGGATCAGGCACCAACCCGCGATCCCGTTGGACGACGCGGACACACCCCCGACGCAGAATCAGCCCGTGCCGCCGGTCGGGGCACAGCAAACGCGGATGCAGGCGATCGCCAACGCCGCGGGGTTCCACTTCGGCTACATCGAGCAGGGCGGGTCCAGCCTGTACAGCACGATGGCGCTGAAGGCCTCGAGCCTGGAGGTGCTGCGCATCGTCGTGAGCATCGGTGGCGTTGAGACCAATCATTTCTCCCTCTGGCACGACAAGGCCGGGAACGCGGTGTCGAAGCCACTGGCCGGCGTCGTGGATCCGAAGACCGGGGTTACCTTCCCGGACCTCAACGCCCACGGCGGCGAGGCCACCCAGACCAACCTGATCCTGCCCGAGCCGACGCAGTTCCTCCGCAAGGATCTGCCCGCCTGCTCGGTCGTGCGCCCGACGCTCGATCAGTTCGCGGGCGCCGTTGCAACGATTAAGAGCTTTACGGCCGACCGGCTGTTCCAGGGTCAGTCACCGAAGTTCTTCAAAACCGTGATGCAGCTCGCGAGGGAAGCCGACGCAGCCCAGCGGCACGTGACGGGCCACTAGTCACGGCGTCCCGCGAGCACGCGACCGATGGTCCCCGACCCGGGAGATCGGCCGCGGCATCTGTCTTTAGCGGTATCACAACCAAACCGAAGGAGAAGCACCTTGTTAACCGGACTATTGCAACCCAGCCACCTGATCATCATCTTGATCATCGCGCTTGTCTTCCTCGGCCCCAAGCGGATACCCGAGGCCGGCCGTGCCCTCGGGCAAGGGCTCAAGGAGTTCAAGGGCTCGATCAGCGGCGGCACCGAGGAACACCAGCAGGTCGCGGACCAACCCGCCGCCGTCGACGACGAAACGGCGTCAGTGCGGTGACCCGGCCCCGCTGGCGAACGATCTGATCCGAACACGGCACCCGATGTCGTTGAACGTCCCGAGAGCGGCCCTCGCGGCCATCGGCCACGAGGACCGCCTCTCATTCCTCGAGCATCTGAGCGAGCTGCGAGCCAGGCTGATCGTGAGTGGCGCCGTCCTCGCGGTTTCGTTCGGGTTTGCCTTCTGGCAGAACCACGCGCTGCTCAACGTGCTCAACCGGCCGTTGGCGCAGGCCACCGCCAGCGCCGTCGAGCATGCACATGGCCCGCTGGCCCAGAGCGCGCTGATACAGCAGCGCTTGCGCATGGCGCTCGACCAACAGCGCGCGGCGTTCCAGCTGCTGGCACGCTCGACGACTCTACGCGACCCGGCGAGCCGTCAGGCGCTGGCGTCGGCGGCCCGAGCCGACGCCGCCGTCGTGGCGATCACTCCGACCGTCTCGCAAGGTCGCCAACCCGTGACCCTGGGGATCGGGGAACCGTTCGGCCAAACGGTAACCGTCTCGGCCTACTTCGCGCTGCTGCTCGCCTTGCCGGTCATTCTGTGGCAGCTGTATGCGTTCGTGATCCCGGCCTTCAGCCCACGGGAGCGCCGCGTGGCCCTGCCGCTGATGGTTCTCGCGCCGGTGCTGTTCGTGGCAGGACTCGTGTTCGGCTACTTCGTCGTCCTCCCCGGTGCGGTGGGATTCCTCCAGAACTTCAACAGCAGCTCCTTCGACACACTCGTGCAGGCCCGTACCTACTACCAGTTCATCCTGCTCACCTTGCTTGCGACCGGGTTGTTCTTCCAGATACCGGTCGCCGTGATCGGCCTCAACCGCATGGGGATCGTCACCACTCGCCAGCTCCGAAGGCACCGCCGCCACGCGATCGTCTTGCTCACCGCGCTGGCGCTGCTGCTCCCCGGAACCGATACGGTGACCACCGTACTCGAGCTGATCCCGATGCTGATCCTCTACGAGCTCAGCATCATCGTCGCCGCCATGTTCGAGCGGCGATCCGCACGGCCGACCGACGCATACACCGAGCAAGAGCACAGGTAGCTGACGGGTGCGGCGATCGGCGCACTGTTCGCGCCACTGGCAGTCGTGAACGCATGTCGCTGGCCTTCGACACTTGATTACAGATGCAAGACGTAGTTCGGCGCACACAGCAGCCCTCGAACTGGATCAGGGATTCGGATAGAGGCAGATCCCGGGGCGGAGGTGTGCGTGTGCATCTGCTCGCGCTGCGCCGCGTCGGAGGCTGAGGTCGTCATTCTGCGGGGGTTCCTCGTTTTGAATGGGTCGTGCGGATGAGTGCGCGGCCCGCGGACCCTGCGAGCTGCAGGGTCCGCGGGTCCGTTCTCATCCGTTCGCGATGTCGCCAGCCGGAGGAGGTCGCATCGAGTAGCGAGGTAATTCGTCGCTACCGCGGCGGGAACTGCGAATTGGGGACAGGAGCGGCGAGGTTCGCTGTCGGAGCCGCGCCGGTGAAGCCGACTACCGCGCAGTTGATATCGACTCCGACTGCACCATACGGAGCTGGCTGGCCAGTGGCGGGATCGACGCCGGTGAGCAGGTCGGGCCGAGTCGCGGCCAGGTTGAACACTTGGTTCTCATCGATCTGGCGGGTGTTGAGCCCTTCCTTGACTGCCTTGGCGGTCCACAGTCCGAGCTGGGCGTCCCATAGCGGACTGTAGGCCTGGGCGTGCCGTGGGTCGGCGAGGGTTGGAAAGTCGCCGAACACGTTGAGCAGATCGCCGCCGTGCCGCAGCGCGTTGATCAGTGCGGCGTTCCGGAGGCTGGCGTCCTCGGAGGCGTGGCCGTCAAGAACCAAGTGCTGGAAGCCCTGTGCCTGAGGGTTGCCGCCGCCAGTCTGGCCGTTGATGAATCCGAAGAGCCGCTCGCGGGCGGATCCGAGGAAGTCGTCACCGCCGTTGTAGGGCGCGTCGTTGAGCGCCGGCACGTAGGTCGAGCGCTCCAGCACCGCGGTGAGAGGCTGTCCCGCATCGGTGCTGAGGTACACGATCGGCTGGCCGGCGTCGAACCCCTTCACAAACAGCATGTCGACGTAGTTGTCAAAGTACTGCCCCTGCGGCGCGGGGCCTGCGATGTGGACGCTCAGCACCCGGTCGCCGGTGTTGGTGTGGTGAACGACGTCGAACGGGCCGTTGCCGGTCGCAACGATCGGCGCGTTGTAGACGACACTCGAGCCCGCGATCCGGATGAACGGGCTATAGCCCGGCCCAGCGACCGCGCCTGGCGAGAACGACTTCAGCGGAAACCCGTTGGGTCCCGGGACGGCCGTGCGCGTGGGGCTGAAGTCCGGCGCGCCCTGGAAATGCACCAGCGCCGGCCCGAACCGGTTTTGGGCCGGACTTGGCGAGTCCAGCGTGACCGTCTGCACCGCCGCCGGGTCGCTGATCGCGATGTTCTCGAGCTTAGGCGCGTAGTTGACGCCCAGGTCGTGCGCCAGCCCAGCGTCGGACGCGTCAAGCAGGACATACCACACGTGCTCGGTCTGACCGGGACGGCCTGGAATCGGCGCGTCGCCGGGATAGAGCGGCAGGCGAACGGTCTCGTTGCTCAGGTTCACCTGGATCGCGCTCTCAAGCGTCAGCTTGTTGCGGGGCAACAGACCGCTCAGCTGGCCGAGGCCTGTCGCCGATCCTCGCTGGCTGGTTGTGTCTCCGCGATGCTTGGTCGCCGCGGACGCCGATCCGATGAGCTGGATCGCCAGCAGCGTCGCGATAAGTGCGGCGGTCACGGCGAGCGCCGATCGCCCGCGTACGCCTATCGATTTGAATAGTTGAAGCATGATGGCGAGGCTCTGGTCCTTTCTCGAGTCGCCTGGTTGACAGAAGCGCCGCGCTTGGGTTTGCGGCGACGTCAAGCTAGGAAGCCGCCCTTAGCGCGGTCTGGGTGCCCACTCAGTGGGAGTCCGCGCGGCCCAAGGAGCGGTCGATGCAACCGACATTGATTCAGTAGCCGATTGGTGCATTCGCCCTATACCGCTGCACCCGTGCGAGTGGGAGCTTTCGGACATGTCCGTCCCCTGGCTGGTCAAGCTCGCCTCGCCGCGGAACAGAGAGTGATGGGCGCTCCATGCTCCAGCGCGCTGACGATTCGCCTGTTTGGCTCGATCGGCGTAGAGCATGCCGAACAAAGACTCGGGCCTCGGGACTTCGGCGGTAACCGGCCCAAGCAGATTCTGGAGATCCTGCTCGCGGCTCGCGGTGGCCCGGTTCCGGTCGAGCGGCTGGCCGAGATGCTGTGGGGCGAGCACGTGCCGGACAACTTCGCGGCCTCGATTCAGACCTTTGTGTCCACGCTACGCCGTCACTTGTGCGCCGATACACGCTGCGCACGGGAGCTCATCGTCACCGAATCAGGGGCGTATCGATTCGCCGTCGAGCACGCGGACATCGACCTCGACCGCTTCGACCGGCTGCTGGCACGCGCGGGACGAGCCCCCACCGAGGCGGCCCGACGATGCCTGCTCGACGCGCTCTCGCTCGCAACCGCAGAGCTCCTCGAGGACGAGCCGTACGCAGACTGGGTGGAGGAGCTGCGCGGTACCTATCGAGGCCGGGTGATCGGGGCTCACCTGGAGGCCGCCGACGCCGCGCTGATCGCCCACGATTATCAAGCCGCGCTCACCCACGCCCAGGCCGCCGCAAGACTTGATCCGTTCAGCGAGCGCGCGCACCGGATCGGGATGCTTGCGCTGTACGCGATGGGTCGCGCGCACGAAGCGCTCGAGGGTTATCGCCGCCTCCGCTCGTTGCTGGTCGGCGAGCTGGGGCTGGAGCCGAGTGCCGCAACCCGGCGGCTGGAAGCTGCGATCCTGCGCCAAGACGACGCGTCCTCGCTGCTACCGAGGCCGTCCCGAGAGATGCAGCTTCGCACCTCGAGCCAACCATGGCTGCTGTTCCTGGGCCGCCGCGCCGAACTGGACCGGCTCGGCCAGTGCCTCGCCTCCGCCGTAGGCGGCGACTTTGCCATGGTTCTCCTGGAAGGCGAGGCCGGGATCGGCAAGTCGAGGCTGCTCGACGAGTTCGCAGCCAGCTTGGACGGGGTGCGGGTCGGTCGCGCCAGATGCTCGGCGCTCGAGCAACACCTTCCTCGGGTACCGCTTGCCGCGGCGCTACGCGGCGCGCTCGACCAGCTCGATCTCGATGCGACTCAGCTCCCGGCGCTGCGCGGAGTGCTCCCGGAGCTTTCGCTCGGAGAACGACCGGCTGAGTTCGGCGAGATTGATGTGCTCGAGGCGATCGTCGAGGTGATCCGCCGCAATACACCGCTCGTCCTGATTCTCGACGACCTCCACCTGGCCGACCTCGGCACGATCGCCGCACTCGAGTACCTGCACCAACGTTGCGCGGACCGCCCGGTGATGATCGTCGGCGCGCTGCGTGATGACGAGGTGCCACTTGACCACCCCGTGCGCAGACTGGCCGTAACGGAGCGGATCTCCCTTGGACCCTTGAGCGAGCACGACCTCGCGCCGCTCGCGATTCCGGACGTGCACCCGCGCACCGGCGGCCACCCAGCCCTCGTGTCCAGCGTGATCGCGAGCGGATCCGGTCCGGACCTCCGCAGTTCGCTGAGCGAACTATTCATCGCACGCTGCCGCGCCGAGGGCGCCGTCGCGTTCCGCATCCTCTTAACCGCGGCGACGCTGCCGGAGCCGTTCGAGCTCGAAGTGTTAGCGGCAATGCTGGAGACCGATCCGATCGCGCTGGTCGAACGACTCGAGCGACTGTGCGATCGACGCATCCTGCGCGTCGACGGTCTCCGGTTCCGCTTCCGTTACGCGATCGTCCGAGACGTCCTCGCGGCCGAGGTGTCGCCGGCGCGCAATCGCCTGCTGCGCGACCGGGCCGAAATCTTCACAAAGCGTCAAGAGATCGTCCGTGCGGCGGGACACGATGTTCCTGCCATGTCGTCCATATTGCCGACGAGCTGACCAATGCTCGGCCCTCCAGATCCCGGCACGTCGCTCGAGCGGCTGTTCGAGGAGTCACGCGACGCGGTGTTCATCACCGATCCTCGCGAAGACCGCATCCTGGACGCCAATGCGGCCGCCTCGCGCCTGCTCGGCTACACGCGAGAGGAGTTCAAGGTTACGCCGATCTCGCAGATCCATCCGCATGAGCTCCCGCGGATGCGGATGTTTCTCGAAGGAGCGCTCCGCGACGGGGTCAACTGGACGATCGAGATGGCGTGCCGGGCGAAGTCAGGTACGTTCCTGCCGACAGAGATCGAACTGCTCGCCCTCGACAGCGGAAACCGCGTCTACGTGATCAGCCTCGTGCGCGACCGCAGCGAGCACCGCGGGTAACCCACCGCTGAGGCGGCCGTGCACGCGGTCGCATTCTCAGCGGCCCTGGATGCATTTGACCTGCCGGAGTACGCTCGTCCAGGGGCGAGCGAGATGGCACAGACGTGACACAGCGACCAGTCGCCCTGGCTGGGCGAGCGCGTGAGTTGGCCGAGGTCGGACGGGCGCTCGATCGACTCGCCGAGGGTCAGCCCTGGCTTGTTGCGCTATTCGGTGAGCCGGGAATCGGCAAGTCGCGCCTGCTCGGCGAGCTCGCGCACCGCGCGGAGGCCCGTCGTTGGCTGGTGCTCGAAGGTCGAGCGGCCGAGTTCGAACAGGACGTCCCGTTCGGCGTCATCATCGACGCGCTCAATGATTACCTGGGTACGCTCGACTCGACCGTCGTGCGTAAGCTCGAGCCGGCCGCTTTGCAGGAGCTAGCCGAGGTCTTTCCGTCGCTGTCCGGGCTGGCTCATAGTGCATCGGTCCGGCAGGCGCCGCCTGACCGCTACCGGTTCCGCTACGCGATCCGCGCGGTGCTCGAGCAGCTCGCCGTTCGGCGGCCCATGCTCCTCGCGCTGGACGACGTTCATTGGGCCGACGCTGCATCGTTTGACCTGATCGCTCACCTGCTGCGCCGATTCCGCGGGCCGCTGCTGATGGCGCTGGCGATGCGACAAACCCCCCAACGGCTTGCCGGCTCATTCGAGGAGGCGACGCGCGCCGGTTTCGGTACGCGGCTTGATCTGGGCCCGCTCACCCTGGAGGAGGCGCAAGAGCTCATCGATCCCGAACTGGACGTCGCGACCCGCACCGAGCTCTATCGGGAGAGTGGAGGCAACCCGTTCTACCTCGAACAGTTGCTGCGCAACCGTCCAGGCGCGCCGTCGACTTCCGCCCCGCCCGTGATGGCCGAGTCATGGGCGCTGCCACCCGCGGTCGTGGCTGCAACTCAGGACGAGCTCGCTCGCATCAAAGGCGACTGCAGGCTCGTGCTCGACGCGGCGGCGATCGTCGGAGAGTCCTTTGAGCCCGAGCCGGTCGCGGCGATCGCCGAACTGACCGTCGCCTCCGCGCTCGAGGCGGTTGATGACCTGCTCGATGCCGACATCATCCGGGCGACGGCCACGCCGCATCGCTTTCGCTTTCGGCATCCGATCGTACGCCGGGCGGTGTACGACGGTATGCGACCTGGGTGGCGGCTCGGCGCGCACGCCCGGGCCGCGGCGGCGCTGATCGCCGGCCACGCGCCCGCAGGCGCGTGCGCGCACCACATCGAGCGCTCGGCGATCGCGGGTGACGAGCACGCGATCGCGCTGCTGATCGAGGCCGCGCGGGGAGCCGCGTCGCGGGCACCATTGACGGCCGGGCGCTGGCTGCTGGCCGCCCTGCGCCTGCTGCCTCTAGACGCCGATCGCGAGCGGCGCCTCGGGTTGCTCGCCGAGGCCGCGACCGACCTCATCTCGGGCGGTGCATACGACGAATCGCTCGCCACGCTCGAGGAGGCGCTCGCCCTAATCCCCAGCGATGAGGAACCCAACCGGGCCGGAATGATCGCCAGGCTCGCCTACGCCAAACGACGAAGCGGCCGGCCGTTCGACTCGCGCCCACTCCTTGAGAACGCCCTGGATTCGTTTGCAGGAATCCATAACCCGGCGTCGCTAGACGTTCGTCTGGAGCTCGCCTTGCACCGCTTCTGGCACGACGAGTTCTCGGGCCTCGCCGAGCTGACGGGGCCGCTCCTGGCCGGAGCGCGCGAACATGCGGATCTGGCGCTGATCACGCTGGCCGCGTCGCTCAGCAGCCTCGCCTCTGCGGAGGACAGCGCGGCAGAGGCGGCGGCGGCGCTCGCCGAAGCCCGGGCGGCGTTTGACGCTCTCGCCGACGAGCAGCTCGCGGAACGCATCTATGTCTCGTTCTATCTCGGGCTAGCCGACCTGAGGCTGGAGCACGCGGACGATGCTTTCGTACACGCGAATCGCGGCATCGATGTGGCGCGGATGTCGGGTCAGGGGGTGACCGTGACCCCGTGGCCGGCGATCGCGACGAAGGCGCTGGTGCTTAAGGGACAGGTCGGCGCGGCCGCCCGACTCGCGCACGGGGCAATCGACACCGCCAGGCTGCTAGCTGACGACTGGCGCGCCGTCTGGGCGCTCGAGGCCGATTCGCTGGCGGCCTTCTGGGCTGGAGACACCGACCGGGCCCTCGGCAGCGCGCGAGATATGACAGCACGCTCAGGACGTGTCCACCCGTTCCTACGCGATCGTGCGATCGTCCAGCTCGCCGCCGCCGAGTACGCCGACAGCGACCCTGCGTCTGCCAGCGCCAGGCTCTCTACGTTCGACAACGACTCAGCACACCACCTCCTTGACCGCCACGCTGCGCATGGGTGGGAGCTGCTCATTCGTTCGCAGCTCGCGTTAGGTGAGACTGACCGGGCCTACGACACCGTGGCGCGCGCGGTGCGACGCGCCGAGTCAGCCGGACTGGCGCAGCAAATGGCGACCATCCTATGTGCCCGCGGCGCCGTGCTCCTCGCAGCCGGCGAGCTTGATCTCCTGGATCGCACTGCGTCCGAAGCGGTCAGCCTGGCCGACGCGGCCGGGAACCCACTGTTGAGTGCTCGCGGCCACGCCCTGGCCGGACTCGCCCTCACCGCCCGCGGCAGGCCCGCACCGGCTATCGCTGAGCTTCAACGCGCTGAGGAGACGCTGTTCGCCTCCGGAGCCCTCCGCGAAGCCGACGCCGCCGCCCGGGAACTCCGGCGCCTCGGTCGACGGGCACCCCGCCGCACACGCCAACCCGACGAGCGGCCAAGCCTAGCGGCGCTGAGTCCCCGCGAGCATGAAGTGGCAGCCCAGGTGGCAGCAGGCAAGACAAATCGCGAGATCGCCGCCGCGCTGTTCCTCAGCGACAAGACCATCGGCACCCACCTCGGCAGGATCTTCGCCAAGCTCAACGTACATTCGCGCGTTGCTCTCGCCATGCTGATCGGCCGGGAAGCCGCGGAACGAGCCGCGGGGCCACTCGAGGACACCACACCGCCACCGGCTCATTAGCAAGTTAACGCTCGCCTCCCGATCCCTCGAGTCCCTTGCTCAGCTCCTACTGAGCGGTCACACAGCGCCGCCGCCTAGGGTGAGGCTCGATGTTCGCGCAGACCCGCACGAATCCAGGTCACATCCAAACTTTGCGGCCAGCGGGGTCCCCCACCGCGGGTGGCTCCGCCCCCAGCTGGCTGAAGCCGGGGGCAGGCGCTCTCCTCCGCCTCCGGCTTGAGAAGCGGCCCGGCGCCGGCGAGCGAGCTCGCCGGCTTCCGACACGGACGTCGGAAGGCCGGACACAATGCCATTTCGCACTCACATGACCATCGACCCGGGATTCCCCCCACCACTCCTCGGCACGCTCGACTATCTCGCCGAGGTAGCCAAGGATTGGGCTGAGCACCGATTCGCCGCCGCCAGGCGCAGCGACTTCGCCCTTGCACCGCATCGGTTTGAGCTGCGGGGTCCCCGGGTCCTGCGCCGTCGAATTCCGCCAGACTCGCCCGAGGCCGAGTCACCGCTCGCGTTCGCCCCGCCCGCGGCCGGACCAGTCGCGTGGTGTCGCAGCGACACCACGCTCGTCCTCAGCGACACCGAAGCCGGTACGGTCGCCTACGAGCAAGAGATCGTCGAGATCCTGGTGCTCGACGGCGACGATCTACTAGCCGAAGCCGCGTTCGTCGCGCGGATGCGCGGATTCCCTCCCTGCCTCGGTCGGTTCCGGCCAGTCTCGTGACGCGGGAGGGCGTAGGCGTGAGCTCAGTGACCATGCCGATCGGGGCCCCTGGACGTCCGCTCGACCCCGAGACGCTCGGCGACTCGATCGATCCCCTTTACCGAGCCGCTCGGGGCCTCTGCGGCTCTCGCGAGGAGGCCGAGAACCTCTCCTACAGTGAGGCCGCCGGGACGCTGCGCGTTCGCCAGGCCACCGTCACCACCTGGCTTCATCGCGGCCGCCAGCGCATCGCTGGCGCGCTAGCCCTCCCGAGCAGCGCGCTCGCCGCGCCGAGCGCGGCGAAATATCGGGGCGACGCGGCATGACGTCAGCTGCTGCCTGGATCGAGCTGGGCGACACCGAGCGCGTTGACGACGTGCGCGAACTGTGGCTGGAGCTACACCGACATCATCGTCAGGTAGTCGCGTCGCTACCGCTTGTCGATGACGACGAACTCTCCTGGCAGCGTAGACGCACGCTCTACGTGGAGCGGTTGCGCCAGGACGGCTTCTTGGTGCTCGCCTGCGACGCGGCATCCACGACCTTGGGCTACGCGTTCGTGTGCATCGAGCAGGGTCCCGACGACACGTTCCCGGTCGGCGATCGCTATGCCGAGCTGTATTCGTTGTCTGTCTCCCCACACTTGCGAGGCCGTGGGCTGGGAACGCAATTGCTTGAGTTTGTGGACCGCGAGCTCGCTGCGCGATCGATCCGCGAGCTGAAGGTCGCGGTGATGGCGGACAACTCCGACGCCCTCCGACTGTATGAGCGACGCGGCTTTAGGCGCGCTGAGATCGTCCTGTACCGATTTGGGCCGGGGGCCTGACCCTGCGGGCTCAGATGTTCGGCGAGCGCTGGCCGGACGTCTCGTTCATGGTCGCGGTCAAGTGCGCGGTCGCCTTGCCAGCACCGGCAAACCAGCCGTAGTCCGTGGTGCAATGGCGGCGACGATGCAGAAGTCTGGTCTGCACCCGGGAGACTGCTCGTATTCGAGCAACAGGGGAAGCCGAATCGGCCGAGCGGCGGCGCCCCGCTGATGAGGCGGGTCCGCGCTCGCTCGCTTGGGAAGGATCGGGGATACGTCGGCGTCCCTCTCTGCAGTCTGCATGCGATGATGAAGGTCGATCGAAGAGACGCAAGGGCTCACGCGCGCGCGTTTGTCGCGTTGATGGCTACGGCTCTGCTTGCCGCCGCCTGCGGGAGCTCTAGCTCGAGCATGAGCTCGGCGCCCCCTGGCAGCGAGGCATCCACGAGCGGATCGAGCCCGTCAAGCCGCGGGGTCGTGATCGGCACCGTGAGAGGTCCCGAGGGGGCCTACCTGACCGGAGCTGACGGACAAGCGCTGTATCTCTGGGCAGGCGACAGCAACCGTAAGTCCAACTGCTCGGGGGAGTGCACTACAGAATGGCCCCCGCTGATCACGAAGACGACGGGGATTCCCTCCGGCGGCATCACAGCGGCCGGCTTGGGCACAATCATCCGCTCTGATGGCAGCAAGCAAGTGACCTATATGGGCCACCCTCTGTACTACTTCGCAGCTGATTCGGGTGTGGGCGCGCCGTCGGGGGAGGGCATCGACAGCTTCGGCGCGAGGTGGTGGCTCGTCGCTCCCTCCGGCGCGGCGATCACAAGCGCCATTCCCCCGCCTAGTGGTTACTAGTCGGCGTCACTCGAACATCGGAGTCGGCTGGTCGCCCGTGCGAGGGCCAGCTATAGCGCCGGTATGAGCCGGGCTACGCTCCCTCGCGCCGGTACGGCGGCGACGCGCGGGCTGACGTAGAAAAAGGTGGGTTGGACGTCGCCGACGCCGGAGCCGCGGCCGGTCGCCGCCCACGAGCCGCAAGTTGCTCGGGTCAGGAGCCGTAGCCGGAAGCTGGAGAACGAGAGAGCCCGTCTGACAGGTACCGACGCAACAAAGACGCAAGCTGCTCCTTGGGGCTAATAGGAGCAGCCCGTTGGGTCCCAGCATGGCCGGCTACTGGACCGTGGAGGGGAGCAACGCCTACCCGGACCGTGCAGACGAGCCAGATTGCCACCCGTAGTCCATGGCTGGAGCATCAAGGCCGGGCGTGGTATCGGCTGGACGCTGCTGCTGGTGTTCTTGGCGCGGGTTGCCTACCGCCGCGACACCGAGCGCGTCAGCGATCGGCGGCGCGGTCGCGTAGAGGAACGAGTTCCGCTGCCTGGGCTTAAACGTCCGGATCGATATGCCCTGCCGGCTCGTCCTCCGCGGGATCACCCTTGGTCTTCCGCGGGTCGTCATGCTCGGTGGACTCGCGTGAAACGTCCGGATCGATGTGCCCTGCCATTGCGATCGGCCTTTCTGGTGAGTGCTCGTCGAGTGCGTGCTACCCCGAAACGCCGCAGCTCAGCATCGCCGCGCAGCGTTGCGACAGGCAGGCTCCGCTTTCGCCTGGACTAGTCGCGATAGTCATCCGAACTGTCCGAGAAGACCGCTGCTTCCAGAAACATGGCGGTACCGAGAACCGCTGTCGCGGCGATCGACACTTCCGCTTCCAGGGCAAAGGAAGCCAAGCCGGCCAATCCGGCTCACGTGGCTGCTGAGTCGCCAGGGGATAACGAGCTGCGCCCGGGACCTCACGAACGCTCTCGTTCGGCCAAGCGATCGCGGCGCGCCGGCCAGCCGCGCCATCGTGTCGTCGCCGACGCGCTCGTGCGACGCGAAGCGGCGGCCGGTGGAAGCGGTCGTCCGCTCAACGAGTTGCATTGACGAGAAATGAAAGTGATCAAACTCGGCGTGGCGGCCGCTCATCATCGGCGGTGCGCTGCCCCGTGGCGCCCCTCGGTGTTGCTTAGCTGTCAGGTCCTCGACCGGCTACGAGTAGTGCGCCGGAGCGTGTCTGTGCTCCGCCCAGTTCTCGGAGTCGTGCCCGAAGACGATTAGTGCCTGAGTATCGCTGGCAACACCACGAAGCCGCGCAAGCGATTGGGCGGCCTGATCGGGGGAGAAAAGCCCCCGTAGCGGAGCCTTGCTCTCCCACTGAGCGCGGTTGTCTGCCGCGTCGGCGGTGAGCAGCACAGGGCCGGCACCGTCTAGCGACAACAGCACCGACATGTGACCGGCGGAATGCCCCGGCGTCTCGAGCAGGCGAACCCGACCGTCCCCATACAGGTCATGTTCGCCGGTCACGAGCTTCCATGAGATCTCGGGGTTTGCATAATCCTTGGGCCGGTAGGCGGGGCTAACGGGCGGATCCTCGCAGCGGGCAGCGTCGAGCTCGCGGGCATGGACGAGGACAGTCGCCTCCGGGAAGTGACCCAACGCGCCCGTATGGTCGATATGCAGGTGGGTCTGCACCACGTATCGAACCGAATCGGGCTCTATTCCGAGCCGCCGCAGCTGGGCGGCGCAATGCTGCTGCTCCGACATGCGGACGTCCCACTCGTCG
>JAFAZV010000365.1 GCA_019239445.1 Solirubrobacterales bacterium
TGACCTTTGAACAGCAACGCCGTGATCACCAGCAGCACGCCCGAGAGAAGGTAGGTGCCGGCGATCATCGGCTTGCGGCCAACGCTGTCGAACAGCCGCCCGAGGACGAGCGGACCGAGCAGGTTGCCGACTGCGAAGACCGCGATGAAGTACGGAACGTCCCCGGGCGAGGTGCCGAAGTACTTGCTCAGCAGCACTCCAAGGCCGAACAGGATCGAGTTGTAGAGGAACGCCTGGCCGACGAACAGCGACAGCCCGAGCACGGTCCGCCTCGGGTACAGCGTGAGAACCGAGCGCACGGTCAGCGAGAGCGGGATCACGCGCCGCTGGCGAACCGTCATCTCGCCTTCGGCGTCGGGCAGCTTCTTCCCGGTCTCCTCTTCGACCTCGTGTTCGATGCCGGCCACGATCTTCTCTGCCTCGTCCTCGCGGCCGTGGATGAACAGCCACCGAGGGCTCTCGGGGACGTTCCGGCGCACGAGCAGGATGCCCAGCCCGAGCACAGCACCGAGCCCGAAGCAGATCCGCCAGCCGACGTTGACGGCAGTGTGGTTCAGCGCCAGCAGCGCGAGCAGCGCTCCGGCGCCCGCTCCGGCCCAATAGCTGCCATTGATCCCGATGTCGACGCGGCCGCGAGAGTGAGCCGGGATCAGCTCATCGATCGCGGAGTTGATCGCGCTGTACTCGCCGCCGATACCGAAGCCGGTGAAGAAGCGACAGACGTAGAACCACAGCGGCGCGAACGAGAACGCCGTCAGCACGGTTGCGATCAGGTACGTCCCGAGCGTGATCATGAACAGCTTCTTGCGCCCGAAGCGGTCGGTGAGCTGACCGAAGATGAGCGCGCCGACGCACGCGCCGGCGACATACAGCGACGCGGCTAGGCCGGACACGTTGGCGGCCGAGATGTTCACGCCGGAGCCCTTGGTCCCGATCTGGGCCGAGATACTGCCCACGATCGTCACCTCGAGCCCGTCGAGGATCCACACCGCCCCCAGGCCGATGATGATTTTCCAGTGCCAGCGCGACCACGGCAGGCGATCCAGCCGGGCGGGGATCTTGGTCCGAATCGTCCCTGTCTCGACGCTGTCGCTCATCTGCTCCTCCTTGACGCTGCGGCTAGGCGCGTCTGAACTACCCCGAAAGTCAGAGCGTCATGCCTGTGCGGCCGGAGGCCCGGCTGCCGTCTACGCCGCCGGTCGGAGCGCTTCGAGCTCGCGGCTCTCGGCCAGCTCGGACAGTGCCCGGCGCTCGATCCGGCGTACCGCGTCCTGTGAGATCCCCAGCCGGCGGCCAGTCTCGGTCAGCGGCGTGGGCTCATCTCCGTTGATCCCGTAACGCAGCTTCACCACCTCGCGCTCGCGTGCGGGCAGGCGCTCGAGGGCGCGCCGCAGTGCGTCCTGGCGCAGCGAGATCTCAACCTCCTCCTCCGGACCGCGCTCGCCACTCGGCAGCAACGATCCGAGCGAAGTGTCCTCCTCTTCACCGACCGGACGATCCAGGCTCGTGACCACGCGAGCCGCCTCGCGCGTCTCGCGCACTTCTTTGACGGCAAGATCCGCTGCGGCCGCAATCTCCTCATCCGTCGGCTCACGCCCGAGCTTGCCGATCAGCTCTTGCGCCACGCGGCCGATCTTGCGCTCACGCTGGCCGATGTGGACGGGAATCCGGATCGTTCGGGCTCGGTTGGCGACCGCGCGCTGGATCGACTCGCGAATCCAGAACGTCGCGTAAGTCGAGAACTTGAAGCCCTTGCGGTAGTCGAACTTCTCCGCCGCGCGGATCAGGCCGAGGATTCCCTCTTGGATCAGGTCCAGCAGCGGCATGTCGTGACCCTGGTAGTTGCGCGCGTTCGAGATCACGAGCCGCAGATTCGAATTGACCAGTCGCTCTTTGGCTTCGAGATCGCCGCGCTCGATCCGCTTGGCCAGCTCGATCTCCTCCTCGCGCGTCAGCAACGGATAGCGCCGCACCTCCTGCAGGAACAGCGACATGGCGTCCGTGGTCTGCGCCGCGAGCTCGCCGTTGGCATAGCTCGTCTGCTCGACGTGCTCGCGGCCGCAGTCGTCGCGTACCTCCAGCCCACGTTCCTCGAGCATCTCCTGAATCGCCTGCGCTTCTTCCTCGCTGAGCTCGGATTCCTGCACGACGTCGCTGACGTCAGACAGGTGCACGCAGCGCATCTCCCGCGTCTCGGCGCGGGAGACGAGGTCCTCGACGACTTCCTGCAGTGGTTCCGCGGCCACGGTTAGACGTTACCCGTTGTTGACGGTCCCGACCATGTTTCGCCCCCACGCTGCCCCTCGCCTATGCACTCGCCGTCGTAACCGATCAGCCCTTCGATCAGCGCCTCGAGTGACATCTCATAGACGTCTCGCTCCCGCGCCGCTGCCCACTGATCCGCCACCCGAGCCAGCGCCGGACACTCCTGCGCTTCGACGCTCCGCAGCACTTCGAGGACGAACGGTGGCCGCCCCAGCGCCGCCGTCCGCTCGAGGCCCCGCCGGATGATGAGATCGCCAACCGTGAGCTCCCACACCGCGCGGTAGCCGTCCACTGCCTGCTCATGGGAGAGGTCGCAGGCCAGGAACCCGCTGACGATTTCCTCTATCAGCCACACGATCGATGGCGCGATCAGGTCGCCTTGAGCGAGCACGTCGACGATCCAAGGGTGCTCGGCCAGGCCATCGCGCATCGTCCGGCAGGCTTGCGTCAGCCGAGCTCGCGGTTCTTGCGGCAAGGCCGGCCGCGACACCTCCTGAGCGAGCTGATCCAGCAGCAGCACGAGCAGCTGATCCTTGTCGCGGACGTGGCGGTAGATCGCCATCGCCGAGCTGTCGAGCTCGCGCGCGACCGCCCGCATCGTCAGCGCCTCGATCCCTTCGCGCTCGACGATTACCCGCGCGGCCGTAATCACCGCCTGGCTCGACAGCCGGGGAGGGCGCCCTCCCCGGCCCGACGCGCGAGGCGCGCTGCTCACGCTCGCAACATCAGTCGGCAGCAGTGCCGGGCGCACCCGCGAGTACCTCGGCGCTGACGCGATAGGTCCCGAGATGCCAAACGTTTCCCTCGAGATCGCGGGCAGTGAAATCGCGCGAGCCGTAATCGGTGTCGTAAGGCGCGGCGACGATTTCCGCGCCACCGGCCCGGGCCCGCTCGCACACCGCATCGGCGTCATCGACGGCGGCGTAGAGCCAGCCCGTGCCGGCGCGCCTGCCCAGCAGCTCGTCGTCGCGGTCGGAGCCGAGCATCAGGACGCTTGGTCCGAGTGACAGCTCGGCATGGGCGATCGTGCCGTCCTCGTTGGCAATCACGGCAACCTCCGTGAAGCCGAACGCCCGCTTCAGGAACTCGATCGCCGCCGGCGCGTCTCGGTAGCGCAGAGTGGGATAGAGCGTGGGCGCTTCGCGAGCCATGTCGCCACCTCCGTTCGGATCGGGGTTTGTGTACGCGTACGCAAAGTAGCCCACGAGGCGGGCGCCGTCAACCCTTCGGGTCTAACTGTCGCCCGGGGGCGAACCCCCGCCGGGTTCCGGCGTTCTCCGGCAGTCTCGGAGCGCGGCGGGTGGGTTAGCTCTCGGCCTTGACCGCTTCGCCACGCCGCGGCGCGCCGCGTCCCGCCCGCGCCGCGCCGCGCCCTGCCCGCGCCGGCAGCTTGACCGGCGCTGCGTGCATCGCCCGCAGCCTCACCTCGCGCCACGACATGCCTTCCTTGAGCAGCGCCGGCATCCCCATCAGCACCGCGGTCGAGACTTCGACCGCCTGCAGGATGACGCCGTAGGCGACGCCGCTGCCGTAGCCGACGTGCCAGCCCGTGTGCAGCACGGCCACGCAGGCAGCCTGGAAGACGCCGAGGTTGGCGGGAGTGGCGGGGAGAACCGCGGTGATGTTCACCGCGAATAGCACCGCCGCGGCGGCGGCGATTCCTGCCTGATGGTCCAGCCCGAGCGCGATCAGGAGCACGTAGCAGGACAACATCTGAAGTCCCCAGGCCGCCAGCTGTGCGACGCTCGCGATCGCCCCGAGCTTGGGGCGGCGGAACACGATCAGCCCGACGCGTACACGCGTGAGCGCGCGTCGTACCCGGATCAGCGCTTCCTGTGCCCGCCCGAAGCGCGCACCCGAGCGAGTACTCGCCCCCAGCAGCGCCGGCGCAACGAGCACGACCAGGAGTAGCGCCAGCGGGGCCACCGCCGCCACCAGCAGGGCGTCCTGATGGCCGCTGAACAGATCGACCGAGGAGAACATCACCGCGCCCAAAGCCGCAAGCGCGACGATGTTCAGCAGCGTCTGCGAGACCAGCGTCCCCAGCACGACGGGCAGGTGCTCCCGCGGGCGACCGGTTCGGCGCGCCACCACCAAAGCACGGGAGGGCTCGCCGAGCCGCGCCGGCAACGTCGAGGACATCAGCACCCCGATGAACGTCCCCTGCATGGCGTCGGATAGCTTCACTCGCGCGTCTGGAAGCGCCGCGCGGAGGATCGCGTGCCAGGAGAACGCGCGCAGCACCATCGCGCTGCACATCACCCCGAGCCCGAGCAGCACGAGCGTCGGGCTCGAGTTGATCAGCGCAGCGGCGATGTTCGAGATCCCGATCTTCTGAAGCGCCATCCAGCCGAGCACGACGCCGGCCAGCGACACCGCCGCCAGAGCGGCCCGGCGGGCGAACGCGAGCGCCGGGCTGCGCTTGCTCGTCAGCTTCGGCTCGAGGCTGGGCAGCCGCTGAGCCCGCGCCCGCGGCTTCAGATCGGCGGCGCGGGCGCCGACCGCGACCGCCGCGCGCTGGCTGCGCGAGACGGGCTGCGGCGTCGCCATCGCGTCCTCGTAGGCCTCCAACACCTCGGCTGCGACACGCGGCCAGGCAAACCGCTCCACGTCCGCCGCTGCGGCGCGTGCCATCCGAACGCGACGCTCGGGCTCTTCGTGTAGATCGCGCAGGGCTTCGGCCAGCGCCTGCGCATCGCCCACCGGCACGAGCAACCCGTCAACGCCGTCCCGCACGACGTCGCGGTAACCGGCGATGTCGGAGGCGACCACCGGAGTGCCGGCGGCGAACGCCTCGGTCAGGACCATCCCGAAGCTCTCGCCACCGAGTGACGGCGCGCACAGGACGTCGGCCTGCTCGAGCACGCGCTGCTTCTCGGCCTCGTCGACCTTCCCCACCGCCGTCACGCCGCGAGGATCGAGCAACATGGGCGCGAGCTCTTCCTGCGTCGGCCCGATCACGATCAGTTCTGTCGGGACGTGCTCGCGCAGCGCCTCGAACGCGCGCAGCAGCAGCGGCAGGCCCTTGCGCTCGACCGCCTGCCCGACGAACGCGATTCGCAGCCGGTCGCTCGGCGGCCGCGACGCCACGCTCAACGCCCGCTCGGGATCGACGTGAACCCCGTTGGGGATCACGCGATAGTGCCCGCCGAACCACCGCCGGCCCGTCCACGCCGCCGCTTCGGAGACCGCGATTCGCACGTGCAAGCGGTTGAGCACCCGCCGGGCGCCGATCAGGTTCGCGATCGCATTCGGAAGCGGTCGGCTCGAGTAGGAGTGAAACGTGCCAACGAGCGGAAGCCGGGTCGAATCGGTCGCGACCCAGCCCGCCAGCGGAGCCACCGGCTCGTGAACGTGGACCACGTCGTAGCGCCCGGTCCGCAGCTCGCGGTGCATGCTCGCGACGCCGTACGGCGTGATCGTCAGATTGGAAACCGCCCCGTTGGCCTTGAAGCCGACCGTGCGGCCGAGCGACACCAGATACTCGGGCGCCGAGATCGCCTGCGGCCGGGCGCCGCGGTGCAGCCCGGTCGAGAAACGGCCCGGCGGGTCCAGAGGGGCAAGCACCCGGACGTGGTGTCCGTCCGCGAGAAAGCGCTCCGCGAGCGCTTCGATGTGCCTCGTTACGCCCCCTGGATAAGTCCACGAGTAAGGCGACACGAGGGCGATGCGCATCGCCTTCATGCTAGCCGCTGGAGGGTCGAAAACGCGGTCTGCGGCTCGCCTATCATGAGACCGTATGCCGGTGCGACACTTCGTCAAGTACACCTTCCTCAAGGTCGATCCGGCCTGGCGCCGACTCGACGACGAGCGGCGGGCTGCTGACAAGCGGGAGTTCATCGCCGCTTGCGAAGATTTCGCCGACGGGCACCTGCTGCGGGCGTTCTCGCTCGTCGGAACTCGCGGCGATGCTGACCTGATGCTGCTCAGTCAGGCCCAGAACCTCGAGCGGATCCACGAATTTCATGTCGTCCTCGCGCAGAGCGGTCTGATGAAGTGGTGTGCGGTGCCGTATTCGCTGCTGGCGCTGACCAAGCCGTCTGAGTACTCGGATGAGTCCCGGCTCGAGGTTCGACCCGCGCACGGCAAGTACCTGTTCGTATATCCGTTCGTTAAGACTCGGGCCTGGTACTCACTGCCGTCGGATGAGCGCTGGAGGATCATGCAGGAGCACATCCGGATCGGCCGTGAATATCCCTCGGTCGATCTGAACACGAGCTACTCGTTCGGCCTCGACGATCAGGAGTTCGTGGTCGCGTTCGAGACCGACAATCCGGCTGACTTCCTCGACCTCGTGCAACGGCTGCGCACTACCGAGGCCAGCGCCTACACGCTGCGCGACACACCGACCTTCACCTGCATCTCCTGCTCTGTCGAGCGAGCGCTCGGCGCGCTCGACGGCGCGGCCTTGACGCTGACGGAGCCGGTATGACCACTGACCCGGCGACGCTGGCCCAGGACTTCGACCAAGTCCGCGACGTAACGGTGATCGGGGCCGGGCCGGTCGGGATGTGCACCAGCTTCTGGGCTGGAATGCGCGAGGCCGACTCGAGGATCATCGACTCCCTGCCTGAGCTCGGCGGCCAGCTCACCACGCTCTATCCGGAAAAATGGATCTTCGACGTCCCAGGCCACCCGAAGGTGCTGGCGCGCGATCTGGTTGAGATGCTGCGCGTACAAGCCCTCGAGCAGTTCGGCGTTCCCGTGCACCTGAGCACCACCGCACACACGATCTCCTGGGAAGACGACCTCGTCGTGCTGCACACCGATCGCGGCGAGCTGCGTTCGCGCACGGTGATCGTGGCCGGGGGGCACGGGGCGTTCGAGCCGAAGAAGCTCCCCGGCTACGACATGACGCCGTGGGAGGGCCGCGGGGCCCACTACATCGTGGGCGAGAAATCCGTCTTTGCCGACAAGCGAGTGATGATCGTCGGCGGCGGCGACTCGGCCTGCGACTGGGTGATCAACCTGCTCGACACGGCTCGCGAGATCAGCCTCGTGCACCGGCGCGACGGCTTCCGCGCCCACGAGGTGACGGTCGGTCAGGTGCTACAGGCGGCTGACCGGGGCGACGTCGCCCTGCACGTCCCGTACCAGATCAAGGAGGTCTACGGCGACGGCAGCATTCAGCGCGTGCGCCTGTTCCACTCCGACGACGCGGCCCAGGAGGTCGACGTCGAGGTCGACGTGATCCTGCTCCAGCTCGGTTTCAAGACCGCGCTCGGGCCGCTCAAGGACTGGGGCTTTGAGATCTCCAGGGGCGCGCTAGTGGTCGACCCCGTGATGAAGACCTCGCTGCCGCGGGTCTGGGCCTGCGGCGACATCACCACCTTCGACGGCAAGCTCAAGCTGATTGCGACCGGCTTCGCCGAGTCAGCGATCGCTGTCGCTCAGGCGGTGCACGAGATCCGGCCCGAGGTCAAGATCCAGCCCAAGTACTCGACCAATACCGGCGTTCCCGGGGCGGTTGCCGGGCAGCCCTAGGAGCGGCGGGGCCGAGGACCCGGACGAGGCGCTCCGCGCGGTCGAGGCGCTCCGCGCGGCCGATCCAGTTCTACGGGAGGTGATCGACTCGGTCGACGGCCTTGGCGATCCCCGCGCGGGGCGGCCGCACGACCAGTACGGCGCCCTCGTGCGCTCGATCGTCGGCCAGCAGCTGTCCACCCGGGCTGCGCAGGCGATCTACGCGCGCCTGATCGAGCGCTTCGGGGGCCGTCCGCCCACGCCGGCCGAGGTGCTCGACGACGATCCCGAAGCGCTGCGGATGGCGGCCGGGCTCAGCCGAGCCAAGGTCGCCTACCTGCGCTCGCTCGCCGAGCGCGTCCTCGATGGATCGCTCAGGCTCGACGAGCTCGAACAGCTCCCCGATGACGAGGTGATCGCCGAGCTCACCGCCGTGCGCGGCATCGGTGAGTGGAGTGCGCATATGTTCCTCATGTTCCAGCTCGAACGTCCCGACGTGCTGGCGGTCGGCGACCTCGGGATTAGGCGCGCCGTAATGGTCCGCTATGGCCTCGACAAGCTGCCCACGCCGGCTCAGTTAGAGGCGATCGCCGAGTCGTGGCGACCCCACCGGACGCTCGCCTGCCGCTATCTGTGGCGCTCGCTCGCTGCGACGCCGGCCGTCTAGTGGCCGGACGCGGCGCGGCGCTCAGACCGCGGAGACTTCTTCCTCTTCGGCGACCCGGAACGAGGAGCCGCAGCCGCAAGCCGCGATCACGTTCGGGTTGTCGACCTTGAAGCCGGCGCCCTGTAGCCCGTCGACGAAGTCGATCACGGAGCCTTTGACGTACGGCAGGCTCGGGCGGTCGACGAGCAGCCGGATGCCCTTGTCCTCAAACACGGTGTCGTCCTCGCGTTGCTCGTCGAAGGCGAGCGCGTACTGGAAACCCGAGCAGCCCCCGCCACGCACGCCGACGCGTAGACCAGCGGTTTCGACGACGCTAGCTTGGCCGGAGAGGAACTCCCGCACTTTTTCGGCGCCCTTGTCGGTCAGAGTGATCATGCTTCATTCAGTATAGCGAGCGCATCCCGCTACGCTTGAACCGAATGTCTGCAACCCCGCAGGAGCTGAAGCAGCGGATCGAGGCGAACATCCCCGGTGCCCAGGCCGAGGTTACCGGCGATGGGCATCACTTCAG
>JAFAZV010000371.1 GCA_019239445.1 Solirubrobacterales bacterium
CGAGGCGCAGAACGAGGCTCGCGATGATGCCGAACGCCGCAACGGCGCCGGAACCCCACCGGCGGGCTCCCCCGCCTTCCCCGAGCAGCTCCGTCCTCTGAGCGCGGCAAATCGAGGCGGGTGGGTCTACGACGTCGAGGACTCCCAAAGCCGCGAACAGGCATTGGCCGCCGATCGCATCCGCGGCGCCTGGCGGATCGATGAACATGGAGATCCCACCGGCGAGTATGTCGCCAACCGCAGCTACCAGCCCGCGCCGCCGGCGGCGGCTCCGCGGCGCCGGCGCGAATTGATCCTGGTCCCCGTGGCCGTACTGATCGTTGCCGCCGCGGCGTTGGCGCTCTCGCTGACTGGATCCTCGAAGCAGCATCCCCAACAGGTCGAACCGGCCCGGGCCGTGCAGGGCGCCGGGCCGCCGACGCTGACGGGCACGCCGGTTCCGTCAGTCGTGCGGGCGCCGGTTCCTTCGGTCGAGCGGGCGCCTTCCGCCGCGCACGCCTCCCACACGACCTCGACCGCCTCCCACACGACCACGACCGCAAGGCGATCGGCCTCGCCGCCGCACCATCGCGGGCGTGCCACGGCGCCGACGGCGCCGAGAGCGCTCCGCCTCACCCTGGCCGCGACCGGTCCCCTGTGGGTCTGCCTGCAGGACGCGCGTGGACGACCCCTCGTGAACGGTCAGATCCTCGCTCCCGGACAGCGCACGACCACGTTCGCATCGACGGCTTATCGGATGTACCTCGGCAACGGAGCCGTCAAGCTCTTGGTCGACAACAAGCAGGAGCTGATCGCGCCGAGTGCGAACCCCGTCGCGTACGCGATCGGACCGCACACGCTTCGCCTGATCTCGGGCGTGCAGCCGCCGTGCGCGTAAGCGCATGGGCTGGATGACTGCGCCGAGGCTGTGAACCACCCGGGTTCGGAATCGGACCGTGTCCGGTCGGCGTCACTTTCGATCTTCGTTGCGCACCCATCGAGCCTGCTCACCGACCATCGACCGCATGGCGACGGCTTGCTGGCCTACCGCTTCATCACTGAGCTCGCGAGTCACGGTCATCACCTCTACGTCGCGGCCGAGCGCGCCGATCTTCGCTCGGCGCCACCGGCCAACGTCGACATCCACGAGTTGGGCGCCGTCGACGCCCGCGACCCGCTGGCCCGGGTGCGCTACATGCACCGTCTGCGCCGGCTGTTCGACCACCTGCGAGGTACGGCGCGGCTCGAGCTGGTGCACCAGCTCAACCCGGTCCATGTCGGTATCTCGCTCGCGCTCGTCGACTCGGGATTGCCGGTTGTGCTCGGCCCTTACGTCCCTGACTGGCCGGACCGCAGCAGTGGCCTCGCCGCAGGCGCGGTCGTGCGCCGCCGCGCGAGCGATCTCGCCCGTGGAGCCTTGGCCGCGATCCAGCAGCGGCGTGCGACGGCGTTGCTCCTGTCCTCGCCGGCTGCGGCAGCGAAGCTTCATCGTGGGACGCCGCTCGCCAGCGTCTACGAGCTCCCGTACGGCATCGATGCCGACGTATGGATCCCCAAGCCCGAGCGTGAGCCGGGACACCAGATCCTGTTCGTCGGCCGGCTCCACCGGCACAAGGGCATATTCGAGCTGCTGGACGCCTTCGAACAGATCACGCGGCGTTTCCCGGCCGCGCGTTTGACCGTGGTTGGCGCCGGGCCGGCGCAGGAGGAACTCGAGCGGCGCGTGCACGCGGGCAGCGCTCGCTCGAGCGTCAGGCTGCTCGGGAGCCTGGAGCGCACCGCGACGATCGAGATGGTCCGCGACTGCGACGTGTTCTGCCTACCCTCCCATGCTGAGCCGTTCGGACTTGGGGCGCTCGAAGCGATGGCGTGCGCAAAGCCGGTCGTGGCGTCGCGCGCGGGCGGCCTCGAGCACTTGGTTGACGACGACGGAGGCTGCAGAGTCGCCCCGGGGGACGTTCCTGCACTCGCGGCGGCGCTCGAGACGCTGCTCGCCGAGCCCGAGTTGCGCCGGAGGATGGGAGAGCACAACCGCCGGCGCGTGCAGTCGCGCTACACGTGGTCGCGCGTAATCGACCGGCTCGAACGCATCTACGCCGAGACCATGGCTCGCCGCTGACTCGGCCCAGCGTCGCTTGTTCGACGCCATCGCATCGGACCTGTTGCAAACACACGCCTTACCTTGACAGGCATAGAGGTGGTGCCATGGTCGCTCCCGGGCATCAGGAGCGATGGAAGGGGGGCCGTTGCGAGTTCTTCGTGGCAGCCAGCACCGTTTGGTTTCAGTAGCTACCGACACCGTCGAAGGGACTCGGCGCTAACGAGCGCCTGCACGACGCTCCGCGGCAGGCACGCGCGTGCGCATCCTCTTGGCCAACCACACGTCGCGCTTCAGCGGCGCCGAGGTGTCACTGCTGCGCTTGATCGAAGGCCTTCAGCCTGACCACGATCTCGCTGTTGCCTGCCCCGCGGGCGGCATGCTGACGGAAGCGATAGAGCGAATTGGGCTCGACCGCTACGAACTTCCGAACATCGACATCAGCCTACGCTTGCACCCGCTGCACACTTCGCGTGGACTGCTCCAGCTGGCGTCGGCCTCGCGCGCGCTTGCGCGTGCGGCCAAGCACTTCCGCGCCGAGGTAATCCATGCGAACACGATTCGCACCGGGCTCCTCGCAGCCTCACCCTTACGCAGTCGGGTGCCCGTGGTGGTGCGCGCGCACGAACATCCGCCGGCAACCCCCGTCGGCCGATCCGTGCGCGCAGTGATCGTGCACTCGGCCGGCGCGGTCGCGGCCGTCTCGGACTACACGACGCGCCACTTCAACGAGGGTTTGCGCCAGCCGGCAGCGATGCGGGTCTACAACAGCATCGATCATCGGCGTCTTGACCCGGCACGAGTCGCGCCGGCGCCGCTACGACGCGAGTTCGGGATTCCGCCCGGAGCGTCGCTGCTCGGCGAGATCGCCCAAATCACCCCGTGGAAGAACCAGGAGACCGCGGTTCGAGCTCTGGCGCTGTTGCGGCGAGCCGGCGTGAACGCCCATCTGATGATCGTGGGAGAGGTCGCGTTCGCCGGAAAGCGCGTCCGCTACGACAACCAGGCTTACTTGGCGTCGCTCGAGCGGCTCGTTCGTGCGTTGGGCATAGCCGACGCAGTGCACTTCGCCGGGCAGCGCCAGGACATACCAGCAGTCCTGGGCGCCCTCGATCTCTCCCTTTTGCCCTCCTGGGAGGAGCCGTTCGGGCTCGCGACGGTCGAAAGCATGGCGATGGGAACGCCACCCCTGGTCAGCAGCGTCGGCGCCGGGCCTGAGCTCGTCGTCGACGGCGTGTCCGGCCGCGTGCTTCCGCCACGCCAAGCCGGAGCGTGGGCGCGGGCCGCGCAGGGCCTGCTACGGGATCGCGACGGTCTGGCCCGGATGGCGCGGCGGGCCCGGGCAGCCGCCGAGCAGTACCGCGATGAGATCCACGCCTACGAGATGGTGCAGGTCTACGAAGCGGCGATCCGATTCGGCCGATCGACCGCCCGTGGCGCGGCGACATCGGAGCGCCGACGCGTCCGCGGAGCCACCGGCGCGCCCGTGGCGCAGCGGCCCGCTCCGGGATAGACGCTGGTGGCGCCGGGAGGCGGCGAGCTAGTGGTTCCTCCCGCAAATACGGTTGCAGCGAGAGGCGTCGCTGACGGATGCCGGGCAAGGACGCAGGCGGCAGCTGGACGACTCGGGGGCGGCCCGGCCGTTAGCGAGGCTGGAGGCCGAGCGGGCCGTCCCCGAGGCAGCAGCGCT
>JAFAZV010000027.1 GCA_019239445.1 Solirubrobacterales bacterium
CACACACGCCGAGACGCGGTCGCCGCCGCAGCAGCACTACGCAAACACGAGGCAAGCCAGCCGGCCATAGCTCAACCCGCTCGACAGAGAGAGATGGCCTAGTCAGGCTGAAACGCAGACCGCAGGAAGCACATGAGTCGACCCGCCGGGGTGGCCCCAGCGCCACCCCGGCCGGGGGGCACCTCGCACGCCGCCCACTCGGTTGCGCGAAGCCTGCCTCAAAACAGGACATCTCGCCACCATCCCCCAAACCCGGATCGTCCCGAGTCTCGTCACAAGTTTCCTTTTGACGATCAGGATTGCGCGACATAACTCCCGGTCAGGCCGAGTGTCTCGCCGAGCTCGTGTCGCCCCGCGAGGTTTGTGACCTTACTCGACCGACTTCCGGGGCCAGACCGCCCGCCTGCGCCGCGGTGCGCAGCTGCGGTCGGCGCCATGGCGGCCCCGCGAAAGCAATCAGCGATGGAGAGACCGCGCCGGACGCTCACGAGGGGCTCCGCGGCGCGGCATCGATCATCGGAGACGTCCGCGACGACGAAAAGGTCATCTCCGTCGTCGTGGCTGGCGGCGAATACGACGAAACGCCTGGCATAGATCGAAACGTCATGTCGACGCCCGGAGGCGGCCACGAACAGGACGTTCTCGCACCCACCACGCGGGCATCGCCGCCGCAATTCGCCGAGCCGAACGCTCGAGCACCGGAACCGAACCACCCCCGAAACCTCCGCGGGCACGCGCGATGGGCTGAACGCCAGGCACGCGCCGGACGTAACGCCCGCGGACCGTGCCGCTACGACGACTTGACCGACGCCGGCGCCTCAGCCGCCAGCGCGACGAAAGCATCGAGCGCCTCCGGATTGGCGAGCGACTCGCGACTCGCCACCTCTTCGGCTCGCGCACCTCCTAGGATCCGCTTCACCGGTACCTCGAGCACCTTGCCCGAAAGCGTCCGCGGCACTTCCGCGATTTGCCGCACCTCGTCGGGCACATGGCGCGGCGAGCAGTCCTCGCGCACCCGCCGGCGGATCTGCGCCACCAGTTCATCGTCCAGTGACGTGGCCTCGCGCAGCACGACGAACAGCGGCATCCACCCTTGGTCATAACCCGGGCGCCCTGGCACGTCGACGACGAGCGCGTCGACGACCTCGTCGACTGCCATCACCGCGCGGTAGATCTCGCTCGTTCCCATCCGCACGCCGCCGCGGTTGATCGTCGAGTCGGAGCGCCCGTAGATCACGGCCGTCCCACGCGAGGTGATCTCGATCCAGTCTCCGTGCCGCCACACGCCCGGATACATCGAGAAGTAGCTCTCGAGATAGCGTTCGCCATCCTCATCGCCCCAGAAGAACACCGGCATCGAGGGCATCGGGCGCGTGATAACGAGCTCGCCGACTTCGTCGGTGACCGGTGACCCGTTCGCGTCGTACGCCTCGACCGACGCCCCGAGCCCGCGCGCCTGCAGCTCGCCGAGGTGCACCGGGAGCGTCGGCACGCCCCCGACGAACGCAGTACAGAGATCTGTCCCGCCAGACATCGATACCAGCCAAGTGTCGGATCCGAGCTGGTCGTAGACCCAGCGGAAGCCCTCCGGCGACAGCGGCGAGCCGGTGGAAGCGACGTTCCTCAGCCCCGAAAGGTCGCGACCTGAAGACAGCCTCAGCTCGTCCTTCATGCACGAGGCGATGAACGCCGCGCTCGTGCCGAAGCAGGTCATCCCCGTTTCGGCGGCCAGGTCCCAGAGGACGCCCAGGTTCGGGTAGCCGGGATTGCCGTCGAACAAGACGATCGACGCCTCAGAGAGCAGCATCCCGACCAGGAAGTTCCACATCATCCACCCAGTGGTCGTGAACCAGAAGATGCGGTCCCCTGGCTGGGCGTCCATGTGGAGATGCGCCTGCTTGAGGTGCTCGAACAGGATCCCGCCCTGTCCGTGAACGATCGGCTTTGGAAGCCCGGTGGTGCCGCTGCTGTAGAGGACCCACAGCGGGTGGTCGAAGGGCAGCGTTTTGAACTCGAGCCCACCGCCGTCACCCCCGTGCCCGAGGAACCCGTCCTCCCAGCCCTCGCCGTTCAGATAACCGAGCGAGACGACCCGCGCCAGCGACGGGATCTCGGATGCGATCTGTGAGACCGTCTCGCGGCGATCGAAGTCCTTGCCGCCGTAGCGGTAGCCGTCGATGCCGAGCATTACCTTGGGCTCGATCTGGGCGAACCGGTCGATCACGCTGCGGGCGCCGAATTCGGGCGCTGCCGAGGACCAGACCGCGCCGATCGATGCGCACGCGAGGAACGCCGCCACCGTCTCGGGGATGTTCGGCAGATAGGCCGCGACTCGATCGCCCGGCTCGACGCCGAGCGCCCGCAGGCCGCTGGCGATTGCCGCGGTCTCGTCGCGCAAGCGCCCCCACGACCACGTCGCGGTTGGTCTCAGCTCAGAGGCGAAGTGCAGTGCGATCGCTTCGTCGTCCTTATCGCGGAAGACGTGCTCGGCGTAGCTGAGGCACGACCCTGGAAACCACTGCGCTCCCGGCATCTCCTCCGAGCCCAAGACCGCTCGTGCCGGCGAATCGAAGCGAACCTGGAAGAACTCGGCGAGCGAGGACCAGAAGCCTTCAAGGTCTTCGACCGACCATCGCCACAGTGCGTGGTAATCGTCGACGCTCAGCGCCCGAGCGTTCGCGAGCCAGTCGGCGTAGCGCGTGATCGTCGCCCGGCGCACCCGCTCCGGGGTCGGCGTCCACAAGATTTCGGGCTCGCCGCTCATCCGGCCACGAAGTATCGCTGAGTAGACTCCGGCTGTGTCCGACGCCGCTCAGAGCACCGCCGCGCCCGCGGCCAAGGCGATCGCCGACGTCGTCCTCCCCGATCAGGACGGTAACGAAGTCCGCCTCGGAGACCTCTGGCGCGAGCGTCCCGTCGCGCTCGTGTGGCTGCGGCACTACGGGTGAACGCACTGCCGCGCGCACGCAGTGCAGTTGCACCGCGCCCAGGAGCAGTTCGAGGCCGCTGGTGTGGGGCTGGTGCTGATCGGTCAGGCGACGCCGCGGCACGCCTCGCACTTTCGGCGGCGAATGCACCTCGAGCCGCCGGTGCTGGCGGACGAGCGACGCACGAGCTACAAGGCCATCGGGGCGAAGAAGGGCAATTTCGTCGAGCTCTTCGGGCCGAGCTCCGTGACCAAGGGCGCACTTGCGACAGCGAAGTACGGCGTCGTGCAGGGACGCACGATCGGCAACCCGGCACAGCTCGGAGGCGCGATGGTCGTCGCGCCCGGCGGCAGGGTCGTCTTCTCGCATCTGGCGAAAGACGCTGGCGACAACGTCGCGGTCGATGAGCTCCTCGCCGCGGCGCGTCGAGCCTGACGTCCCGTTCGCGGTCCACGCGCCGTTCGCCGGCACGGTGGTCGCGATCGCGACGCGCGCCGAGCAGCCGGTCCGCGCCGGCCAGGCGCTGGTGATCCTGGAAGCCATGAAGATGGAGCACGAGGTGATCGCCGAGCGCGACGGCCTCGTCGAGCGGATCGAGGTCTCCCCCGGCGACACCGTCGCCAAGGGCCAGCCGCTGGCGAGCATCAGAGGGCTCGACGCGTCCGCGCCCGAGGGCGGCCACCCGGAGCCGGTGCAGCGCCGAGAGCCCGAACCGCGCGAGGACCTCGACGCGGTCGACCGGCGTCATGCCCTCATCTTCGACGAAGCCCGACCCGACGCGATCGCCAAGCGCCACGACCGAGGCCGGCGCACCGCGCGGGAGAACCTGGCGGACCTCGTCGACGCCGGCACGTTCGTCGAGTATGGGCCGCTGATGTTCGCGGCTCAGGAGCGGCGCCGTGATCGCGACGAGCTGATCCGGCGCACGCCGGCGGACGGGCTCGTCGCCGGTGTCGGCGATATCGACGGCCACCCAGCCGTGGCCATGTCCTACGACTACACCGTCCTCGCCGGCACCCAAGGGATGCGCAACCACACCAAGAAGGACCGTCTGTTCGAGATCGCCGAGCGCCGACGCCTGCCCGTGGTCCTGTTCGCCGAAGGCGGAGGCGGGCGGCCCGGCGACGTTGATTGGCCGATCGTGGCCGGGCTCGACTGTCGCGCCTTTCACCTGTTCGCCCGGTTGAGCGCGCTCGTGCCGCTCGTCGGCATCGCCTCGGGCTACTGCTTTGCCGGCAACGCAGCCCTGCTTGGCTGCTGCGATGTCGTCATTGCCACGGAGGACGCGAGCATCGGGATGGGCGGCCCGGCGATGATTGAGGGAGGCGGCCTAGGCGTATACGCACCCGCGGATGTCGGCCCGATCGAGGTTCAGTCAGCGAACGGCGTCGTCGACCTCCGGGTCGACGACGAAGCGGCGGCGGTGGCCGCCGCCAGGCGCTACCTCGGCTACTTCACGGAACCTTCGCGCGCTAGGCCTGACGCGGCGCCGGATCAAACCGGGCTCCGCGACCTCGTCCCGCCCAACCGGCGGCGCACCTACGACGTCCGCCAAGTGATCGGCTCTCTCTTCGACTCCGACTCCCTGCTTGAGCTCCGTCGCGGCTTCGGACTCGGGATGGTCACGGCGCTGGCGCGCGTCGAGGGCCACGCTATCGGGGTGATCGCCAACGACCCGAGCCACCTGGGCGGAGCGATCGACGCGCACGCCGCCGACAAGGCGACGCGGTTCATGCAGCTCTGCGATGCGTTCGGTCTGCCGCTGGTGTTCCTGTGCGACACCCCCGGGTTCATGGTTGGTCCCCAGGCTGAGCGCACCGCCACGGTCCGCCACTTCAGCCGCATGTTCCTCACGGGCGCGAACCTGCATGTCCCAACCGGCACCGTCGTCCTGCGCAAGGGGTACGGGCTCGGGGCTCAGGCCATGGCTGGCGGTGGTTTCAAGGCGCCGCTGTTCACCGTCGGCTGGCCCACCTCAGAGTTCGGCGCGATGGGGCTCGAAGGCGCAGTGCGCCTCGGCATGCGCCGCGAGCTCGAGGCGATCGAGGATCCCGACCAGCGCCAGCGAGCCTTCGACGCCGCTGTCGCGGCGGCCTATGAGCGGGGGAAGGGGATCAGCATGGCCGAATACTTCGAGATCGACGACGTGATCGACCCGGCTGAAACCCGCCGGTGGATCGCGATGTTGTTTGGAGAGGCTGCCGAGGCGGATCACGCCGCGCCCCCGGTGAAGCGCCGACCGAACGTCGACGCCTGGTAGCGCGCGCCGGTTCAGCCGCAGCGCCCGCAGGCGCCCCGGAGCAGCACATCGTGGCTCTCGACCCTGATCCCGAGCCGCTCCGAGAGCCCGTCGATCGCCCGCTCGAGCCCCGGATCGTCGAACGCCACCAGGCGACCGCACTGCTCGCAGACCAGATGATGGTGGTGATGGCCGCCTGGATGCACGCGTTCGAACCGCGTTTGCCCGTCGCCGACCGCGACTCGCTCGACCAACCCGTGCTCTGCCAGCAAGTCGAGGACGCGATAGATGCTGGCCCGCCCAATCGGCCGCCCTCGCGCGCGCAGCTCATCTTCGATCTCGACTGCGCTGAGCGCGCACGGCTGCGCGGCGAGCAGCTCGATCACTTGGTCGCGGGCGCCGCCGCGCACGCGTCCAGCCCGCGCCAGAACCAGTCCCACTTGCTCGCGCCATACGGTCGCCTGATCCGTCGACATACAGGCAAGCCTAGCGAGTGAGAATGAGACTCATTCCCATGCTACGGTTCGGACGTGAAACGTCGCCTACACGGAGCGTCCTGGGTCCTGAGCTCCGCCGTCTTGCGCTCCGTCGTCTGGAGTTCCGCCGTCTGGCGGTCCGTCGCCTCGCGTTCCGTCGCCTCGCGTTCCGTCGTCTGGCGCTCGGTCATCTTGAGCGGCGTCGTGCTGAGCGCCACCATCGCGACCGGCTGCGACCGCGCCGGAGCTCCAGCCGCCGCCGGCACGAACGCGTCCAACACGAGCGGCGCCGGCAAGGTGCAGATCGTCGCGGCCGAGAACTTCTGGGCCAGCATCGCCTCGCAGATCGCCGGCAGTCGCGGCGAGGTCAGCGCGATCATCGCCGACCCGGCGCAGGATCCGCACGACTACCAGCCGACCACGGCCGACGCCCGCGCCGTCTCGGGTGCTCGGCTTGCGATCGTCAACGGCGTCGGGTATGACCGCTGGGCATCGCAGTTGCTGTCCGCCAGCCCGGCGCCGCATCGTGTGGTCCTGAATATCGGCGAGCTGTTCGCGCTCAAGGAGGGAGACAACCCTCATCGCTGGTACGACCCCGCTGATGTCGACGCGGTGGCGAACCGCATCGCCGAGGATCTAAAGCGCCTGGACCCCGAACACGCCGGCGTCTACGACCAACAGCTTGCAAGCTTCGAGCAGCGCCGCCTGGCGCGCTACCACGCCTTGATCGCCGGCGTCGCGCGCCGTTACGCCGGCGTGCCAATCGGCGCTTCGGAGAGCATCTTCGCCATGCAGGCCCCGGCCCTCGGCCTGCGCCTGATCACGCCGCCGACGTTCATGAACGCGATCAGCGAAGGCAGCGACGTGAGCGCGCAGGATGTGCTGAGAACGCAGCGCCAGATCACCGGCCGACAAATCAAGCTGTGGATCTACAACCGCCAGAACGCGACCCCCCAGATCCAGCGGCTGAACGCGCTCGCTCGAGCGCACGGCATTCCGGTCGTCACCGTCACCGAGACGTTGGCCCCGGAGAGCGCCAGCTTTGAGGAGTGGCAGAGCGACCAGCTCGCCCGTCTCGCACAGGCGCTGCGCGAGGCGACGGGAAGGTGAGCGCTCTCGCCATCAACCTTGAAGGCGTTAGCGTCGCCCGCAACGGCCGCGCGATCGTCAGCGACGTCGACCTCGAGGTCGGCCGGGGCGAGTTCATCGCCGTGCTCGGCCCAAACGGAGCGGGCAAGTCGACGCTGATGAAAGCGCTCCTCGGGCTCGTGCCGATCGCCGCCGGCCGAGCCACCGTGCTCGATCGC
>JAFAZV010000040.1 GCA_019239445.1 Solirubrobacterales bacterium
AGTCTGCGGGACAGCGTCGTAGCTACGGATGAGCCTTTCCGTCTCGCCCACTTCGATCACCCGTGTCGGAGATACCCCAACTTCGAAAAGCTACACCCGGAGTTGTCAGACCTTCCGAGGGTCCCGATGCTCCAGGAAGTAGTGCTGCGAGGCTCGTTGGCGCGGGGCTCGGGCGCGGGTGAGCAGCCGCTTTTAGCCGGTCGCGGGGGTCGCGCCCGTCAGCCGGCGAAGAAGGGGAGCGCGAGCTCCAGCACGCGCTCTGGCGCCTCTTCCGGGAGGAAATGCCCGGCACCGCGAATCCGCTCCACGCGCAGGTTATGGCTCGGCTGCGGCGCGGCCACGCGCTGGACTGGACTCGCCGCGCCCATCACGATCAGCGTCGGGACGTCGAGCTCGGAGGGCCGATGCGCACCGCGCAGGGTGGCTGGAAGCTCGCGCAAGAGGAACGTGCGGTAGCACGCGGAGCTGGCGGCAGCGCGGGCAGGGTCGCGCAGGACGTCGGCGTAGACGTCGAGCTCGGCGTCGCTCCAGTTCGCCCCTCGGCCGCTGCCGGCGCGGATCACCGTGCGCACAAAGCGGTTGCCGGCGGTCAGCGTGCGCGTTCCGAGACCCGGCGTCGCCAGCACGAGCTGATAGGACAGGAACAGCGGGGTCGCCAGCTGCCCTGCGTGGGCCTTCCCCCTCCACGGAGGCGGGATATCGAGAGCGACCAGCCGCTCGACCCGCTCCGGGTGCGACAGCGCGAGCAGAAACGCGGCATACCCGCCCCAGTCGTGACCGATCACGCGGGCGCGCTCGAGTCCTTCGACGTCCAGCAGGGCGAGGACATCGTCGGCGAAAGCCGACTTCGCGTAGTCGCCGGGCGGCGCGTCGGACCATCCCCAGCCGCGTAAGTCGGGGGCCAGAACCCGGAAGCGCTCGGCGAGGCGGGGAATCAGGTGCCGCCAGCACCACCAGTGCTGCGGCCAGCCGTGCAGGAGGATCAACGGCGGCCCTTCGCCCGACTCGGCGACGTGGAGGCGGACACCTCGGACCCAAACATCCCGATGCTCGACGCCCGCAAGCGTGGGGAGAGCGGGTTGCGACACGTTCACTGTGAAACGCTCTAAGCGGCTATCGCCGCGACGATGCCCTCCGGCGCATCCTCGTGAATGTAGTGGCCGGCGCCCTCGAGCAGCACGGTGCGGTGGTTCGTGGCGGCAGCGCTCATCGCCCGCTCCAGGCGCTCGGCAGGAAGCCCTCCGCGCCGCCGACCGGATCGGCGGACGGGAGCGGAACCGCGCGGAGGTTCGCCCGAACCTCGGCGTGCTCCGCGGGGTCGCCCCGGCGCAGGTCCCAGCGCATCGCGTCGGGATATGCGCCGACGACGAGCAGGTCGTGGGACGAGCCGGCGTTGCAGTGCGCGGTCCCGGCCGGGAGGACGAGGACATCGCCGCGACGGACGTCGAAGCGCCGGCCGTCCGGGCCGCCGAGGATGACCGATCCCGTGCCCGAGACCACGCCCAGCACTTCGTGCGCGTTGGAGTGGAAATGGTGAAAGCCGTAGATGCCGTCGCGCCAGGCACCGAGCCAGCCGTGGCGGGCGAACAGCGCCTCGCAGGCCGCAGCGTCGGCGGCTTGTGCGACACCGTGGTAGACGAGGACCGGTAGGCGGGAGTTCGGGAACGTCCCGTCGTCGCCGAACGTGTAGGTCTCGGGTGGCACGCCCACCAGAGCTTAAGCGTGCGGCGACCCGGGAAACAGATCGGAAGATGACGGACCGTCGTACGTCACTTCCCGCCAACTACAAGTGGATCGTCTTATCGAACACGACGATCGGGATGTTGCTGGCGACGATCAACGCGTCGATCCTGCTGATTGCGCTGCCGGACATCTTTCGCGGCATCCATATCGACCCGCTGGCGCCGGGGAACACGAACTACCTGCTGTGGATGATCCTCAGTTTCCTCGTCGTGACCGCGGTTTTGGTCGTGAGCCTCGGCCGGCTCGGGGACATGTACGGCCGAGTGCGGACCTACAACCTCGGCTTCGCCGTGTTCACGCTGTTCTCGATCCTGCTCGCGGCGACGCCGATGAAAGGCAGCGCCGGCGCGCTGTGGCTAATCGCGATGCGGGTCGGGCAGGGAGTCGGAGGCGCGATGCTGTTCGCGAACTCGAGCGCGATCATCACCGATGCGTTCCCGGAGAACCAGCGGGGGCTCGCGCTCGGGATCAACGGCGTGGCGGCGATCGCCGGTTCGTTTATAGGCCTGATCATCGGGGGCCTGCTGGCCCCGGTGAACTGGAGGCTGGTGTTCCTCGTCTCGGTGCCGTTCGGCCTGTTCGGCACCGCATGGGCGTACTTCAAGCTCCGCGACCTGAGCGAGCGTCGGCCGGCGAAGATCGACTGGCTCGGCAATGTCACGTTCGCGGCCGGGCTGATCGCCGTGATGGTCGGGATCACCTACGGGATCCAGCCGTACGGGCACCACACGATGAGCTGGGGCAGCCCGAAGATCCTGGCTGAGCTGATCGGCGGCGTCGCGTTGCTGGCGATCTTCTGCGTGATCGAGACGCGGGTCGAGCAGCCGATGTTCCATCTCCAGCTGTTCCGGATCCGCGCTTTCGCCGCGGGCAACCTGGCGACGCTGCTATCGGCGATCGGGCGCGGTGGGCTGCAGTTCGTGCTCATCATCTGGTTGCAGGGAATCTGGCTGCCCCAGCACGGCTACAACTTCTCGAGCACCCCGCTGTGGGCGGGGATCTACATGTTGCCCCTGATCGCCGGGTTCCTCGTCGCCGGTCCGATCTCGGGCTTCCTGTCCGACCGCTACGGAGCGCGGCCGTTCGCGACCGGTGGCATGCTGCTCGCGGCGCTGTCGTTCCTGCTGCTCGACCAGCTTCCGGTG
>JAFAZV010000165.1 GCA_019239445.1 Solirubrobacterales bacterium
ACGATTGCCCGGTAGAGGACGCCCCACCCGCGCCGATCGCCACTGCTGAGCCTCGATGACGTCGCGACGAGCGTCGCCGCAGCCGGCTCAGGCATTCACCCGCCGAAGCGCGTTTGACAGCTGATCGACGACCGTACGCGCGGCGTCGAAGCGCGCGACGTCGAGGAAGCTGTGAATCATGCCCAGGTACCGCGTGGCCACGACCGGCACCCCGGCGTCGGCGAGCCGCCTCGCGTAAGCCTCCCCCTGCGCCCGCAGCGGGTCGTATTCGGCGGTGACGATCAACGCCGGCGGCAGGTCGGTTAGCGTCTTGGCACGCAGAGGCGAGACATCGGCCAGCTCGCGGTCAGCGGCCACGGGCGCGTAGCACTCCAGGTGCCAGCGGATGGTTTCGCGGTCGAGGCCGAAACCGTTTGCGTGCTCGGAGCGTTCGGCGCCCTCGTCGAGCAAGTCGAGAGCGGGGCAGAGCAGCGCCTGCAGGCAGAACACCAAGTGGCCACGGTCGCGCGCCCGGATGGCCACCGCGGCCGCAAGGTTGGCTCCAGCGCTGTCCCCCGCGAGCGCGACTCGCGAAGGATCCAGCTGGAGCCTGCCGCCGCCGCGCTCGAGCCACGCCACGACTCGCTCGACGTCCTCGAGTGCCGCGGGATATGGGTGCTCGGGCGCGAGCCGGTATCCCACCGACAGCACAGCCCACCCGGATTCGTTGGCAATGGCGCGGCACAGCGGCTCTGCCTCTTCGATGCTGCCGAGCGCCCAGCCCCCGCCATGTAGGTACAGCACCACCGGCGCGACGGGGTGCGGGCGGAACAGACGACAGGAGACGCCCGCGGCATCCACATCCTCGACGTGGCTCACCGCCTCGCCACCGCCGGCTCGAGACTGCGCATGGGCGCGTGTCGCGTCAAGGTCGAATGCGTTGCTTCCAGGGACGAAACGATCAGGGAGCATCGCCATCTCTGCGAGCACGGCCTTGGCCTGCGGGTGAAGCCCGATGCAGTCCGGCCGGCTCATGTCAGATCGTCGTCCGGTGCTGCGTGAGTCGGTACGAAATTGTTACGATCCCCACGAGGTGAAGAGGTTGGTCCGCGCGGGCGTGGACGAGGAGCTGGCAGGCACGGGAACTTCGCGTGCCCTCTGCTTGAGCGCGCGGTGCGGGCGGGCGGCGATGGAGCGGAGGCAAGGCACGTGATTTTCGAGGTCCCTGAGCGTTACAACGCCAGTTCTCTGCTCGACGAGAACCTGGCGGGAGGTCGCGGAGCGAAAGTCGCAGTTCGCACCGAGACCGACGAATTGACCTACGCGGAGCTGCATGACCGCGTCTGCCGGGCGGGGCGCGCGCTCGGAGCGTTGGGCGTGGAGCGCGAACAACGGGTACTGATGGCCATGGATGACACGCCGGCCTGGCCGACCGTCTTCCTAGGCGCCATCCGCATCGGCGCCGTGCCGGTGCCGGTCAGCTATCTCGACACAGCGGGGAACTTTCTGCACTTCGTGCGTGACAGCGGGGCTCGGCTCATCCTGGTTGAGGCGCCTGCACTCGGGACCATGCAAGAGGCGATGGCTGAGCTCGACCCGGCGCCACAGATCGTGGTCGCGAACGGCGATGGTCAGGGCGGGGAAAGCCTCGACGCGCTTCTGGCGGCCCACCCCGGTGAGCTTGATCCTGCCGACACGCACCGTGACGACTTCGCCTTCTGGTTGTTCAGCGCTGGCTCGACCGGCCTGCCCAAGGGTGTCGTTCATCTGCAGCATGACATTGCTTACACGACGGCGACCTTCGCGCGCGAGATCCTGCACATCGCCGAAGACGATGTCTGCTTCTCGACCACGAAGCTCTATCACGCCTACGGGATGGGCAACGGCATGTCGTTCCCCTTCGCCGTCGGCGCGACTGCCGTGCTGATGGCGGGGAAGCCGGACCCGGCGAAGATACTTGCGCACATCGAGAAGTTCCGTCCCAGTCTCTTCTTCTCGGTCCCGACGCTCTACGCGCGCCTGAGCGACGCTCCGGAGGCCGCCAGCACCGACTTCAGCTCGATCCGGATGTGCTGCTCCGCCGCCGAGCCGCTGGCGCCGGAAGTCCTGCGACGCTGGCAGCACGTGAGCGGGGTCGAGATCTGCGACGGGATCGGGTCGACGGAGATGCTGCACATCTATTGCTCGAACCGGCCGGGGGATGTGCATCCGGGCACCAGCGGGCGACCAGTCCCCGGTTACGAACTCAAGCTCCTGGACGAAGACGAGCGACCTGTCGGGCGGGGCGAGGTGGGGAATCTGTTCGTGAAGGGCGACAGCGCTTTGGCCTTCTACTGGCACCAGCACGAGAAGACCAAGCAGTCTGTGCGGGGTGACTGGTATTTCACCGGCGATCGTTATCGCGAGACGGATGAGGGCGTATTCGTCTACGAGGGTCGCGCGGATGACATGATCAAGATTGGAGGGCTCTGGGCATCGCCGATCTCGATCGAGAACGCTCTCATCGAGCATCCTGACGTGCTCGAGGTGGCGGCGATCGGCGTCGAGGCCGAGTTCACGACCCGGGTCAAAGCCTTTGTCGTCGCTCGCGGCAGCGACCGATCGCCTGAGCTGGCCGACGACCTACGGGTCTGGTGCAAGCAACGTCTGCGGCGCTACGAGTACCCCGAGTTCATCGAGTTCCTGGACGAACTGCCGAAAACCCCGACCGGGAAGATCCAGCGCTACAAGCTGCGCAGCCTGGCCAACACGTCGCAAAGTTTCGCCTGAGGCACGCGACGGTACGAGGCGCGGTTGCAGATGCGGCGGCGCCGTCAAGGTGAAGGAGACGTCACCGGCCGCACCGCAATGACCACGTCGACCAGGGCGCAGAGCCGGCCCTGGGCGTCACGGAACTCATGACCCCAGAACCATTCGCGCTCGTCGCTGTGGCGCAGTCGCGCGGCCACCTCGATCGTGCCGCCGGTGACCGGGCGTAGGAAGCTCGCGGAGTTGCTGAGGCCCGAGCCGGTGAGGCCGTCGCGCCAGACCGCTCGCACCGTCGCCACCGAAGCCACAGTCTCGGCCACGGCCGCATAGATCCCGCCGTGAAGCAGACCGAGCGGCTGCTTGAGCTCGTCGCGCACTTCGAACTGCACCAGCGCGGAGTCGACGCTCAGCTCGATCCAGCGCAAACCGAGGAAGCCCTCGAACGTGCGCTCGAGGGGAACCCGCGGCGGGGGCAGAGTCCCAACGTCCCACGGCCAGCGGCTCGAATCATCGCGCGGTGGCTTCGTGCCGCGCACGCTAACAGCCCTCGTTTCGAGTGTAGGTTTCAAAACCATACTCTAGGATGCACAGCCTGAGAAAGGAGCGAGAATGGTGCAGATGCTGATCGCGGGCGAGCGTGAGGCGGCGCGCTCGGGCGAGGAGTTCGAAGTCCTGAATCCGGCCAACGAGGAGGTTCTCGAGTCGGTTCCAAGCGCCGGGCCGGCGGATGTCGATCGCGCTGTTCAGGCGGCGGCGCAGGCGTTCGAGCACTGGCGCGACACGGACGCCGAGGAACGAGCGGCCAAGCTGCGCGCCTTCGCCGGCTTGGTCAAGGCCAACCGCAAGGAGCTCGGCGAGACGCTGACGCTCGAGCAAGGCAAACCCACGATGGAGGCCGGCGGCGAGGTCCAGCACTTCGTGCACGGCCTCGAGTACTACGCCGATCTGGCGACGAAGGTACGCGGCGTCTACCAACCACTGCCCTCGACGCTCGGACGCAGCTACGGGATGGTCGTCCGCAGGCCGATCGGGGTGTGCGTGGGTATCGTGCCGAACAACTTCCCGCTTACCCTCACCGGCACCAAGCTCGGCCCCGCGCTGGCCGCCGGAAACACGATCGTCCTCAAGCCATCCGAGGAGACGCCGCTGACGATGCTGCGGCTGGCCGAGCTGCTGATCGAGGCAGAGATCCCGGCCGGCGTCGTGAACGTTGTCACAGGCGGCGCCGAGACGGGTGAGGCCCTGGTCAAGCACCCGTTGGTACGGCGGATCGCGTTCACCGGATCGACCGCCACGGGAAGAAAGATCATGGAGCTCGCGGCGCCGGAGATGAAGCGCGTGACGCTCGAGCTCGGCGGATCTGACCCGGTCATTGTGTGTCCGGATGCAGATCTCAAGGGGGCGGTCAAAACTGCGCTCATCGCTCGCTTCTGGAACGCCGGGCAGGGGTGTCTAGCGGGCAAGCGCCTGTTCGTGTTCGACGAGGTCTACGACGACTTCATGAGCGGGCTGCTCGAGGGCGTGAAACGCTACGAGCCCGGCGCAGGATGGGAGAAGGCGGAGAAGCCGAAGCTCCGAATCGGACCGCTCACGAGTGAACGTCAGCGCCAACTCGTGATGGACCAGCTGCAAGACGCGCTCGACGGCGGCGGCGAGCTGCTGTACGGCGGCGATCCGCCGGAGACACCCGAGAAGGGCTTCTTCCTGACGCCGACCGTGGTGCAGAACCCGCCGCCTGACTCACGCGTGGCGAGCGAAGAGGTGTTCGGCCCAGTGCTGCCGGTGTGGCGGGTTGGCTCGCTGGACGAAGCGATCCAGCGAGCAAACGAAACGCCATTCGGATTGGGCTCTTCGGTTTGGACGCACGACGTGCGGATCATCAACCGCGTCTCGCAAGAGCTCGATGCGGGGATGACCTGGGTGAACCAAAACCACTTCGGCTATGACGAACTGCCGTTCGGCGGCGTAAAGCAGAGCGGGTACGGCAAGGAGCATGGCATCGAGGCCATGGACTACTACTTCGAGGACAAGTCCGTGGTCGTCGGCGGACTGTAGGAAGGAGCAACATGGTCACCTACCACTCCGAAGACCGGATCGGCTACATCACGCTGGACTCCCCGCCGGCGAACTCGTACGACCAGTCGTTCATGGAGGAGCTCGGGCGGGCCATCATCAATGCCGCCGATGACGGTGAGGGCAAGGTAATCGTGATGCGCTCGTCGAGCCCGAAGTTCTTCTCCGCCGGCGCTGATGTCAAGACCTTCGCCCAGCAGGACGCCGACGACAGCGCGGCGATGATCGAGATCGCCCATCAGGCGCTTGGGCGAATCGCCTCCATTCCAAAGATCTTCATCGCGCTGATCCAGGGCCACGCGCTCGGCGGCGGATTGGAGATGGCGTTGGCGTGCGACCTGCGGTTCGGCGCGCGTGGGTCGTACAAGCTGGGCGTGCCGGAGGTGACGCTTGGGCTGCTGCCCGGCAACGGCGGAACGCAGCGACTTCCGCGCCTGATCGGTCTCAGCCGTGCGCTCGACCTGATGATCACCGGGCGACGCATCTCGCCCGGGCAAGCGCACGCGCTTGGCATCCTCGATCGTCTCCTGCCCACGGCCGAGGCCGAAGCGATGACGCTCGATTACGCCCGCGGCCTCGCCGGCGGCGCGGTCGAGGCGGTCGGCGCGATCAAGCAGGCAGCGGTGGCGGGAATCGAGCTGTCGCTCGAGGAGGGACTGGCGCGGGAGCGAGAGCTGGTCGGGCGTCTGTTCCGCTCGCGGGATGCTCGCGAAGGCCTGAGTGCGTTCGTCGAGAAGCGCGAGCCGGTGTTCGGACAGACCTAGTCCTGTGGCCGATCGCGACGTCGACTTCCTGATCATCGGCGGTGGTCACGCGGGGTTCTCCTGCGCGCGAGCCCTGCGCGAGGGCGGCGCTGAGGGATCGATCATGCTGGTCTCGCGCGAGCCGGACCCGCCCTATGACCGCACCGCGTGCTCGAAGGGTTACCTGGCGCGCGGGGCGACCCGGGACAGCGTGTTGCTGCGTGCCCCGGAATGGTGGACGGATCAGGGCATCGAGCTCCTGACCCGGACCAGCGCGCTCAAGCTTGCCCCCGCGGATCGTCGTGTGGCACTGTCGAACAAGGATGTCGTGAGCTTCGGCTCGGCGCTGATCGCCACCGGCGCGATGGTCCGGCGCCTACGGGTTGACGGCGCTCAGCTGAGCGGCATCCACTACCTCCGGGCGCTCGGCAATGCAGACGCGATCAGCCGCGACGTCGAGGAGGCCGAGGATGTCGTCCTCATCGGTGGTTCGTACATCGGTACCGAAGTCGCGGCGACGCTGACCGCGCGCGGCAAGCGCTGCACGATCGTGATGATGGAGGACGTCGTCCTCGAGCGGACGTTCGGGGCAGAGGTCGGGCGGTTGATCGGAGACCTCCTCGAGGCCAAGGGCATCAAGATCTACGGCGGCCAGGAGCTCGAGGCTTTCACTGCCGAGGGAGACAGGGTCGGCGGCGTCCGGACCAAGGCGGGCCTCGTGCTGCCCGCGCAGGCGGTTGTGGTCGGTGCCGGAGTGGTGCCTGACGTGCAGCTGGCACGGGGCGCCGGGCTCGAGCTGGGCGAGTCCGGTGGGATCAAAGTCGATGCGCGGCTCGAGACGTCGGCGGCGGGCATCTTTGCCGCTGGCGATGTGGCGGAATTCGACTCGGAGGTACATCCGGCGGGACGGCTTCGCATCGAGCACTGGGAAGTGGCCGCAGCGCACGGTCGGCGAGCGGCCGCGGCGATGCTCGGGCACGAGCTTCCTCCAGAGGAGATTCCGTACTTCTTCTCCGACCTCCACGACTGGCTCTCCTACGAGTACATCGGCCCTGCCTACACGTGGGACCAAGTCGTGACGACCGGCTCGATCAATGACGGTGACTTCAGCGCCTGGTACCTGCACGAGGGCAAGGTCGTTGCCGTGCTCGCCGCGGGGCGCCCAGGCGAGCTGGAACGAGGAAGACAGTTATTTGGAAAGGCGGTTGCTCCGGCAGAGCTGACGGGTCAGCCGGCGCGACCCACGGCGGCATGAATGCCGCCCGCCGGCAGCAGGCCGATAGCTGCCAGGCGGCGCCGGTGCTGCGCCAGCACGCGGCGGCGGATCTCAACCGGGATCGCCGGCCCCCACGCCTGAACGGCGGCCTCGCCTTCCGCCATCAGCGTGACCACGATGGTCGGATCAGGACGCAGCTCCAGCACACAGCGAAGGCCAAAACCCACGTGCCAGCGCTCATCGCGCTCGACGAGTTGGATGGCGTGGCGGAGGTTCGGCAGGGTGCCGTCGCCCAGCGCAACCAGCAGCGCACGCTGTCCGGCGCTCAGCACCACGCCTTCGAGGATCAGGTGGTAGAGCGAAACGCCTTCCAGAAGGTCGGCGCGGCCAAGCGCGAGGGCCAACGCAGTCTGCGGCAGCCGCTCCTCAAACAGATCGAGGAGCGGCGCGGGCACGATGCCGCGGACGAAGTCACGGCGCGAGGAAGCGTCCTGGCCCGGCGCGCCAAGGATCAGCTCCGCGATCCGGTCGAACACCCGGTCGTGACGCTGCTCATCCGCACGCTGCGCGGTGAATACAGCCGCCGTCACCGGGTCGCGCGCGGTCGGCGCGAACGGCGCGAGCTCGCCCGCCACGCGATGCTCGGCCACGCAGAAACCCGCCAACAAGACGGTCAGCTGACGGCGCAGCGCTCCATCCAGCGCTTGCCATGCCGCGGCGTCGGCGGCCAGGTCGAGGGCTTCGGGATCCCAGCGAAGCCGCGTCGCGAGGGCCGCGAAGTGGCGCGGGGCGGCGATCATCTAGAGAGCAACGTCGTCCTGCGGGGAGAAGTCGTCCTTGGTCGCGCCGCAGACAGGACAGCTCCAGTCCGCTGGAATGTCCTCAAACTTCATGCCTGGCCTGACCCCACCATCCGCGTCACCCTCGGCGGGATCGTAGACGTACCCGCACAGCTCGCAGATCCACAGCTGCGTCTCCGCCACCCGCGCACCGTAGCAAACGCCTATCGAAACAAGACCCTGGCGTATCGCGTTAGGATGTGACAAGATTTTGTCCGGCCGCCACGAGACTGTCAAACGTTCAGGAGTGTCGTCGATGACTGAGGAAGAGCTGCTCGATCGGATTCGCAGTGGGAGGCTGATCGAGGGACCGGAGTACGCAACCGAAAAGTACGTCGAAGGGCTGAAGCGGACGTTGGTGGTCTCGGGAGACACCGAGCTGGTGTCGGCGCCGGCGTACATGCGAGCCGCTCGCGACGCGCCCAAGATCAACTCGTACATCTCGGTGGCCGGGATCGCGCAGGACGAACTCGGGCACGCGCACATTGCCTACAGGCTGCTACGTGACCTGGGAGTCGATGTGGAAGCGCTTGTGTATGAGCGCGATCCGAAGGACTTCCGCCACCCGTATGCGTTCGACGTGCCACTGGACACGTGGGCGGAAATGGTCGTGGCTAACGGTTTCTACGACCGCGCCGGGTTCTGCCTGCTCGACGACATCTTCCGGAATTCGAGCTACGGCCCGTGGAAGCGCGCGTTGGTCAAAGTCGAGCGGGAGGAGAACTTCCATCTGCGCCACGGGGAACGCTGGATCGCCACCATGGCAGCCGACCCGGACCAGAAGCAGCAGCTCCAAGCCGCCGTCGATTGGATGTTCATGATGACTCTGGAGTGGTTCGGCCTGCCTGACTCGATGAAGCGCCATGGCGAGCAGATCGCTTACGGCATGAAAGGCTCGACCAACGATCAGCTACGACAGACCTGGATGTCGACGGCTGTACCACTGTGCGAGCAACACGGAATCAACGTGCCGGCGCACCATGACGAGGCAAGCGATACGTGGGTGATAGACGCGTCGTTTCCGTGCGAGTTCGACGAGGAAGAGAAGCGCTGGGATTTCGAGGGCGGCGAGATCTCGTGGGATCAGGTGCTCGAGCGCTGGAAGCGCCGCGGCCCCGCGAACGAAGAGCTCGTCGAGCAGATCCAGCGGGGCTACAAGCAACTCTCGAGGTCGCTCGAGGTCGCGGCATGAGCGCGACGGTCGATGATCTCGAGGTGGCTCTGCGGAGCGTGCACGATCCTGAGTATCCGGTTTCGGTACTCGACATGGGGCTGATTCGTGGCGTTGCCGTAGAGGGTGATACCGCCACAGTCAGGCTCACCTACACGTCGATGGGGTGTCCCTGCAAAGAGATGATCGCCGATGACGTCCGTGACGCTCTACTCGCCGTCGAAGGGATCGCGCGCGTGGAGGTTCACGAGGTGTTCGAGCCGTGGACGCACCGCAATCTCAGCCGTCGCGCCCGGCGGACGCTCACCGAACTGGGAGTGACGTGATGAAGGCTGAGCGCGAACAGGAGTACTACGACGTCTTCGCTCGACGCAAGCGCGACGAGCCGCTCGAGCACATTGGCACGGTGGGGGCAAGCGAGGCCTCCGATGCCGAGGTGTTCGCGTTCAAGCTCTACGACCAATGGAAGTGGACGGAGCAATTCGTCGTACGGCGTGCGGACATCATCGAGGTCGTGCAGACGCCATGAGGTACTTCGTGTTTGCTCGTCAGGAGTACGACAAGCCGGTCTCGCGACAGGCCGTGATCGACGTCGATGGCGCGGCTGAAGCCTCGACGCGGGCGCGTGAGCGATTCGCTGACTGGCTCGAGGTTCGCCTCGTGCCCGAGGAACGAGTGCGGTGGATCGTTGGGCCGCTCGCGCCCGAGCAGCTGCCAGAGTGGGAGCGAGCGGAGGTGCCGGCGTGAGTTCGCCCGAGCCAGACCTCGATCGGGTCGTCCCCGCCGAGTGGTCGGTGACAGACGACGACGAGGCGCTCGCTGCCTTGGTCAACCTCGTTGTGGTTCTGGCCGACAACAAGTTCTTTCTCGGCCGTCGCCTGTCGGAGTGGCTGTCGGGGGGCCCGTCGCTGGAGAGCGCCGTCGCCTTGGCCGCGATCGCGCAAGAGGAGCTCGGCCACGCGCGCGCCTTGTATCCGCTGCTCGAGGAGATGCCGCTGGTCGACGCGCCGATTTCGCTGCAGCGCGGCGCTGAGCGTGAACGTAAGTACTGCATGAGCGCTCTGAGCGAACCGTGGGAATGGTGGGCCGATGTCGTTGCCGCTCTGATCCTCGTCGATCCAGCGCTGACGATCCTGTTCCGCTCGCTCGAGAATTCGCGTTACGACGACCTCCGTCAGCGCGCGGCGCGCGTGCCATCAGAAGAGGTGTTCCACCGTAAGTACGCCGATGGTCGAGTTCGAGATCTCGCGCGTACGGATCAGGGTCGCCAGACGCTGCAGCGGCGGATCGACTGGATGCTCCCAGAGGTGCTGATGTGGTTCGGGCCCTCAGGTGAGCCGGGCGTCGCCGCTTTGAAGACGCAGGGCCTGATCAAATTCGACAACGACGAAATGCGCAAGACGTTCGAGACGGATGTCTTCCCGGTCCTCAAGGAGAACGGCTTGAGCATGGAGGTAGGAGAGCTGCCGTGGAAGCGCTGGAGCCACCTGCAGCGCCGCATGGCTTGAACAGTGACGACGGGCGTACCTGCCCGTGGTGTGAGTCCCGGGACACCGAGCAGATTGGCGAGTGGGGCCCGCAGCTCCTTACCGAGCAGTGGGTGTGCCGGAACTGCCGCACGCCGTTCGAGCGCATCCGCAGAGACCCGTGAGCGCGGACCCACTTCGCCACGAGCTGGATGAGGCAGGCGTCCTGCTGCTGACTCTGAACCGGCCTGAGGCTCGTAATGCACTGGACGACGAGCTGACCACGGCACTGAGCGCAGCGCTAAACGACGCCGCCGACGACCCGGGCACACGCGCGATCATCCTCACGGGCGCCGGTGAGGCGTTCTGCGCCGGCGGGGATCTCGGGCGGTTCGAGCGGGAGTGGACGCCGAGCGCCTTCCGCCTGCACTCGCACCGGCTCACGGCACTCATCGAGGGGATCGAGCTGCTGGAGAAGCCCGTCATCGCGGCCATCAACGGCGCCGTCACGGGAGCCGGCACGCAGCTGGCGCTGGCTTGTGACGTCAGGCTGGCCGCAGCCAGCGCGCGGATGATCTTTCGCGAGGGTCGGCTCGGCATCATCCCCAGTCATGGCGGGGTAACCCGGCTGGTCAAGCTGGTAGGCCTCGCACGCGCCCGGGATGTCTTACTCGGTGGCGAGGAACTGAGCGCCGCCGAGGGCGAACGATTCGGACTGCTGAGCGCGGTCGTGCCCGATGGGACAGTGGTGCAGGCGGCACAGGAGCGAGCGCGTCTCGCGCTGAGGCGGTCAGCGGAAGCTTATGCCGCCGCGAAGCGCCTCCTCGCGATCGCCGCTGACACATCCTTGCGCGCGGGGATGACAGCCGAGGCGTTCGCGCAAAGCTCGCTCATCGCCACAGCAGAGCATCGCGAAGCCGTTAGCCGCGCCCGGGCCCGAAGGACGAGTGGCTGAGATGGCGACGCTCGTCGAGTTCGGCGGGGTGCGCCCTCGCGTGTCGGAGGAAGCCTGGCTCGCGCCGACGGCCACGCTGATCGGCGACGTGGAGGTCGCCTCCGGAGCGAGCGTGTGGTTCGGGGCGGTGCTTCGGGGCGACTTCGGAAGTATCCACGTCAGCCACGGAGCGTGCGTGCAAGACAATGCGGTTCTCCACTGCGCCTCTCATCTCCCGACTCTTGTTGGCGAGAACGTGACCATCGGTCACATGGCGATGCTCGAAGGTTGTGTCATTGAGGACGGCGCTCTGATCGGCATGGGCGCGATCGTGCTTCAGCGGGCGCGAGTCGGCGCCGGCGCGATGGTCGCGGCGGGGTCTGTGGTGGGAGAAGGAGGCGAGGTCGCGCCGGGAACGCTCGCCGCCGGTGCGCCGGCGCGAATGAAGAAGGACCTCGGCGGGTCATCCGCGGCATGGGTGCAAGGCGCCGCGCGCGAGTATCAGGAACTGGCCAGGCGCTACCGGGCCGGAGCCCGGCTTCTCGACCCATGAACGGCGATGAACCGGCTCACCGCGGCCAGCGTCTCCTCCGGGGCTTGTACGTGTGGCGCATGGCGGCACGACAGCACGATGCGCTCGACCGGCCCACGCGCGGCGCTCGCCACCGAGTCGATCTGAGCCAACGTGCCGTAAGGGTCGTCGTCGCCCTGGATCAACAGCAGCGGCGCGTCGATCCTGGGCAGCAGTGCCTCGATGTTCCAGGCTTTGAACTCCGGATCGAGCCACACGTCGTTCCAGCCGTAGAAGGCGACATCGACGTTTCGGTGATGGGCCGCCATGCGTTCCCGTCGCCCTCCCTCCTCGTAGAGCGTTTTCGCCTGTCGAATCTCGGCCAAACACTTCTCTTCCACGAACACGTGAGGAGCGATGCCCACAACGGCCGTGACGGGGTACTCCGCTGCGTGGATGAGGGCGATCGAGGCTCCGTCGCTGTGGCCGATCAAAACGGGTGCGGTGATCCCCCACGCTGCCAGGAGCTGAGGGAGAACTTCCTGGGCCTCCTCATGCATGAAGGCAGGCGTCCGCGGCGCCGGCGGTGGGTCGGAATCGCCGTGGCCGAAGCGCGAATACGAGAACCCACGGCGAGATGTGTTCGCCGCCACCTGGGCCGGGAACTCCGCCCACAGCCCGACCGAGCCAAGCCCCTCGTGAAGGAACACCAGCGCGGGCTGCGAGGGGTCACCCGGGATCTCCTGATATTCGATCCGTCGTCCCTCGACTTCGATCAGCACCGGACGTGGACCTACCCTCCACCGTCAGTTTCGTATCGATACCGCCAATTTGAGCGAACAGGGAGAAGATAGTGAGCGCAATCGAGACCGCCGTCGATCTTGGACCCTTCATCGCCGGTAAGGCGGAACCGCTAAGCGAGGCGGTGCAGGAGATCCACGATCCGGCGACGCAACGCCTGGTCGGTCGCGTCACAGCGGCAGGGGACGAACAAGTCGACCGCGCGGTGCGTGCCGCCGAAGACGCCTTCGTGGCTTGGTCGGCGCGAGGGATCGCCGAGCGCGGCGAGCTCGTCGGCCGCGCTGCGCACGCGATACGCGCTGCGATCGACGAGCTGGCGCCGTTGCTCACCGCCGAGCAGGGTAAGCCGCTGCGCGAGTCGCGCATCGAGCTGGGGCGGGCATCTGAGACGCTGGCGCACTACGCCGGACTGGCTAAGGAGCTACGGGGCGCTTTCGTTCTCGGGCTGGACCCCGGCGTCAGCGGCCAGGTCCTCCGTCGCCCCCTCGGAGTTGTGGGAGCAATCGTCCCCTGGAACTTCCCCACCACGCTCCTGGCGAACAAGCTCGGACCCGCGCTCGTGGCCGGGAACACCGTCGTCGCCAAGCCGGCGGACACGACGCCTCTGACCACGCTTCGTGTCGCCGCGATCATGCACGAAGCCGGTCTGCCGGCCGGCGTCTTCAACGTGATAACCGGGCGCGGCGCCGAGGCCGGTGAGGCGCTGGTCACGCACCCGCTGGTACGCAAGGTGGCTTTCACCGGCTCGACACCAACGGGACGGCGCATCATGTCGCTGGCGGCCACGGAGAACAAGCGTCTCACGCTGGAGCTGGGGGGCTCCGATCCGATGATCATCCTCCAGGACGCCGACCTCGCCAAGGCGGCAAGTGCCGCTTCGATGGGACGCTTCTTCAATTGCGGCCAGGCGTGTTTGGCCGTCAAGCGCCTTTACGTAGCCGAGCCCGTGGCGGACGAGGTCATCGAGGCGGTCGTGCAGAAGGCGGGCCGGCTCACCGTCGGTCGAGGCACCGATAAGGGCGTACAACTGGGGCCGCTGCACTCAGAACGTCAGCGAGACCTGCTGGAGGACCAGCTCCGCCGCACGCTTGATCGCGGTGGACAGGTGGCGGCCGGGGGAGGCCGGCCCCCGGGCGAGCATCTGAGCGACGGATGGTTTCACGAGCCCACGGTCGTGCTCGAACCGCCACACGATTCACCCATGGCGACGGAAGAGGTATTCGGGCCTGCGCTGCCCATCTGGCGCGTCCGCGACCTCGACGACGCGATCGGACGCGCCAATGCTTCGCCATTCGGTCTCGGATCGTCGGTCTGGACGTCGGATCTCGACGCCGCCGCCGAGGCCGCCGAACGTCTCGACTGCGGCTACACCTGGATCAACTCCCCGACCAAGGTTTACGACGAACTGCCGTTCGGTGGCGTGAAGGCGAGCGGGTTCGGCAAGGAGCACGGCTCGGAGGCGTTCGACTACTACACCGACCAGAAGGCCGTCGTCATCCGCAGGCGGGGCCGCGGATAGAGCTTGGCTGCGCGCGTCGTTGGGCACGGCCAGGGACCGGGTTCCAGGAGCGGCAGTCGGTAGCCTCAAGGCTAGATCTCGCCGGGTCACACGCAATGAGGGCGACGCAGCGTCAGAAACCGAATCCGCGGCCGGCAACCGGTCCAGAACCTCCACCGCGGAGCGCAACCATGAAGCACGAGTCCCTCAGCGACGTGTACTGCTCGCTGGCGCGGACATGGGCGGTGATCGGGGAACGCTGGACGATGCTGATCATCCGCGAAGCGTTTCGCGGAACGCGCCGTTTCGACGTTTTCCAACAGCGGCTCGGGGTCGGACGCAACGTCCTCTCGAATCGGCTCGGACGTCTGACTGCTGAAGGCATCTTCGAGCGCGTCCGCTACCAGCAGGCTCCAGATCGCTACGAATACCGTCTCACCCAGAAAGGGATGGATCTCTACCCGGTGTTGCTGATGCTGATGCGGTGGGGCGACATGTACATGGTCGACGAGCCACCGGTGCGGCTCTATCACAAGGCTTGCGGCGAACCAGCCTCGCCGGATCTTCACTGCTCGCGCTGTGGTGAAGCGGTGGGCTTTCACTCTCTGCGCGCCGAATATGCGCCAGACGCATGGTGAGCGCGGCTTGATCGCCGCGTGGGTCACGAATTGATATCGTCGCCGGGCGGCCGGGAGACTGGGTAAGGGAGGGTTCTGTGGCCGAGATGTTCATCGGCGGTTCGTTCACCCGGTCTGATCGGGAGCGAAGGACGGTGATCAGTCCGGCCAGCGGCGAGCCGCTCGACACCGTCCCTGAAGCCACGGGCGCCGATGTCGACAGCGCCGTAGCCGCCGCCGCTCGCGCATTCGAGCCATGGTGGAGTACGCGAGCCAGTCGCCGCGGTGAACTGCTGCACCGCGGGGCTCGACAGGTCCTCGCACACCGGGACGAGCTCGCGCGACTACTGACCTCCGAGCACGGCAAGACCCTGCGCGAGTCCGGACTCGAGATTCACCGCTTCGTGATCACGCTCGAGCACTACGCCGGGCTGGCGCGAGACCTGCGCGGAAGCCATGTTCCCGACCTCGACCACAACACCTATGGCCTCGTCCTCCGCCGCCCGCTGGGCGTTGTGGCGGCCGTCGTGGCGTGGAATTTTCCGACTCTGCTGCTCGCGAACAAGATCGCGCCGGCGATCGTCGCTGGCAACACGGTCGTGGCGAAACCCGCGCCGAGCACACCTCTGACCACGCTGCGGATTGCCGAGTTGCTGCACGAGGGTGGTCTGCCGGCCGGCGTGTTGAACATCGTCTGCGGGGGAGCTCAGGCCGGAGAAGCGCTCGTGCGCCATCGCGACGTCCGCAAGGTAGCGTTCACGGGCACGACTGCCACGGGTGAGCGCGTCGCGGCGGCGGCGGCCGCTGGAACCAAGCGCGTCGCCTTGGAGCTCAGCGGATCGGATCCGTTCATCGTCTGCGAAGACGCGGATCTTGACGCCGCGGCCAGCGCAGCCAGCGTCGGCCGGTACTTCAATGCCGGCCAGTCGTGCCTGGCGGTGAAGCGCGTGTACTGCGTTGCGGATGCCTTCGATACCTTCGTCGAGCGTTTGCTCGCGCGGGTGCGGAAGCTGAAGGTCGGCCCTCCGACCATGGCGGGAACCGTGCTCGGTCCGCTCCACACGGAGGCTCTTCGCGACCGCCTCGTAGCTCAGGTGGCCGACGGGCTCGAATCCGGAGGCGAGCTTCTAGCCGGCGGTGGTCGGCCTCAGGAAGAGGACCTGAACGGCGGCTGGTACTTCGAGCCGACCGTAATCGCCAATCCCGCTCACGACTGCCGGCTGGCGACGGAGGAGGTCTTGGGCCCGGTGTTGCCGGTGTGGGCGGTGAACGGCCTCGATGAGGCGATCAGCCGCGCCAACGCCTCACCGTTCGGGCTCGGGTCCTCGATCTGGACCCGCGACCTCGACGCCGCCACCCAGGCGGCCGGACGCCTCGAGTCGGGGTACACCTGGATCAACTCCCCCCAGCGCCTGTACGACGAGCTGCCATTCGGTGGCATCGGCGCCAGCGGCTACGGCAAGGAGCACGGCCACGAAGCACTCGACGAATACACGGAGTCCAAGTCGGTGGTCGTGCGGCATCGGACGTCCCGAGCGCCGCGCTAGGCGCGGCAGGCGTAGATCGCGTCAGCCTCCCTCCTGTGCTCAGCGTGACTCAGAGCCACCTCTGGGCCTGGCCGAGCACCGGTAGCTCGCCGCCAGGTTCGGATTACCGATGCCGGAGTACACAGCGGTCCGTGGGTAGGCGCAGAGCGGCCTCGACTCAGTGACGAAGTTGGTCTGTGGATCGACCTTGACGGCCAGGATCGACCGCGGAGCTTCGCCGCGCTCAACCCAGTTGGCGACGTCCTGGAGCGGAATGGCAGGTGCTCTCAACTGATACGGGGTACCCGGCGCC
>JAFAZV010000446.1 GCA_019239445.1 Solirubrobacterales bacterium
ATCGCTTCGGCGACCAAGTGCAATCTCGCGACTCCACGGTTATTGCTGTCGGTTCCGGCTGAATACTGGACCACCTGTTCCGATTGAAAAGTGACCCACCTGGGCGTGCGTGTTGGCGTCCGGAGGGGTCCTGAGCCTGGCCCGGTCGTGTCGATCGAGCCAGGAGGAAACGGGTGGTCAGCGTGGAGCAATGGGCGGAGATACGCCGGATGCGGTTCGTCGAGGGGCTGGCGATCAGGGAGATCCGCCGGCGGACGGGGCTGCATGGTGAGACGATCCGCCGGGCGCTGAGCTCGCCGGCCCCGCCCCGCTATGCGCGTGGTGGGCGCCCGTCGAAGCTGGATGGGTTCCGGGAGGAGGTCCACGAGTTGTTGCGTGGTGATCCGCGGATCGAGACGCAGCGGATCGTGGAGTTGCTGGTCGAGCAGGGCTATCGGGGCGGCAAGTCGATCACTTATGACTACGTGCGCGAGGTGCGCCCGTTCTTCGTCGATCAGCGGTCCTTTCAGCGCACGATCTACCGGCCTGGGGACGTGTTGCAGTTCGATCTGTGGCAGCCGAGGCGGGAGGTCCCGGTCGGCTACGGGCAGACTCGCAAGGGGTATGTGGTCGTCGGCGCGCTGGGCTTCTCGCGGTTTGGCGCCGGCGCGCTGGTGTTCTCCAAGGAGGCGCCGGATGTGCTGTGGGGGATGCAACGGTGCGTGTGGCGGATCGGCGCGCTACCGCGGCGCCTGGTGGTCGACCGGGAAGGCTGTCTGCACGCCGGCGGCGGGCGGCCGAGCGAGGAGTTCGCCTCGTTGTGCGGGCAGCTGGCGGTCGGGTGGCGGATCCTTGACCCCGGGGATTGCCAGGCGAAGGGTGTCGTGGAGCGGCTGCAGGGGTTCATGGAGACCAGCTTTGAGCCGGGGCGGTCGTTCGGCAACGAGCTCGACTTTCAGGATCAGCTGGATCGCTGGTTCGATCAGCGGGCGAACGTCAGGCTGCATCGATCGCTCAAGCAGCGGCCGGTCGACCGGTTGGAGCGGGAGGGGTTGCGGCCGCTGCCCGAGCCGGGGCCGAATCTGGACCGGCGGCTTGTGCTGCGGGTCCCGCCGCAGCCCTACGTGCACGTCGATCGCAACGATTACTCGCTGGATCCGCGGCTGGTTGGCCGGCGGGTGGAGGTGCGGATCGGTCAGCGCGAGATCACGGCGGTCGCGTTGGGCACCGGCGAGCTGGCGGCCAAGCATCGGCGCGTGTTCGCCGCCGGGCAGGAGATCACCGATCCTGACCATCAGGCGGCGCTCGAGCAGCTGCGATTGGCGCGCTATGCCGGCAAGCCGTCGGCAGGCGAGGACGTCGAGATCCGCGACTTGTCGGTGTTCGATCGGCTGGCGGAGGCGGCGTGATGGGCCAACAGGCCGAGCTCGCGCATCTGTTTCGCGCTTTGAAGGCGCCAGCGGCCGCTCGTGCGCTGCCCAAGCTCGCCGAGCGCGCCCGCCAAGAGGAATGGTCCTATGAGCGGTTCGTGCAGGCGCTGCTTGAGACCGAGGTGTCCGCGCGCGACAGTCACGGCGGCGAGGCCCGGATCGGCCAGGCCCGCTTCCCCGCCCGCAAGACGCTTGAGGAGTTCGACTTCACCTTCCAGCGCTCGGTCCGAAAGCAGGTGATTGAGCATCTCGGGCAGCTCGACTTCCTGCACGCCAAGGAGTGCCTCGTGGCTCTCGGGCCTCCGGGCACAGGCAAAACGCACTTGGCGATCGCGTTTGGCATCCGCGCCTGCCTCGCCGGTCACCGCGTGCTGTTCCGGACCGCGACCGAATGGGTCGCCCGGCTCGCCGACGCCAAACACGACGGCCGGCTCGAGGACGAGCTCGCCGCGCCGCGCCGGATCCCATTGCTGATCGTCGATCTAGGCCGACACCGCGACTATGCGGACATGGCGCGCGCTGCGCGTGTGAATTGCCCGCTCACTGCGACTTCTTGAGCGCGGTCGGCGTGGGATTGTCGGCATAGTTCCGCGACCCGACTGACCACTTCGATCGTCGGAGCGAGGGCTCCGGCAGGAGGCAGGAGATGTCGGGTACTCGAAGGAAGCCTGGGCGACTTGGCCCGTTCGTGGAGGGCTACCGCGTCCGGTTGCTGGAGCTGGGGTACACGCCGCAGACCGTGCGGTTGATGCTGAAGGAGCTGGGGCGCCTGGGCCGCTGGATGGAGGCCGAGGGCATCGAAGTGGGGCGGCTAGACACGGCTTCGGTGGAGGCGCTCTTGGCGGCCCGGCGTGCTGGTGGTGAGCGGCGGCCGGCGAGTATGGGTGAGCTGCGCCAGTTGATCGCGTATCTGCGCGAGGTCGGGGCAATGCAGCCGGAGCCGGCGCCGACGTTGACGCCGGTTGAGCTGTTGGTTGACGATTACCGGGAGTGGCTGATCCGCGAGCGCGGGTTGGCGGCGATGACGGTGCTTCGGTATGAGACGCTCGCGCGCCGGTTCTTGACCAGCCGTGTCACGCCCGCAGACGAGCTCGGCGTTGAGAACTTGAACGGTGCTGACGTCGCTCGGTTCCTGCTGGGCGAGTGCGGCCGGGTGTCGGTCGGCTCGGCGAAGGGAAAGGTCGCGGAGCTGCGGTCGTTGTTGCGGTTTTTGCACGCGTGGGGGTTGACACCGGTCGCGTTGGCGGAGTCGGTGCCGCAGGTCGCTGGCTGGCGGGAAACGTCGATCCCACCGTCGGTGCCGACGGCGGATATCGAGCGGCTGTTGGCGGGGTGTGATCGCTCGACGTTGGACGGCGCGCGGGACTTCGCGATGGTGATGCTGCTCGCTCGGCTCGGGTTGCGCTGCGTGGAGATCTCGCGGCTGGAGCTTGAGGACATCGATTGGCGGGCCGGGCAATTGCTGGTCCGCGGTAAGGCGCGCCGCGACGATCCGCTGCCGCTTCCTGATGATGTCGGTGGTGCGCTGACGGGCTATCTCGTGCTGCGTGGCCGTCACGAGTCGCGGCGGGTGTTCTTGACGTTGCGCGCACCGATCCGGCCGATCCGCGCTGATCTCGTCGGCGACGTCGTGCAACGGCTCTGCCGCCAGATCGGGGTGCCGCATGTCGGCCCGCACCGGCTGCGGCACACTCTCGCGACCGCGCTGCTCGCCCGTGGCGCCTCGCTTCAGGCGATCAGCCAGGTGCTGCGGCACAGCGATCTCGGGACGACCGCGATCTACGCCAAGGTCGATCTCGGTCGACTCAGGCAGGTTGCCCAGCCGTGGCCAGGAGCCGCGTCATGAGCGTGCTCTCTCAGCATCTGGATGAGTATCTGCGCCTGCGGCGGATGCTCGGTCACGACCTCGCCGAGGCGCACCGGCTGCTGCCACGGTTCGTGGCCTATCTCGACGATCACGGCCTGGAGTTCGTGACGATTCAGGCGGCGCTCGCGTGGTCGCTTGAGCCGGCGGTGCCGTCGCGCAGCACCGTCCCGGGGCACCGCTGGATGGTGGTGCGCGGGTTTGCGCGCTATCTGTCAGGGATCGATCCGCGGACCGAGATCCCACTCGCTGGGATGGTCCGGATCCCGCGCCAGTGGCGGCCGCCATTCATCTTCACCGACGCCGACGTGCTTGCCTTGATGCAGGCGACGCGGTCGATCCCGCAGCCGCTCAGGGCCGCGACCTACGAGACTCTGATCGGCCTTTTGGCGACGACCGGACTGCGGATCGGAGAAGCGCTGCGCCTGGACCGGGGCGACCTCGACTGGGCTGAAGGCGTGCTGCGGATCCGCTGCTCGAAGTTCCAGAAGTCGCGGCTCGTGCCGCTGACCGTCAGCACCGTCGACGCGCTCGTGCGCTACGACCACACGCGCCGGCACCTCTGTCCCGAGCCGAGCACCGAGGCGTTCTTCGTGTCGCTGCGCGGCACCCGAGTTATCTACGAGATCGTGTGGCCAACGCACCGGATGCTCTGCGAGCGAGCCGGAGTCGGTGCAGGATCGCCAATCACCCCGAGGGTTCACGACCACCGGCACACCTTCGCCGTCAAGACCCTGCTCCGCTGGTATCGCGACGGCCTCGACGTCCCCTCCCGCCTGCCCTGGCTATCCACCTACCTCGGGCACCGCGAACCGCGCTACACCTACCACTACCTATCGGCCGCGCCTGAGCTACTCGCGCACGCCGCTCGACTCCTCGACTCGCGCGCGGAGGTGCGGTCATGACCCCGATCGCGCCAACGCTGCAAGCGTTCTTCACCGATCGCCTCACTCGCCAGCTGCAAGCGAGCCCGAGAACGATCGCGTCCTACCGCGACACTCTCCGGCTGCTGCTCGCCTTTGCGCACCAGCGGACGGGTCGTCAGCCATCGCAGCTCGATTGGGCCGATCTCAACGCGCGGTTCATCTCCGCGTTCCTAGAGCACCTCGAGACCGACCGCGGCAACGGTGCGCGCACCCGGAACTTGCGGCTGACCGCAATCCGGTCGCTGTTCAAGTACGCGGCGCTTAGACACCCCGAACATGCAGCCGTGATCGCGCAGGTTCTGTCGATCCCGCCCAAACGCCACCAGAAACGACAGGTCACATTCCTCACCGCCACCGAAGCCAGCGCGCTGATCAACGCGCCCGACACCTCACGCTGGGAGGGCCGTCGCGACCGGGCGATGCTGACACTCGCGATCCACGCCGGCCTGCGCGTCTCCGAGCTGATCGCCCTCAACTGCAGCGACGTCGTGCTCGGCACCGGCGCCCACGTTCGCTGCGAAGGCAAAGGACGCAAGCAAAGGACAGTTCCGCTGACCTCTCCCGCCCAGGCCGTCCTGGCCAGCCGGCTTGCCGAGCGCACAGGACGACCAGGAGATCCGTTGTTCGTGACACGCACCGCCCGCCGCCTCAGCCGCGACGCGATCGAGCAACGCGTCGCCACCCACGCCAGCACCGCCCGCGAACGGTGCCCGTCGCTGTCCGGCAAGCAACTGCATCCGCACGTGCTCCGTCACAGCTGCGCGATGTCACTGCTGCAGGCAGGCGTCGACACGACCGTCATCGCCCTGTGGTTAGGGCACGCGGATGTCCGCTCCACCCAGCCCTACCTCCACGCCGACCTCACGATCAAGGAGCAGGCGCTCGCGCTCGTCGCGCCGGCCGAAGTCAAGCACGATCGCTACAAGCCGCAAGACAAGGTGCTCGCGTTCCTCGAAGCCCTGTGACTATGCCGACAAGCCAGCCGACGCGACGGCGCGGAAGCGCCTTGGATCCTGGATGTTCACCACGAGCGAGAGGTTCGTCTCGGCATAGTCGCGGTGTCGGCACAGATCGATCACCACGAGGTCGGCGCGGATCAGCTTTCCGATTGCTTTGCCGACTGAGTCGTCGGCGCGGTGGCGGCGCAGGAGTTGCGCGAGCGTCTCGAGCGTGTGCCGGGCGACGGTCTTGCCTTTGTCGATCGCGAGGTGGCCGAG
>JAFAZV010000222.1 GCA_019239445.1 Solirubrobacterales bacterium
CGCCTAGGTCGAGTAAGCGTGGCCGTTGGTCGTGGCGACCTGCGCTCCCGACGGTCACGCACTCGGTCTACGTGGCGCTGTTTCGCGGCTTCGCTTAGACGTCACGCGCGATCAGCAGTACCGCCGCGGGCGCGATCACCACGGTCACGTAGCCTGCGAACACGGCCAGACCCGCGCCAGCCGAGAGCGTGCTGGCGTGATCGCCGATCTGCATAACTGCACCGCCTGCGTTGCTGGGCAGGTAAGGGCTGATCGAGCCGGAGATGCTCAAAGGGAAGATCGAGATCAGCGGAGGTAAGACGAACATGATCGCGGCGAAAGCAGCAATGCCAGCAGCGGTATTGCGCACGATCGCGCCGAGCCCCATCGCGAACAGGCCGGCGAGCGCCAGGTACACCGCGGCGCCGATTACGGCCCGCACAACGCCGGCATACGGGCACCCACTTTCGGTGCGTGGTTCGCCAGGGCCCGGACGATCGCGCCGATCGGCGGTGATCCGGGTGGCGCAAATCGTGACCTTAGTCGGACTGCCGGTGCGCCCGCTTGTGGGTGATGCATCTGTTGGTTCCGGTGGTCATCTTCACCCGAATCGTGCACACGAGTGGCGCCAATGCTCGGGATGCAAACCGGATCACCGCCACCACGCTGGGGCGCATCATGATGCCCCAGTGCTCAACGAAACCATCCCAGCCCCTCCGGCTCTCACGACAGGGATTTGGCTCGCGGGCCGGACGTATCACCTTCCGCGTCCAGACCATTGGGGGCTTGCCGAGGTCAGACACAGCTTCGATCGGTTCGAGGGGGGGCTGGAGATCAACGACGCGGGCACAACGGGCGAGCTGGGGGTGCACACCGACAGCCTGGATACAAAGAACGAACGGCGCGACAAGCATCTGCGATCGGCGGACTTCGATGCGACGAGCCATCTGCGCATGACGTTCACCGCGACCGCGGTGCGGTCAGAGCGGTGCCGTAATTTCCGGTCACTCACCGTTGGCAGCACCAAGACCAAGCTCGAGGCGACGGCGGCGCGCCTACGAACTGCCACGGTCAGCGCAGCTCCGGTCCGCTCGCTGCGAAGGCTGCGAGTCGAGATAGGCACGGGCGATGCAGCCCTCGCTCCTCGCTGTCGAACTGGAAGCAGCCAACCCATGTTTGCGGCAGGTACGCGTCGCCGTCTGAGGGTTGCCTCCCGATGTCGCCACGGCGGATTACCGCCCAGGTGTGTTCAGGAGTTCGATCAGGATGACAGGCCGGCCATTCGTACTAGGCCTTCGGCCGGATTTGAGCAGGCCATGGCCTTGAGGCGGTCGGACGCGCGCCGGAGCGCCGGCTCTCCGAACAGGTACGGCGTCGCGTTGTGCGGTGCGGGTTGGGAGAGCAGTGAGGACGGGGCCGCGGCGGCGGCGATGTGGTGCAGGCCGAACTCGTGGATGACGAGCAGCACGACGGTCTCGGGCCGCGCGACGAGGCGGCGCAACGCCTCTGCGTACCGGAGTAGCGCCGCGTTGATGCTCTCGCCGCGAGGGAAGCGCTCACTGGGGTCGTGGCGTTCTTTCCAGGACCAGTAGGTCGACATCGCAGCGCCTTCGCAGTCGCCGGCGCGGATTTCGTCGAAGCTCGGCTCGATTTGAAGCGGTATTGACCTGCCGCGCAGCGCGATCTCGAGGGTTTGCTGGGTTCGCAGAAAGCGCGTGGCGACAGCGAGGTCGATCTCAAGGTTGGCCAGTTGCGCGCCGAGCTGCCGGGCTTGCCGTCTGCCCTGGGGCGTGAGCGCGACGGGGTGCTCTGGATCGCTGCTGACGACGCCCGCGAGGTTGGCGGTGGACTCCGCGTGGCGGACGAAGATGAAGAGCCGCGGCGCGCCGTAGCGTTTGGTGAGTTTGTGGGCGTCGATCATGTTGTGTCTTTCACTTGCGCGAGCCCACATCCGGTGGGGCAGACGCTCGGGGGCGAGGGCGAAAGGGGCTGCCGCGCCGGGAGGGACCTTCCCGGGGAGCGCGGCTTCCCCGCCGCGCTCCCTGGGCGCTGTGTCGCTGGTGATGGCTTCAGCGGCCGGCTCCGATCTGGGCCATGATGTCCTGCGCGTCGTAGAGCACGTACTGCACGTCGAGCTGCTCGTCCTTCCAATGGCCGATGGTGGTGAAGAAGGTCTCGAAGGCCTTCCCGGTCGGCTCGACGACCGTCCCGTCGGGCAGTCTCAGCTGTCCGGTGAAGGTGCCGCTGAGTCTGCCCATCGCGACGGACCAGTCGCCCTGGCCGAACTGGATGTCGTAGGGGTCGTTATGGACGCGCATATCGGGGAACGCGCCGATCCACATCTCCATGTCCCGGCGGTGGGCCTCTCGGCCGTGCGTCACCGGCGCACCGATTTGGTGCACGACGACGTCCTCGGACTGCATCGTGTCGAGGAAATCCGACCAGTCGCGGGCGTTATAGCCGTCGTCGGCGCGCTTCATCAGCCGCAGCTTGTGGGCGACGTCCTCGGTCGGCTCCCCGGTGCCGGTGCCGCGGTCAAAGCCCTCAGTGTCAGTCACCGATGGACGCCGGCCGTAGCCGGATTCGTAGGTGGTCCCGTCCTGCTTTGCGGTGCTCATCGAGCGACCTCCTGAATTAGGGATGGTTGAAGGCACTGCATCGTCCGTCGCTCGAGGGTGAGCCGTCGTCGCACGGATCGTGTGACCGACAATCGGGGCGCGCTGAGGGCAGATGTATGGTTCGGGAAACCGCGATGGTCACGTCGACACCACCCGCGCTCGTCCCGCGGCCTGCTCTGATGGGGTTGCTGGAGGACGGTGCGCGCGGCCCGGTAACGGTGCTCGCTGCGTCGCCGGGCAGCGGCAAGACTCTGCTCGTACGGTCCTGGCTCCAGAGCGAGGGACGCGACCGGCGCGCGGCCTGGGTCTCTGTGGAACGCGGCGAGCGGGACGCCCAGCGTTTTTGGGGCGCTGTGATCGCCCGACTGAGCGCGGCGGCGGCGGCGGCTGGTGTCGCGATCGAGGCGCTCGAGCCTACGCCGCAGTTCGACGGCGAGGCGGTCGTCGAGCGGCTGCTCTCAGACCTGGCGTCGCTCGGCTCTCGGCTGGTCCTCGTCGTGGACGATCTTCACGAGCTCGCGGCGCCTGACGCCCGTGCCCAGCTCACCTACTTTCTGGCTCGCCTTCCGCCCAGTGTCCACGTCGTATTGATCACGCGACGGGATCCACAGCTCGGGTTGCACCGCCGTCGCCTCGCCGGTGAGCTGACGGAGGTTCGCGGCGCGGACCTGCGCTTCACCCTCGACGAGACCCGGGAGATGCTGAGAGCGCTCGGGATCGCGTTATCTGACGAGAGTCTCGTCCTGCTGCACGACCGTACGGAGGGCTGGGTAGCGGGCCTGCGGCTGGCGGCAATGTCGCTCGCCGAGCACTCCGACCCCGACGCCTTCGTAGCCGAGTTCTCCGGCAGCGAGCGCACGGTCGCCGAGTACCTGATGGCTGAGGTGCTCGAGGCACAGCCCTCACACGTGCGGCGGCTGCTCGTGCGAGCGTCACTGCTCGAGCGGGTGAACGGTGAGCTTGGCGATCTGCTGAGCGGTGGCTCCGGAGCGGGCCGGGAGCTGCAGGCGCTTGCTGATGCCGGAGCGTTCGTCGTTGCGCTCGATGCTTCGAGGACCTGGTTTCGCTTCCACCACCTGTTCGCCGACCTGCTCGCGGTCGAGCTGCGGAACGCCGAGCCCGACGAGATCCCCCGCCTGCATGCCCTCGCCGCGGACTGGTTCGCCGACCACGGCTCTGCCGTCGAGGCGATCGCCCACGCGCAAGCAGCCGGCGATAGCCAACGGGCCGCCGGGCTGCTCATCGAGCACTACTTCAG
>JAFAZV010000229.1 GCA_019239445.1 Solirubrobacterales bacterium
CGCAAGCGCCCGTGCGCGGGCGTGGCGCCGGTACCGGCCGGGGGCGAGCCCACGATGGCGCGTGAACGCGCGGGAGAACGAGTATTCGGACCGGTAGCCGACCGCAGCCCCGATCGCAGCAACGGTGTCGTCGGTGTCGCGCAGCCGCTGGGCGGCGAGGTCCATACGCCAGCGCGTCAGGTACTCGGGTGGCGTCTCGCCTACCAGGTGGGCGAAGCGGCGGCCAAGCGTTGCGCGCGACACGCTGACCTCGCGGGCCAGCGTCTCGATCGTCCACGGCTCGCGGGGCTGCTGGTGGATGGCGTTCATCGCCCGGGCGACTACCGGGTCGCGCAGCGCGAGCAGCCACCCGTCGGTCGCGTCGTCCTCCTGCATGCGTAGCCACGCTCGCATCGCGTGGATCAGCATCACGTCGATCAGCCGTCCTACCGCGGCCCGGGAGCCCGGGGGCCGGCCGCCGAGCTCGAGCGCGAGCAGCCTCAGCGTCGCAGCGACGCCTCCGTCGTCGCCGGGCATCCCGGCCGGCACGTACAGCACCGGCGGGAGCTGGGACATCAGCGGGTGGGCAACCTCATGGTCGTAGTCGTACGCCGCGCACAGCACGCGCGTCCCGGCACCCGAACCCTGGATAACCATGTCGCCGTCGGGCGTTCGGTGAGTGTCCGTCTGGAATCGCGTCAGGGAATCCGTCTGGACGTCGGCCGACGACAGCAGCTCGTGTGGCGTGTTGGTCGGCAGGAGCACGACATCGCCGGGCATCAGGTGCTGCGGCGCGCGGCCCGGCATGCGCAGCCAGCAACTCCCCGCAACCACCGCGTGAAATACGGCGCCGGGCACCGGGTCGACGGCCACGCCCCACGGCTCGTAGGCGATGAGCTGCGCCATCACGGCGCCCGAGACGCGGCTGAGGTCGAACACATCGGCGAGCGGGTCCACGAGGATCACAGCGTATCGCCGACCACCTCACAGATCGGCAGCGGGATGAGCTGAACGGCTATCGATTTGCGCTCTTGGCGCATTGTTCGAACCGGCGAGCGCTCGTACTCTGCCTCGCGACATCCCCGGAACACCCACGTCATGAAGGAGCGTCACACGATGCCACTGCTCAACCCGGGCGATCACTTCCCGCCCATCACGATCACCCCGGTCGACAGCGAGGCGATCGACCTCCCGGACGCGCTGGCCGGGCACTTCGCCGTGGTCCTGTTCAACCGCGGCTCGTGGTGCCCGTACTGCAACGCCCAGCTACGCGCCTTCCAGCGCGCCGTCGAGAAGCTCGACGGCCAAGACGTCAAGGTCGTCTCCCTTTCGGTCGACGACGAGGCCACCACCCGCGAGCTGATTGCCAAGCATGGCCTGACGTTCCCCGTGGGTCACAGCGCCGACGTCGCCGCGATCCACGAGGCGACCGGTGCGTTCGTGAACGCCGACCCCGCGCACCTGCAGTCCACCGGGTTCGTCCTCGATCCCGACGGCAACGTGGTCGTCAGCGTCTACTCCAGCGGCGCGATCGGCCGCCTGGTGCCCGACGATGTCGCCGGCCTGGTCAACTACCTCAAGTCCAAGCAGCCAGCATGACCGCACCCCCGACCGGCTATTGGGCAGCGCATCGGTCGCGCCATACTGCTCACCATCGCTCATGCCGCGGGACATGACACTCGAGCAGGTGCGTTGCTTCATGTCGCACGCTACGCGCACCGCGAAGGTCGCAAGCGTGATGAAGGACGGTCAGCCTCACGTGATGCCGGTCTGGTTCGTGCTCGACGGCGAGCAGATCGTATTCACCACCGGAGCAAACTCAGTCAAGGGCCGCAACCTGCGGCGCGATCCGCGTATCGCGCTGGTCGTTGAGGATGACGAGCCGCCGTTCGCCTTCGTCCATGTGCGCGGCCGCGTGACGATTCACGACGACCTCGACGAACTGCTGCGGTTTGCCACCGCCATCGGGTCTCGCTACATGGGCCAGGATCGAGCCGAGGAGTTCGGACGGCGAAACGCGGTTCCGGGCGAGCTTCTGGTCCGCGTCATCCCCGAGCGCATAATCGCCGAAGCCAACGTCGCTGGCGATTGAATCGACGAGCTAGGGCGCCGGGCCAGCTTTCGAACATGCGTTCGTAAAGGCTAAACTTGTCGCGTGTCGCTCGTTGTCCAACCTTCGCTGTTCGGCTCCTCGGGTGACCTCGGCGTCGCCGACCTTGGAGAGTCGGTCGAGCGCCGCCCCCTCTCTGACGGCGCCTGGATCGATCTTCGGCCGGGCTTTGTCACCGCCGCCGATGAGCTGTTCGACGCGCTGGCAGGGACCGTGCCGTGGCACGAAGAGCGAATGCACATGTACGACAGCACCGTGCGGGTCCCGCGGCTCCTGGCCCGCTACGCGCAAGGCGAGGCGCTGCCCCATCCAGTGCTCGCCGAGGCCCGCTCTGCGTTGAACTCGCACTACGCCGCGGAGCTGGGCGAGGAGTTCGTCAGCGCCGGGCTGTGCCTGTATCGCGACGGCAGCGACAGTGTCGCGTGGCACGGAGACCGCGTCGCTCGCGCAAGCTCCCGCGACACGATGGTGGCGATCATCTCGCTCGGGGCCACCCGGCCCTTCGCACTACGGCCCAGATCGGGCGGGGCTGGGCTTCGCTTGCAGATCGGGCATGGCGACCTGCTCGTCATGGGCGGAAGCTGCCAGCGAACGTGGCTGCACGCGATCCCCAAGTCAGCGAGTTGCCTCGGCGCACGGATCAGCGTCCAGTTTCGACCTCTGTGGGGTAACGAGCTCGGCAAGCCGGCTGCGGACGCTCGTTAAGCGCCTCAACTTCGCGCGCGACGATGAGACAATCCGCGGCGTGCGGCGACCTTGGGACCGACATCCCCCGTGGGCGCATTGGACCTTCTTCGCCGTCTGGGTCGTTGCCGGAACCCTGGGTCCGATCGCACTCGGGATCAGCCTTGTTGTCGGCCCGCGTGCGAACTGGTGGATCGGCTTCGTGTTGTGCCTCGTATGGGCTGCCGATCTCGGAGTGGACTGGCTCCTCGTGCGAAGCCTACGGCGCCGCCACCCCACCTGGACGCCCTGGCAGCCTCCCGCTTGGAAGTCGGTGACCCGCCCGAGCCGGAGCTAAACGCTGCGAGTTCGCTACGCCGTGCCGTGCACGTTGGCGTTTTAGGCCCGAGGAGTGGTCGGAAAACGCCAGTCCTGCGTCAGATTCCCAGTTGACCCATCATGCGACTGGATGTCGCGGTGGTGCAGACTCAGCTCCAGTCGTTCGGGCCGCGCTTCGGGGCGGTGGGCCAACGGGTGCGTCGCAACCAGGAGAGTCTCAAGAAGAGGAACACGAGCGGAATCCACAGCCAGAAGACGTGATGTCCAGCCGCGGCCGCGAGGAGGATTAGCGCGATCAGGATCGGAGCCAGCGGCATCAGGCTCCCGCGGCGCGGCTTCAACCACCCGAACGATCGTCGCTCGTCCAACTCGTCCTGGCGCGGCAGGTCTCTGACGAGCTCGGCGAGCTCGCCGAACGTCTTTGCCTGATAGCAGGCGTCGAGACGCTGCTGAAACTCGGCCAGGTCGAGGCGGCCCTCGGCATGGCTTCGACGAAGCTGCTCCGCAACCCGTTCGCGATCCGCGTCAGCGGCGCGGAGATTGGCCTGGCGTCCTCCGAGACGGAACAAGAAGTACTGGTCGTTCATATCGATCTCACCTCCGAGTTCAAACCTCGCGCTCGTCGTCATCGGCGTCGGCCTCATGCGCATCCTCGGCGAGGATGCGATAGAGCCCGCGCCGTGTCTCGGCTAGCAGCGCGCGAGCGCGGTCACGCTGAGCCTGGTCGCCAACAGACGCGACCTGAAACGTCGCCTTGCCGATCTGGATCACCAGCGGGGCCAGGTCGCTGAGCGGGTTCGCGGCGTCACCCGTAGCTGGCTCCCACGGGTCGGGCTCATCGGCACGGCTTGCCAGATGCTCGCGGCCCGCGCCAGTGATCTCGAAGCGGCGAGCTCCCTCGTCCTGCACCGAGCGGATCAACCCTTCATCCTCGAGCTGTGAGAGCGTCGGGTAAACGGAGCCCGGGCTGGGGCGCCAGAGCCCTTCGCTGCGCTCCTCGATCGCCTGGATGAGCCCGTAGCCGTTGCGAGGCTCCTCAGCCAGCAAGCGGAGCAGCGCGAGGCGGACATCGCCCCGGCGCGCGCGACCGGAGCCGCGCCGGTGCGGGCCCCAGCCCGGAGGACCGAACGGGCCACCCTTCCACATGCGCCCGAGCGCGATCAGGTCGTCGATGCCTTCGACCGGAGGCCGGCCGCGACGGCCTTCCCCGACGAAGAACCAGTTCAACGGCCCGCGGCAGTGCCTGTGCCGGCCCGCGCGCCAGGGGCCGAACCAATCTTGAGCGAACGCTTCTGCGGTCATCTGAGATCCTCCTTACGCGATAGCTCAACGATATATCGCGAATGGGCTTGCGTGTCAAGGCGCGATGCGCCCGTCCAAATGCACGATTCGCCCGCCGGCCGCCGTGATTACCGGGGCGGCGCGCCGACTGCGCCTGGCAGAATCGTCATTCGATGTCCGCCGTCGCCACGGCGTATCCCGAGCTCGCCGCGCTCGAGGCGTCCGGGGATGTTCCCGAGCTGATCGCCCAGGTTCGGGCGGCGGTTGTCGCTGAGCCAGCGCGCGCAGTCGGCGACGCCGTGGTCAACTCCTGGCTCTCGCGCCGCTGGACGGCGCTCGCGATCCAGCGCGCGGCGCTCGACGACGCGGCCGTCGAGCTCGCCCGAGGGCGCGACGCGCAGCTGGATCCCCATGAAGCCATCGCGCGGCGGTTCGTCCTACCTGTGCTCGGCGGCGCTCCTTGGCGCGAGCTGCCGCCGGCCGACCGTCAGACACTGTCGTCGACAACCCTGGTGCTCTGTCCAGGGCTACTGGGCGCACTGATGCCGATGAGCGCATTCGCCTCGACCGCGCCCCTGCTCGAGAGCGAGTTCGGGGTTCGGGTCCTCGTGGCGGACTGTCATCCTGCCGCGAGCTGTGAGGCCAACGCCCGCGACATCTTGCGTGCTGTGACTCGGGGCGAAGGGTTCGCCGTCGACGGCAGCGAGCTGCGACCTGGCGCGGTCCCGCCTGGTGACATCGTGCTCGTCGGCTACAGCAAGGGGATGCCCGACGCGCTCACAATGCTCGCCGAGCATCCGGAAGTCGCCCCACGCATTAAGGCGATCGTGAGCTGGGCGGGTGCTGCCGGCGGCTCCTACCTTGCCGACGCGACCGCGCCGCTCCTCGGCGATGTCGACGTTGACGCGTTCCTCCACGGTACGGGGGGACGCGTGCTGAGACGACTCGTCCCGGCCGCGGAGTTCGCCCGCATCACGCGGCGCGAAGACGAGTTCGACATCTCTGGCGCGGTCGGGGATCTGCGGACGGGCGTGCGCCGCGAGTTTCTCGATCAGCATCGAGGGCTATTCGACGATCTCGGCGTCCCGTTCCTTAGCGTTGCCGGCGCGGTACGTGCGCGCGACGTCCCGTACTTCCAGGCGCTGTCGGTACTTCGGCTCGCACGCCGCGAACGCGTCAACGACATGCAGCTCACCCAGTCGCAGACGCGGGTGCCCGCGGCCGCGTCTGCGCACCTGGGAACGCTGCGCGCCGACCATTGGGACATGGCCTACGACGCCTTCCCGCGCCAGCTCAGGCTCGGAAGCCGACACCTGTCCCACCCACTTCCCCGCACCGCAGTGCTCGGCGCGACGCTCGCGCTGCTGGCCGAGGTTGGGCTGATCCAGTAACGGCCCGCCGCAGGCGAGCTTTATCGCCGGTGCGCCCGTCTAGGCTCGCTGCAGTTTGTCTGGCATCAGCATCTACACCGCCGGGCACTCGACGCGGTCCGCCGAGGAGCTGCTTGCGCTGCTGCGCAAGGCGGGTGTTGAGCTGATCGCGGATGTCAGAGCGTTCCCGAGCTCGCGACGACATCCACAGTTCAACCAGAGCGCGCTCGAGCAGTGGCTGACCGCGGCCGGGATCGCTTACCTGCACATGCGGGCGCTGGGAGGACGGCGGCGAGCATCGCCGAACTCCCCCAACCGCGGCTGGCAAGAGAATGCGTTTTGCGGCTACGCCGATCACATGGCTTCGGCGGAGTTCCAGCGTGCGCTGGCCGAGCTCGAGGCGGCAGCGCGGCAGCAGCTTGCCGCGATCATGTGCGCCGAGGCCGTTTGGTGGCGCTGTCATCGCCGGCTGATCGCCGATGCGCTCGTGGTTCGCGGCTGGCGGGTCGAGCACCTCGGGATCGGCGACGGCCAAGGCGTCCACGCGTTGACGGAGTTCGCGGTCGTCGACAGCAACGGAGCGATCACCTACCCGCCGCCGCAGGCGAGCTTGCTCGACCCGGCCTAGGCTAGGAAACGGCCGCCACTGCTGCGGCCGGCTCGCGCGTCGGCGACCCGAGCTTGTAGACGAACCGCCTGCTGGCGTCGTGGTCGCTGGGTCGGGACCGAAGAAAAAGTCGAACGAGCGCGCGAGCTCGTCATTGCGGTGGGACTGAAGCGGCCTTACTCAGCGCGCCGCCAGCGCTTGGGCTCGGGGCGGAGCTCGAAGTCGGTCTCGACCGCGGGCCCCTCCGCGAGCGCACGGGTACGACGGTGAAACTCCTCGACGCTTGCGCCGAAGGCACCATCCAGGAGCCCAATCCGCGTCGCCTGCGCCGCCCCGAGCGGAAGTAATGGAGAGTTCAGCAGCGCCGCAGCCGCGGTCTCGCCGATCGGCTTACGATGCCGAGCGATGGCTGTGCGCCTGTATTGGATGGCGATCTCCCACCCCTCGCAGGCGGCGCGCAAGATGCTCGAGTGCAAAGACGTCGAGTTCGAGCTCGTCGACGTGTTGCCGTTGAGCCAGCGAGTGCACCTGCGGCTCGTGGGCTTTCGCGGCGGAACCGTGCCCGCGCTCAAGCTCGATGATCGGCGCGTGCAGGGCTCGCGACAGATCGCTCGCGTGCTCGATGAGCGCTGGCCGGACCCTCCGCTGTTCCCGCGCGATCCGGAGTCGCTGGCCCGCGTGCAAGAGGCCGAGCGCTGGGGCGAGGAGCAACTTCAGCCGGTTCCGCGACGTATCGCCCGCTTCGGCGCCGCGCATGACGTCGAGATCCGACGCTGGGGCGCTCGCGGGCAGCGGCTGCCAGCGGCCGACACGGTGGCGCGGCTCAGTGGTCCGCTGGTCAGCCTCTACGGGCGCACCACCGAAGCCGATGGTCGCCGGGCCACCGAGGCCGCGATCCGAGCCGACCTCGCCGCTCTGCCCGCGCTGCTGGCCCACGTGGACGCGATGCTCGCGGACGGGACGCTCGCGCTCTCACCGCCGAATGCGGCGACCTTGCAGGTCCTCTCGAGCGTGCGCCTCCTTGACAGTTTCGCCGACCTGCACGACTACGTCAGCACGCACGCGTGCGCTCAGGCGGCAAGAGACGTCTTCCCGCGCTACCCAGCTTCGCTGCCGCACTTTCTCCCGAGCGAGTGGCTGCGAACGATGATCGTCGCGTCGGGCTGACCCGGTCGAGGCCGCGAAATCGTCAAGCTTGGATACTGGCGGCGTCGCGCAATCGCGTTGTGCTTGTCGTCGGCCGCCGATCGGGTTAGAGTCAGGGATGTCAGCTGCGAGGCGGAAGGAGCTCTATGCCTCACTACATAAGCCTCTGGACTTGGACCGACGCTGGCATCAAGGACGTACGCGAGACGGCCACCCGTGTGGAGAGGGTGAAGCGTGAGTTCGAGAAGCGGGGCCTCAACCTAGAGGTGTATTGGACCGCCGGTCCCTATGACGGCGTCGGCATCATGGAGGCGCCGGACGATGAGTCGGCGACCGCAGCGCTGCTGTGGTTGGGATCAGCGGGCCATGTACGAACGACGACTATGCGCGCCTTCGATGCCAACGAGATGGGTCGCGTTGTAGAGAAAGTACACCCCTGACGAGGGCGCTTTCCGGAGCTGCGTGACCGCTGCCCTGCCCGAATTCGCGACCTGACCTGAGCGGCGCGGGCGCTGGCTACTGGCGCCGGCCTCCCTCGAGGGCGTCCAGCTCGTGGTTGAAGACCTCGACGCGGTGCGGGCGGCCCTGGTGGAGCGGGGAGTACCGATAAGCGAGGTGAGGCAGCTCGGACCCGAAGGCGCTCCCGGCTCCCGGTTCGCGTTCTTCGGCGATCCCGACGCCAACGAGTGGGCGGTGCAGGAATTCGACCGCGCGTGAGCGACGGTGCGCGCACGCTGACGCTACGAGCGCTGAATCGCGCGCTGCTCGCGCGCCAGATGCTGCTCGAGCGCCAGGACCGCGGGGTGCTCGACACGCTGGCGCACCTGATCGGAATCCAGGCTCAGGAACCGCAAGCGCCCTACCTGGCGCTGTGGACGCGAATCGACGGCTTCCACGCCTCCGCCTTGTCGGAGCTGATCGAAACACGGGCGGCAGTCCGCGCCAGCCTCATGCGCGCGACGATCCATCTCGTCACCGCGGCCGACTATCCCCCTCTGTGGGCGCTCACGAGCACGGTTCTCGCGCGCGCGTTCCGTGGCAGCCAGTTCCGCCGGGCGCTGAACGGCGTGGACCTCGATGCGCTCGCCTACAGCGGTCGCGAGCTCCTCACCCAACGTCCGCTCAGCCGCGCCGAACTGGGCGCGAGGCTGGCGCAGCTGTGGCCGCACGTCGATCCCGATGCCCTGGCTTACGGCGTGACCCTGCTCAGCGCGGTGGTACAGGTTCCGCCGCGGGGGCTGTGGCGGCGACCCGGCCCCGCGAGGCTGAGCCGGGCGGAGGACTGGCTCGGCATCTCGCTCGACCAGCGGCCTGACCCTGAGACGATGATCGTCCGCTACCTCGCCGCCTACGGCCCAGCCAGTGCTCATGACATCCAGACGTGGTCCGGCGTGAGCCGTCTCGCGCCTGTGCTCGAGGGGCTACGGGATCGCCTGTGCAGCTTCTTCGACGCGGACGGGCGAGAGCTGTTCGACATTGCGGGCGCGCCGCTGCCGGAAGCGGACGTTCCCGCGCCGCCACGATTCCTGGCGCCGTTCGATAACGCGATCCTCGCCCACCACAACCGCCGCCGGATCATCGCGCCCTCGCACCGGTCGAGCATCTCGCGTGACCCCCTGATGCGCGTGTTCCTCGTCGACGGCTTCGCCGCCGGCACGTGGAGCGAGCAGCGCGGGACCATGCACATCACGCCGTTCGCCCCGCTCTCGCCCGGCGACGAAACGGCGCTCATCGACGAGGCGGACCAGACGTTGGCGTTCCTCGCGCCGGAGTCGGCACACCGGATCGTGCTCGAGGCCGCCGAACCTTGAGTCAACGCCCAGGCGGCCCGTTTCGCCAGCTGGTTTCAGCTAGCGTCCGGTCGCGATGAGCGAGCTCTCTCCCGTCGCCGTCGTGACCGGCGGGAACCGCGGGCTCGGGCTCGAGGTTTGTCGCCAGCTCGCCGGCGCTGGTTACCTCGTGGTGCTCGGGAGCCGCGACCACGCCAAGGGCGAGCAGGCGGCGGCAGGGCTCGGGTCCGGCATCGTCCCCGTCGAGCTCGACGTGAGCAACGATCGGAGCGTTGGGCGCGCTGCCGAGCGGATCCGGGCTGAGCTCGAACGCTGCGATGTGTTGGTCAATAACGCCGCGATTGACTACGACACCGACGCTCGTGGCATCAGCGCCGATCTGGATCGCGTGCACCGAGCGATGGAGACGAACCTGTTCGGGGCTTGGCGGACGACGCTGGCGCTCCTGCCGATGATCCGGCGCAGCCCCCGCGGGCGCATCGTCAACGTCTCGAGCGAGAGCGGCTCGCTGGCGAGGATGGGTGCCGGCACGCCGGCCTACCAGATCAGCAAGGCGGCGCTGAACGCTCTGACCCGAACGTTGGCGGCCGAGCTCCGTCGCGACCGAATCCTCGTCAACGCAACCTGCCCCGGTTGGACCGCCACCGACATGGGCGGCCGCGGAGGCCGTCCCGTGGCTGACGGCGCGGCATCGATCCTCTGGGCGGTGCAGCTAAACGACGACGGACCTACTGGCGGCTTCTTCCGCGACGGCCGTCCCTTGCCCTGGTAGCAACTTCGCTCGGCGCCGGTCAGCAGGGGCTCGCGAGCCGCTCGATCAGAGCCTGCCAGCCTGCCTTGCAGTCCTCGATCGTCATCCGCTCGAGCTGATTCAGCACGAGATCGGGCGCGAGCGCGGCGAGTAGGACGTCGGCTAGGTAGTCGGGATCGGCAGCTTCGAGCTCGCGCAGCAGGTAGTTGATGTGCGATCTGTACGCGACGTAGACCGCCGAGCGGAAGTAGAGCCCAGGGTCGGGGGGGCGTGCAGCCAGCAGGAGCTGGCCGCGTTCACGGGTCAGCTCGAGCAGCTCGTGACCGAAAGCGATCAGCCGCGCCGCTGGCGGTGCACCCGGTCCCAACGGGGCCGGGCCGCGGATGAAGCCTTCCTGAAGCCTGCGCTCGGACTCGTCCAGAAGCGTGTGGAACAGGTTCGCCCGGTCACCGAAGCGCCGAAACAACGTTCCCTTGCCCACGCCGGCCTCGCCGGCCAACCGGTCCATCGTGATCGCGCTCAGACCCTCGTGGCGCAACAGTCGTTCGGCAGCCTCGAGTATCGCCTCGCGATTACGAGCGGCGTCCGCGCGCTCGAGCGGCGCGCGCGGGAGTTGGGGGAGCTCGAGCTCGTCGGGCACGAGCGCATCGTATGGCGACGTTTCGGCTGGGGTTTTCATGAGGAGATAACCGGACTTCAGTCCTCTTATGCTACGCTACGTGAAGATGCGGACTGTAGTCCGGATTCATACCTCATACTTCGGAAAGGGGAGCAGCAAATGTCGGTTACCGACGTGGAGATCAGCACCGCCGGACTTCCAGTCGGCACGTGGCGACTGGACCCGACCCACTCCTCCGCCAGCTTCGCGGTCAAGCACATGGGAGTGGCCACGTTCCGCGGCCGCTTCGAGAAGTTCGACGCGACGCTGACGGTGGAAGACGAGTCAGCCGAGTTGGTGGGCACCGTCGACACGAGCTCGATCGTGGTCAAGGACCAGAACCTTCAGGCTCACCTCGGCGCGCCCGACTTCTTCGACACCGAGCGCTATCCAGAGCTCACGTTTCGCTCCACCTCGCTTCGCCGCGAGGGTGATGAGCTGATCGTCGATGGCGAGCTGACCGTGAAGGGCAACACCCGGCCGGTCGAGAGCCGGGGCGAGATCGCCGGTCCGGCGGTGACCCTCGGCGATGTCACGAAGCTCGGAATCACCCTCGAGGCGATCGTCGACCGGACCGAGTTCGGCCTGAACTGGAATGCGCCGCTGCCGAAGGGCGGCTTCGCGGTCGCCAACGACGTCAAGCTGGTCGTCGAGCTGGAACTGATCCACGCCTAGGCCATGATCGTTCTAGGGGTAGCAGGGTCGCTGCGCCAGGCTTCGTACTCGCGCAAGCTGCTCCGGGCGGCCGGCAGGATGCTGCCGCCCGGCGTGGACTTCGTCGAGTACGACGCGCTGAAGCAGATCCCGCCATTCGACGAGGACGATGAGCCGGAACCCGGGGACGCGGTCGAGAAGTGGCGCGACGCGCTAGCCGGCGCGGATGCGATCGTCTTCGCGACGCCTGAGTACAACGCCTCGATCCCCGGCGCGCTGAAGAACGCCATCGACTGGGCCTCGCGACCGTTCGACGACACCGTCTTGCGGAACAAGCCGGTGGCGGTGATCGGCGCTAGCACCGGGATGTTCGGCGCGGTGTGGTCGCAGGCCGAGCTGCGCAAGGTGCTGGGCGCCGCTGGGGCACGCGTGATCGATCGCGAGCTCCCCGTCGCCGCGGCGCACGAGGCGTTCGACGAGGCGGACGAGCTCGAGGATCACGATCTCAGGCTCGAGCTCGACGGGATCCTGGTCGAGCTGCTCGACAACGTCAGGCGCCGAGTGGCCGCCTGATTTCGCGCCCGCGCAAACGACCGCGAAATCGACCACTACGAGGCCGGTCGGCGAGTGGGCGCAAAAACTGCGCTCAGAGCACCACTAACGCGGCCACTCGGCGCACGAGCTATGGGTGTGGTCATTCTTGGTCGCCCGTCCCGCCGGTCAGCCCGCCGACGGCACGCTCCTCCACGCCGCCGGCCGGGCAGGTCGGAGGCGCGCGGGGATCAGCGGCGCAGGAACGGCGACAGCAGCCCTCCGCTACGGCGCCGGCGCGCATTTGGCGCGCCCTCCTGCTCGGTGGCGGCGGTGGGGGCCGGCGTGGCGGCTTCGGTGGCGGGGTCGCTCTGTGCCACCGTCGGCGCCTCGCCGCTCTGTGCCACGGTCGGGGCCTCGTCGCCGTGTGCCACGGTCGGCGCCTGGCCGGGCATCGCCGCCTGCGGCTCCTCGGCGGCCTCGGCCCGCGGCCCGGCAGCCGCGGCGGTCGGCGGCTCGACCGCGCCCGCGGCCGGCGCCGCATCCGCCCTGGCGCCCCGCGGCTCGTCGACGCTCGCGGTCGGCGGCTCGTCGGCGGTTGTGCCTCGCGACTCGTCGGCGACCTCGTCACGTACAGGCTCCTGCCGCACGGTCGCCGGCTCCTCGCGCACGGGCGCGTCGCCCACCGGCTGCTCACGCACGGGCGCGCCACGTACCGGCTCGTCGCGCACGGGCTCCTCACGAACCCGCTCCTCGCGACCAAGCTCCGGAGGCACGGGCCGCTCGCGCACACGAGGCACCTCCGGTGCGCGCCTCGGCGCTCGATAGGCAGTCGTGGGTGCGGCTGCCATTCCAGCATCCGCCGCCGCCCGCGAGGCCGAGAAGCGCGGGAACGCGTAAGCGCCGAGCGCCGCGATGATCGTGCCGAGCAAGCTGTGGTAGGCGAGCATCTCGAGTATCCGCACGTGCTTGGACCCGTGCGCCACGCCCTGGGCGCCCGAGGTCGTCCACAGCAGGCTCACGTCCGGCCCAATCGCGAACCAGATGCCCGCCGCGAGGGCGAGCAACGCGCCCAGCCGGGCGCTCCCGCGCGGTCCGGCGCCGATCAAGATGAGTCCGCCCAAGGCGGCTACGGCACCGGGTAGGACGCTGAGGAAGAAGCGGCCGCTGGTCCAGGTCCAGCTCTTATCGGGCCCGAGCGCGAAGTGGAAGTACGGCCCGATGAACGGGACCAGCCCGCCCCACAGGCCGAGAACCAGGATGATGAATCCTGCTGCCCGGGTACTCAAACTGCGCATCGGCTGCTCCTGTTCAACGTGTTCTTCAGGTTCCCTGCCGGGGGCAGCGCAAACGGGTGCGGAGGATGATGGGCGAAGTGATCTCGCGGTCCCAGGAGAGGCCGGTCGTGGCTGAGCGGGGCGAGCGCCGCCGCGGGCTGTTGTCGGTCGCGGTGTGCGCCGCGGTGGCGGTGGCGTTCGCGGACTCGTCGATCGTCGTGCTCGCGCTGCCGTCGCTGTACGCGTCGCTGCGCACATCGATCGTCGGCGTGTCGTGGGTGATCACGTCCTACAACCTCGTGGTCGCGGTCGGCGCCTTCCTGCTGCTGGCCGTGATCCGCCGCCTCCGGGTCGCGCGCCTCACCCAGGGCGGCTTGGCGCTGTTCGCCGTGGGTTCGGCGGGATGTGCCGCGTCCGGGACGCTGGTGACGCTCATCGTGTTCCGTTGCGTGCAGGGCGCGGGAGCGGCTATGTTGCTCGCCGGAACTCTCCCGTTGCTCGCGGCGCTTCGGGGTTCGCGCCCGCAGGGGGTGGCGCTCTGGGTCGCGGCCGGAACGTTGGGGGCCGCGCTCGGGCCGGCCCTCGGCGGCCTGCTCACCCAGCTGTTCAGCTGGCGCGCGATCTTCGTGCTGCAGGCGCCGGTGGCGCTCGTTGCGCTGGTGGCGGCGTTCGAGTCTCATCTGCAGCCGTCGGCCGAGCATCGCCGGCGCATCTATGTAGCCGCGAACGTCGGGCTTGGTCTCGTCTTCGGCGCGCTCGTCGGCGCCCTGTTTCTCGCTGTGCTGATGGTGATCTCGGTTTGGGGTCTCTCGCCGCTCGCCGGCGCCGCGACGGTCAGTGCGCTGCCGCTCGCGGCGGTGCTCGTGCGTTCAGTCAGCGGCGGGCTCAGCGGCTGGAGCACGGCCGGCGCCGGAGCGACCTTGCTGGCCGGCGGTCTTGTCGCGCTGGCGCTGCTGCCGGCGACTAGCATCCCGATCGTCGTCGTGGCGCTGGCGCTCTGCGGCGCCGGGATGGGGCTCGTGGTCCCGATTCTCACCCACGCGGCGGTGCCCGGCGACGAGGGGCTCGTGAGCGAGGGCACGATGAGCATTGGCGCCCGTCACGCGGGGCTCGTGGTCGCGCTCGTGCTGGTCGCGCCGCTGCTCTCGCACGACCTCGACCGGGGCGGCCAGGACGCCCTGCTCAGCGGGGCGAAGGTGCTGCTGAGCGCCGATCTGCCGCTCCGCCAGCAGGTTCCGATCGCGCTCGACCTCGGTCGGACCCTCGATCGCACGCCGCGAGGCACGGTTCCGGACCTGGCGAAGCCGTTCGACGCCCGCGGCGCAGCGCACGACCCACGCCTGGCCGCGACCCGGGACTCGCTGGTGGGGGCGATCAAGGACGCGCTGACGCGGAGCTTCCGGCGCGC
>JAFAZV010000037.1 GCA_019239445.1 Solirubrobacterales bacterium
GCCGGCTCGAGCTTCACCCCGGCCGGCACCACGATCACGCCCTTGCCGCCGCCGAGGGTTAGATCGGCCACGGCGGCTTTGTAGGTCATCGCGCGCGAGAGCCTCAGCGCGTCGCGCAGCCCGGCGCGAGAATCGGCGTACTCCCACATACGGCACCCGCCTAGCGATGGGCCGCGAAGCGTCGAGTGAATCGCCACGATCGTCAACAACCCCGACCGCGAGCCGCGCCGGAGCAGCACCTCCTCGTGCTCCAGCGACTCGAGGTAGCGTTCCGTCGCCCCGGCGGCTGGAGCCACTCAGTGGCTCAGGCTGGAGGATCCAGCCGGAGCGCTAGCGCCCGCGGCGGTGCCGAGCCCCGAGCTCGCTGGGGCCTGCGGGTTCGTGGATCCCGCTGCCGGGCTCGACGCCGGCGTGCCCGGAGCGCCGGGCGAGGTCCCGCCCGTGCTGGACTCGCCCCCGCTCGGGGTCCGGGCCGATGCGGTGCCGGTCTGTGGCGACGTGATGTGATCGCTGCTCGGAGTCTTGTCGGCCGAAGCGGACGAGGAGGAAGACGACGACGAGGACCCCGGGTCGCTCGACTGGCTGTCGCCCGAAGGCGGGAGCGTCATGCCGCCGGCGGCGGCGGCCGCTGCCGACAGCGCTCCGTCGGCGATGGCGGCCGAGGCACGGTTCGAGTCGGCCTTGTGCAGCGGCGAGAACTGACGCGCCGGCGGGGCGACGGCTTCCGCGGCATGGTGCACGACGCTGACTGGCGCCGGGGGCGGCGGGCTGGCGGGCGTGACGGCGGCGTGCAGCGGGGGCGAAGGCGGCTTCGGCCTCGCCGGCGCCACTGGCGGGACGGCCCGGCTCAGACTCGTTGAGCTGGTTGCGCCGTGCTGTCGAAATATGGATGCGTGGTGGCGGACGACCGGGTGCTTGCTCGGCGAGACGAGGTTGTCCCGGATCTCGATCGCGCCGCCCGCAGTGATGATCGCGGCGGCAAGTAGCGTTGCCACGTGGCCGATCCCGCCGGCGAACAGCCCCGAGGCGGCGAACACGCCTCCGGTGCCGGCGGCGGCGGCGGAACCGCTAGCCGCGGCGCTGCCCCCCGCGCTGCCGATACCGAGCACCTTGGCCGCCACGCCGGCCGGTCCGAGCGCGGGCACGAGCGCCGCAAAGCGGCGGCTGACCCCCCGCATCTCGGAGCGGAACTGGCGACAGCCGGCGCAGTCGCGCAGATGCCGACGGGCCATCGCGTTAGGGCGCACGCGCCGATCGTGCGCGAGGACGAGCTCGTCCTGAATCTGGGCGCACGCGGTCTCGCGCGCCTCCGCCGCCTGGGTCAAGCCGACGCGCGCGCGGACCAGCAGCGACTTGATCGCGGGAACGGAGACGTCCAGGGCGGCGGCGAGCTCGCCGTAGCTCATCCCGCTCAGCTCGCGCATCAGCAGCGCCGAGCGCTGCTGCTCTGGCAGCCGCCGGACGTCCTCGATCAGACGCCGGAGCGATTCGCGCTGCTCGGCCTCGGCGATCGGGTCGTGCGTAGGCGCCCGCACGAACTCGATCAGCTCGGGGGCGGCCGGCGCCGGCCGACGGAGCTCGTCGACGCAGCGGTTGTGCGCGATCCGGTACAGCCACGCGCGCAGGGCGAGCTCGCGATCGTCGGCTCGCAGCCCTGAGTAGGCTCGAACGAACACGTCCTGCAGCGCGTCCTCGGCGTCGTGGCGCGATCCCGGCAGCATCTGGCGCGCATACGCGAACAGGCGCTGGCGGTAGCGGTCGTGGATGGTGCGGAAGGCCTCGTCGTGGCCGGCGCGGAACAGCGCCACCAGCTGCTCGTCCGAGCGCAGCCGCAGCAGCGGCGCTCCGATTGACATCCTGCTCCGGGCGACTGCGGCCGGTGCTTGGAGAGCGGAGGCTTCCACGTGGACTCACGGGGCACTCTAACGGGTGCTCCAAGAGAAAGCTGCTAATCGCTCCTCATGAGAGCGACACCATCACGCGCTTGACCTCCGCGGGGTTGCCCGGCGCGCGTGCGCCGACGCCGGCGGCGCCTCGGGCGTCGACCCCTACACTCATCTGCGCGATGGACCCTGCCTCTGGGATCGGAATTCCGGTGGCGTTCGGAGCGGGGCTGATCTCGTTCCTGTCTCCCTGTGTATTGCCGCTCGTGCCGGGCTACATCTCCGCGGTCGCTGGCGTTACCCCGGCCGAGATCCGCCCGCGCCGAGTGATCGGCCCGAGCCTCGCCTTCGTGGCCAGCTTCTCGGTCATCTTCATCGCGCTCGGCTTGCTCGGCCAACAGGCGCTTCACGGCGCCCTCACGGGACCTACGGCGCTCAAGGTCTCCGGCGCCGTGATCGTCCTCATGGGGTGCCTGTTCGTCCTCGCGCCATTCGTTCCGCGCCTCGCGCGCGAGTGGCACGTGGACTCGCTGATGCAGCGTGCTGGCCGAAGCGGTCCGGTGCTGACCGGTGCCGCCTTCGCGCTCGCGTGGACGCCATGCACGGGCCCGACCCTCGGGGCGATCGTCACCGCGGCCGGGACGTCCGGCTCCGCCGCCCACGGCGCCTTCTTGCTCGCGGTGTACTGCGCAGGCCTGGGGATCCCGTTCCTGATCACCGGACTTGCGTTCGGCACCATGACCTCAGCGCTGACCGTGGTCAAGCGCCACTATCCGCTGGTGATCGGGGCCGGCGGCGTGGTCCTGATCGGCATGGGCGTCCTGATCTGGACCGGCGAGTTCACACAGCTCAACATCACGGTGAACCACTGGCTGCAGAGCCTCGGGTTGCCGGACTTCAACTCAGATACCTGATCGCCGGCCCCGCCGCGACCGGCGCCGTTGGTTCGAACTCCGACTTCGACGCTTGGACTTAGGCGCCCCTAACCTGGTACGCTCCCGCTCGTGCCGTCATTAGGGTCGCCTAACCCTTTGTAAGCGCTCCGTGTCCTTCGTCCAAACCGTTCTGCTCGGGGCTCTCGCCGGCTTCACGATCTACCTGGGTCTCCCGGCAGGTCGCCTGCAGCTGCTCAGCAGCCGCGCTCGCGTCGCCCTGGCGATGTTCTCGGTCGGCGTGCTCGCGTTCATCTTCGTCGACGTGCTCTCCCACGGAACCGAGATCGTTGACGTGGCCCTCGATCAGGTCCGTCAGCACCACCGTTCGGTTGGCTATCTGATCTGGCTCGTCTTCCTGCTCGGCGCCGGCTTCGCCGCCGGCAGCGCCGGTCTGGCGATGATCGAACGCAGCCTGCGCCCGCTCGGGGCGCGCACGCCGCCGATCGCCGGCGGCTCCGACGCTGCCGCGCTGGCGGTCACCGAGAGCGAAACGGTGGCGCTCGACGCCAGCCGCCGACGCGCGCTGCGCACCGCGCTGATCATCGCCGCCGCGATCGGCGTGCACAACTTCGCCGAAGGGCTGGCCATCGGCGTCTCCGCCCGCGCCGGCGCGATCAGCCTCGCCACCGTGCTGATCATCGGCTTCGCGCTCCACAACGCCACCGAGGGCTTCGGAATCATCGGCCCGCTCGGTGACGTCAGGCCATCCTGGCGTTGGCTCGGCCTCGCCGGCCTGATTGGCGGCGGCCCCACCTTCCTCGGCTCGATCGTTGGCTACGGCGTCACCAGTCACCCGCTGGAGCTGGCCTTCTACGCCGCCGCGGGCGGCGCGATCCTCTACGTGATCGGCGAGGTCTGGAACGGCATGCGCCGCTACGGCTACAAG
>JAFAZV010000328.1 GCA_019239445.1 Solirubrobacterales bacterium
CGCGCAGGAGGCGCAGGTGGAGATCACGGCGGATCTGGGCCCTGCGGTCGTGCGGGGCGAGCCGGCGCTGCTCGAGCGGATGATCGCCAACCTGCTCGAGAACGCGATCCGCCACAACGAGCCCGGCGGATGGGTGCGGTTGAGGACACGCACGGCTGGTGGCCTGGCCGACGTCTGGGTGGCCAACGGTGGGCGCCGGATCGATCCGGTGCAGGCGGCGGCGTTGACCGAGCCGTTCCGCCGGCTCGATCGGCGTGGAGGCGGATTCGGCCTGGGGCTGTCGATCGTGCGCTCGGTGAGTGAGGCGCACGGTGGCCGCACTGAGCTGAGCGCACCGACGGCCGGCGGGCTCGAGGTTCGGGTGACCTTGCCGGCGGCGACCCCGGCGGAGGCACCTAAGGAAACGGTGAGAGCGCTTACGCAGAGCTGACAGAGCCGGCGCTAGAAAGGCTCGCCGTCCGATCCCTTAGGAGTGCTGTCTATGCGTATTCGCGTTTGCATCGCCGTTGCTGTCGTGGCCGCTGGCCTCAGCGCGTGCGGGTCCTCGAGCAGCGGGACCAGCACCAGCGCCTCAAACGCCGCCGGATCCGCCGGCGCCGGATCCGCCGCCGTGGGTTCAACTGACACCGCGAGCGCCCGCTACCAAGCTCGCCTGAACCTGGCCAAGTGCTTCCGTGCCCACGGCATCAACGTGCCCGATCCCTCGCCGGGAGCGGGACCGGCCGGCGGCGGTGGTCTGTTCCGAGCTCTCCGAAGCTATCCCCAGGCGCAGATCAGCAGCGCCCAGCAGGCGTGCCGGCAGTACTTCGCCCAGGCCTTCCCACGCGCCAACCTGAGCCCCACTCAGCGGGCCCAGTTCCGGGCGCAGATCGTGAAGTTCGCGCAGTGCATGCGCTCGCACGGCATCAACATCCCCGATCCGAGTCCCAACGCAAGCGGGGGCGGGTTCGGCTTCGGACAGGCCTTCCGTTCGATCGATCGCAACAGCCCGGCCTTCCAGGCCGCCTCGCAAGCGTGCGCAAGCCTCCGACCGCGCTTCGGAGCGCGCGGCGGCGGTGGCGCCGGTGCTCCCGGCGCGGGTCAGTCGGCGCCTGGCGGAGGCGCCTCGAGTGACTAGCGGCGGCTGGCTGCTGCAGGCGCCATGGCGGCGCGTGCTGGCAGCGGTCCTGGCTGCCGCCGGCGTAGCGCTGATCATCGGAATTGCCACGCGGCCTGGGTCGAGCCGCGGCGCTGGCGCCGCCACCTCGCGGGGTCAAGGGGCGGCGACGGTTCAGCGTCGTGACCTCGTTGCCACCGACACAGAGTCGGGAACACTCGGCTATGCCGGTGCACAGACGGTGTTCAATCGGCTGAGCGGCACGATCACCTGGCTTCCGACCGTCGGAGATGTGGTCCGGCCGGGGGGCACGCTGTTCAAGGTCAGTGGAGAGCCGGTGGTGCTGATGAATGGTTCGCTGCCGGCGTATCGCGACCTCGCCGAGGGGGTGAGCGACGGCCCCGACGTGAACGAGCTCGAGCGCAACCTGGTCGCGTTGGGGTTCGATCCCAGCCACCAGATCAAGGTCGATGACACGTTCGATGCCGCTACGACGGCGGCGGTCGAGCGCTGGCAGGCGTCGCTGGGAGAGACGCAGACCGGCCAGGTCACGCTCGGCCAGGTCGTGTTCCTGCCTGAGGCGCAGCGGGTGACCGCGGTCAATGCGGTACTGGGCTCGGCCGGGGGCGCGGGGTCCGGCGCCGCGTCAACCGGCGCGTCGGGTGCCACGGGCGCAAGCACGCGCGTGCGGCCGGCGCAGCCTGAGTTCGTCAGCCTCGTGACGACGACCTCCACGACCAGCACCGAGCCGAGCGGAAGCGCGCCGACGACGACGACCAGCACGACCACCACGACGACGGCGGCTGCAAAGCCGAAGCCGAAGCCGAAGCCGTCCCCGCAGCGCAGCGGCAGCCCAGGCCGCTCCGGCGCCTCGACGTTGGCGGCGCTGCTCGCGTTGCTGAAGGCAGAGACGACCGAGCTCGAGGCCGGCCGCGGCGGTGCGGTCGGCGCCGGCGGTGCGCGAGGCGCCGGCAGCTCGACCGCCGGGTCGTCCGGAGGCGGCGCCGGCGGGTCGGGCGGCTCTGCGAGCGGCGGGCGTAGCGGCGGTGGCCGGGCTGCTGCTGGCGGCGGAACGGGCGGTAGGGGAAGCGGGGGCGGAGCGGGCGCTGCCAGCGGGGGCGGGACCGCGGCTTCCGGCGGTGGCGGCGCGTCGGGATCGGGATCGGGGAGCGGATCGGCGTCGGGGAGCGGGTCGGCGGGCGGCGGGAGCGCGCAGGCGATCCTCCAGACGACCTCGACTCAGCTCGTGGTGACCGTGGATCTCGACGCCACCAAGCAGACCGAAGCGGCGATCGGCGAGCCCGTCAGTGTCGAGTTGCCTGACGGAAGCACGGCCGACGGCAAGATCAGCGCCGTCAGCCCGGTGGCGCAGACGAGCGGTGGCGCGTCGAGCTCGAGTGGAGGGTCGAGCTCCGGCGGCGGGTCGGGTTCGGGCGGCAGCTCCGGCGCGAGCGGCGGCTCGGGCGGGAGCGGCGGCTCGGGCGCGGGCGGCGGCTCGGGCGCGGGCGGCGGCGCCTCAGGATCTCCGTCCGCCACGATCCCGGTCACGATCACGCTCACCGGCCATCGACATCCGCAGGGCCTCGACCAGGCCGCAGTCAGCGTCAACTTCGAGCAGCAGAAAGCAACGAACGTGCTCTCGGTGCCGGTGACCGCGCTGGTCGCGACGGCCGGGGGCGGCTATGCCGTGCAGCCGGTGGTGACTCCGCAGAGGTTGATCGCCGTCACGCCAGGGCTGTTCGCGGCCGGCTACGTGCAGATCTCGGGGTCCGGGCTCTATCCGGGTCTACGGGTGACCGATTCCCAAGGATGAGCGGCGCAGCCCTGCGGCTCCAGCAGGTGACCAAGGAGTACCCCGGCGGCGTCCACGCCCTGCGCCGGGTGAGCGTCGAGGTGACGGGCGGGGACCACGTGGCGGTGGTCGGGCCGTCGGGATCGGGCAAGACGACGATGCTGACCGTGCTCGGAACCCTCGAGCGGCCCACGAGCGGCTGGGTCGAGGTCGCGGGGCGCGACGTGGCCGCCGCCGACGACGCCGAGCTGGCCGGGCTGCGGGCGCACCACATCGGCTTCGTGTTTCAGGGCTTTCACCTCCAGGACACGCTGAGCGCCCTCGACAACGTGGCGGGAGGCATGCTGTACACGGGCGCCCCGGCGAGCGAACGGCGCGCGGCGGCGCGAGCCGCGCTCGAGCGAGTGGGTCTTGGCCGTCGCCTCGAGCACCGACCGCCGGAGCTGTCGGGCGGCGAGCGTCAGCGGGTGGCGATCGCGCGCGCGATTGCCAAGCGGCCGCCGATCATCCTCGCCGACGAGCCGACCGGGAATCTGGACACCGCAGCCGGGCGCGACGTGATTGCGCTACTGCACGAGCTGTCCTGCGACGGCGCCACGCTTGCGCTGATCACGCACGATGAGGAGGTGGCCGACACGTTCCCGCGCCGGATCCACCTCCGGGATGGCGAGATCGTGCAGGACGAGCGGGCGTGACCGCGGCGACGGTCAGGCCGGGGTGGACGCGGTCGGCGTCGCGGCTCTCGACGCCGGAGCTGGTCCGCCTGGCCATCCAGGGCATCCGCACGCGGCGGCTGCGAGCTTCGCTGTCGGCGCTCGGGATCGCGATCGGCATCGGCGCGATGGTCGCAGTAGTCGGAGTCTCCGCTTCCAGCCAGGCCAACCTGCTCGCGACGATCGACAAGCTCGGGACGAACCTGCTCACGGTCTCGCCGGGGCAGACGTTCTTTGGGGCGAACGAAGTCCTGCCAAGTTATGCCCGCGGCGCGATCAACCACATGAACGCAGTTCAGGGCAGCTCGGCGGTGTACCAGCTCTCCGGGGTCACGGTCCGTCGCACGCCGTACGTCCCGGCCGAGCAGACCGGCGGGATCGGCGTCGACGCCACCGATCCCGTGCTGCTTGGCACGCTCGGGGTGGAGCTCGCCTCCGGGCGCTTCCTCGACGGCGCGTCCGCGCGCCTTCCGGTCGTTGTGCTCGGGGCGCAGGCAGCCCGGACGCTGCAGCTCGAGCGCGTCGGCGGGCACCTCCAGGTCTATCTGGGAGGAACCTGGTTCAGCGTGATCGGAGTCATGCAGTCAGTCGTCCTCGACCCCGAGCTCGACAGCACCGCGTTCGTCGGGCTGCCGATCGCAGAGCGGATGTTCCAGACCCAGCCGAACGCCTCCGAGATCTACGTACGCGCCGGCGTGAACCAGGTGACGCAGGTGTCGAATCTGCTGGCGGCGACGGCGGACCCCGAGAACCCGGACGGGGTGCAGGTCAGTCGCCCCTCGGACGCGCTCGAGGCAAGGGCGGCGGCCAAGGGACAGTTCACGACGCTGTTGCTCGGTCTCGGTGCCGTGGCGCTCCTCGTGGGCGCGATCGGGATCGCCAACATCATGGTCATTTCGGTGCTCGAGCGCCGAGGCGAGATCGGATTGCGGCGAGCGCTTGGCGCGACGCGCCGGCACATCAGCTCGCAGTTCCTGGCCGAGTCGGCGTTGCTTGCCGCCCTCGGCGGACTCGCCGGGTTGCTGCTCGGCGCGCTCGCCACCTGGGGCTATGCGCTCGCCCAGCATCAGCCGCTGGTCGTCCCGGTCTACGCGCTCGTGGCGGCGCCCGTGGCGGGGCTTGCCATCGGCGCGGTGGCGGGGCTGTATCCCGCGGCAAAGGCGGCGCGCCTCAGTCCCACCGAGGCGCTGCGCGCGACCTGAGGCGCGGCGCGAACCCTGGGTCGCCGGCGAGAGTCAGCCGCGCGCGAACGCGTAGGTCGCCGCGAGCGCGTAGAAGGCGGCGGCGAAGGCGATGATCGCGCTGCTCGGCGGCAGCGACGGAATCACGTAGCTGAGCGCCAAGCCGCTCCAGGTGGCCGCCACCGCAAAGCCGGCCGACAACGCGATGCCGCGGTAGGGACGGGCGGTCAAGCGGTGAGCGGCGCCGGCAGGCGCGGCCAGCAGGCCAAGCAGGAGCAGCGCGCCCACCGCCTGTGTGGCCTCGGCCGTGACGATCGCGAGCAGGCCGAGAAAGCCGGCGGCGAGCAGCCGTGTGGGGATGCCGCGCAGCTGAGCGAGCTCTGAGTCGAAGGTCGAGAACAGCAGCGGGCGGCTGATCGCGTACGTCGCGCCAACGACGCCGAGTCCGATGCCGGCAGCCAACACTGAGCCGCCGGTGGTGAGCGAGTAGATCGAGCCGAACAGCGTGTTCACCGTGGTCACTCCGTTTCCACCCTGGGCGCTCGTGGCGAGGATCGTGATGAGCAGGATCCCGATGCCGAGGATCCAGGCGAAGACGATCCCGATCACAGTGTCGTCAGCGCCGCCGGCACGGCCGAAGGTGGCGATCGCCGCCGCCAGCGCGAGCGTCAGAGCGAACAGACCGATGCGCTCATCGACCCCGATCGTCGCCGCTGCGATCGCGCCGACGAACGCGACGTGACTGAGCGCGTCACCGGCGAAGACCTGAGCGCGGAGAACTGCGAACCACCCCACCGTCCCGCAGGCCAGCGCGATCATCGTCCCGGCGAGGTAGGCGTTGCGGACGAACTCGTGGCTAAACACGGGCGCGGGCGCGACGCGAGGCGGTGGTGGCGCGGATCGCGCGCGTTACGACGTAGAGCCCGAACGCGAACGTCGTCGTGTAGAAGCCGACCGGATAGATCGAGAAGTACGCCACGCCGAGGCCGAGCCACGCCACCAGCAGCGAGAAGGCGACGCTCAAGCCGAGGCCGAGGAGCGGGCGCATCGTGATCATCTGCGCCGTCGCGGGCGGAGCGACCAGCAACGCGAACACGAGCAGCGCACCGGTGATCTGACTCGTGGCCGCTACGGCGAGGGCGAGGATGAGCAAGAACGCGGCGTCGAGGGCCTTGACCGGCACGCCGCGGGCGCGCGCCACCTCGGCGTCGACCGTCGCAAACAGCAGAGGCCGCGCGACGACGGCGAGCAGCGCGAGGCTTGCCACGGCGACGCCGAGCAACGCCAGCACCTGGGCCTGGGTGATTCCGAGCAGCGTGCCGAACAACAGTGCTTCGGGACCGCCGAGGATCGCGTGGTTGAGGGATAGGAACAAGTAGCCCGCGGCGAGCCCGGACGCCTGCACGGTGGCGATCACGGCGGTCTGGGTGCCGAAGCGCCGTCCTCGTGGCGCCCGCGCCATCGCCAGGGCGGCGGCACCGCAGGCAAGGTAGTAGCCGAGCGAGGTGGGAAGCCCGACGAGCGCGGCGCCGGTGGCCCCCGGGAACGCCATCACCGACAACGTGTGACCGGCGAAGCTCTGGCGACGCAGCACCATGTACCAGCCGACGCTCGCAGCCAGCACAGCGACGATCGTGGCGGCCTCGAACGCCGAAATCATGAACTGAAACGTGAACAGCTGGCGGACGTCCTCGACTAGGTTGAGCGACAGCGAAGGGTTCACGCAGCGGCCTCCTCGTGACGGTGACCGTGATGGTGCGGCGCTTCAGGCTGACCGACGACAACCAAGCGTCCGTCGGTCGTGTGCAGAACCTCGACCGGCGCCCCGTACAGGCGGCTGAGCGTCGTCGCCGTGATCACCTCGTCGACGGAACCGGAGACAGCGCGGCCGCCACCGAGGTACACGATGCGATCGAGATAGCCGAGCAGCGGGTTCACGTCGTGGGCCACGAGCAGCACCGCGACCTGCTCGGAGACGCAGATCCGCCTGATGAGCGCAGCGACGGACACCTGCGCGGGCAGGTCGAGGCTGTCGAGCGGCTCATCGAGGATCAGTAGCCGGGGTCGGCGGATCAGCGCCTGGGCGATCAGCAGGCGCTGCTGCTCGCCGCCCGAGAGCTCGCCGAGCGGCCGCTCGGCGTAGGCGCCGGCCCCTACGAGCGAGATGACCTCTTCAGTGCGGTGTCGATCGGCGCGCCGGCGGGAGCGGGCGCGGCCCGTCACAGGTAGCGAAACGCCCCAGCGGTTGCCATCGAGGCCAAGCCGCACCAGGTCGACGCCCCGGATGCGCGTCGCGTGGTCGAAGCCGCGGCGCTGCGGAAGGTAGCCCACCTCGCTGCGAGCCTGGACAGGGGCGCGATCGAGCACGGTGGCTCGGCCGGCGGCGATCGGCACGAGCCCGAGGAGCGCTTTCATCAGCGTCGACTTGCCCGC
>JAFAZV010000423.1 GCA_019239445.1 Solirubrobacterales bacterium
GTGCGATCACGCAGCAGGAGTTCGATTCGATCAAGGCCAAGGCGCTCGCGTAGCGGCAACGCCCATGCGATTCGCGATCTCGATCCCGCAGTACGCCCGCGACAGCCACTTCGACGACGACGCCTTCCGCGCGCATCTGCGCCGCGTCGAGGAGCTCGGACAGTTCGAGAGCGGGTGGGTGCAGGAGCAGGTGATCGGCGCGGCCGGTGCCCTGGCGCCGCTGCAGACGCTCACCTGGGCGGCGGCGTGCACCGAGCGGCTGCGGCTGGGGTGTGCGGTGTTCGTGCTCCCGCTGCACAACCCGCTGCACCTGGCCAAGGCGATCAGCTCGCTGGACTGCCTGAGCGGCGGCCGACTCGAGATCGGTGTGGCAACCGGCGGACGGGGGCGCCCGTTCGATGCGTTTGGGGTCGATCCCGAGAAGCCGGTCGCCCGGTTCAACGAGGCCCTGGCGCTGATGAAGGCCTGCTGGACGCAGCGCGAGATCAACTTCGACGGGCAGCTGTGGAAGCTCCAGGGCGCCTCGATGGAGCCCAAGCCGGTGCAGAAGCCGCATCCGCCGGTCTGGTTCGGGGGCAGCGCGCCGGCCGGGATGCGGCGTGCGGTCCGACATGGGGACGGGTTCATGGGCGCCGGATCCCAGACGCCGGCGCAGTTCGCCGAGCAGGTCAAGGTGGTGATGGAGGAGCTGGGCGCGCAGGAGCGCGACCCGGGCAGCTTCCGGATCGGCAAGCGCGTCTACGTCCATGTCGATGACGACGCGGCGCGCGGACGCCGGCGACTCGAGGACGCGCTGACCCAGCACTACGGCCGGGGCGGCTGGTCGGAGCACATCTTCGCGGGCCCGCCATCGGCTTGTGCCGAGGGCATCCGCGCGGTGGCGGACGCCGGCGCGGAGCTGATCCTCTTCAACCCGCTGCTCGACGACGCCGAGCAACTCGAGCGGCTCGCGGGCGAGGTCATCCCGGCGCTCACGAAGTCTTAAGCAACCTCTCAGCTTCGGGCGAGGGTTGTTCAGGTTGGGGTGCTGCCCTTAGATTCAGAGGCCCTGGATGAACGGACGCATGGAGACCGCTGAGGCCCGCGGCAGCCGCGTGCTGGTCGTCGATGACGATCCGGACGTCCGCGAGGCGGTCGAGACCGCGCTCGAGCTGGAAGGCCACCGGGTCACGACCGCAACCGATGGACTGGCGGCGCTCAAGCGGATGGGCCAGGCGGAGTTCGACGCGGTGGTGCTCGACGTGCTGATGCCGAACCTCGACGGCTTCGAGGTGTGCCGTCGCCTACGCGGGTCGGGAAACCGCACGCCGGTATTGATCCTCACTGCGCGCGACTCCGAGGAGGACACGATCCGGGGGCTCGACCTCGGCGCGGACGACTACCTGGTGAAGCCGTTCGGGTTGGGAGAGCTGCTGGCGCGCGTGCGGGCGCTGCTGCGCCGGACGCGCCCGGCCGGTGAGGACGCGCCGCTCTGGTTCGCCGGGCTCTCGCTCGACCGTCAGACGCGCGAGGCCTTCCGCGGTGGACGCAGGCTCGAGTTGACGCGCACCGAGCACGCGCTGCTCGAGTTGTTCCTGCGCAATCCGCGTCAGGTGCTGACCCGTGAGCTGATCGTGGAGCGTGTCTGGAACTACGACTTCGGCCCGACGTCGAACCCGCTCGAGGTGTACATCAGCTACCTGCGACGGAAGACCGAGGCGGGTGGCGAGCCGCGCCTGATCCATACCGTGCGCGGCGTCGGCTACGCGCTGCGAGAGCCATGAGCCTGCGCACACGGCTCACGGTCGTCGGCGGCGGCGCGGTGTTCGTCGCGCTGGCGATCGCGTCCTCGGTGGTGTATCTGGCGGTGCGCGCGAATCTGCGTCAACAGGTCGACGCCTCGCTGATCCAGTTGGCCGAGGGCGTCGCGTCGAAGTGGAACGTGGAGAACACGCTGCCGGCGCCCTCGCCGAAGGTTCCCTCCGCGTCGGCCGTGGCAGCCGGCAAGCTCGCGGCCGTCGGGAAGCCGTCGCCCGCCGGCCCAGGGCCGCTCTTCGGCAGCGACGGGGACGGGTACTTCCAGGTCATCCCCAACCTCGCCGCCGCGTCGAACGCTGAGCGGTCGGGAACGGGAGTGGGCAAGAGCCCGGCCGGGCAGGGAGGCGAAGGGTTCGCGGGAGTGATAGGCCCAGACTCGTTCGTGGCAAAGGGGCTGGCGCCGCCCTACTTCCGCGACGTTCAGTACCGGGGCGTGCCGATGCGGCTGTACACGATGTCGCTCTCATCGACCCACGACGGGGTGATCCGAACCGCCCGGCCACTGACCGCGACCAACGCGACGATCACCAACGTCCGCTGGCTGCTGATCGCGCTGACGCTCGGCGGGGCGCTCGTCGCGGGGCTGCTGGGACGACTCGCCGCCGGCGCCGTCCTGCGCCCGGTGCGCGCGCTCGCCCACGCGGTGCGTGAAGTGAGCGCCACGCGCGATTTGGACCAGCGGATCCCGGTGAAGGGCCGGGATGAGCTGGCGAGCCTGGCCGGCGACTTCAACGGAATGCTCGCAGCGCTCGCCGAGTCCCAACAGGCCCAGCAGCAGCTGATCGCGGACGCGTCGCATGAGCTGCGGACGCCGCTGACCGCTCACCGGGCGAACCTCGAGCTGCTGGCGCGGCCAGACCTGCCCGCCGAACAGCGCCAGCGTGTGCTCGGCTCAGCCGTGCGGGCGATGGAGAGACTCTCGGCACTCGTCGGCGATCTCATCCTGGCCGCCCGCGACGGCCGCTCGGTCGACGCGCGCGAGCCAATCGCGCTCGACGAGCTCGTCGCCGACGCGGTCGAGCGAGCCCGGCACCGGGCGGCGGAGCTGCGCTTCGAGACCCACCTCGAGCCCTATCGGGTGCTGGGGGCGCGCTCGCGGCTGGAGCGAGCGGTCGAGAACGTTCTCGACAACGCGATCAAGTGGAGCCCGCCAGGCGACACGGTCGTGGTCCGGCTCGCCGGCGGGACGCTGACCGTGCGCGATCACGGTCCCGGCATCGCCGCGGCAGACCTGCCGCACGTGTTCGATCGCTTCTACCGGGCTCCGGCAGCGCGTTCCCTTCCC
>JAFAZV010000019.1 GCA_019239445.1 Solirubrobacterales bacterium
GATCGAGAACACGGTCGGCTTCGACCGACTCGTCGAGCTGACCGGAAACCGCGCGCTCACCGGCTTCACGGCGCCGAAGCTGGTGTGGCTGCGCGAGCACGAGCCGGACCACTACGCCCGGGTGGCCAGGATCGCGCTGCCCAAGGATTACGTTCGGCTGCGGCTGTGCGGCGAGCACGCCACCGACGTCGCCGATGCCTCGGGAACGCTGCTGCTCGACGTGGGAGGACGGCGCTGGAGCGAGGAGATGATCGCTGAGCTCGACCTCGACCCCGAGTGGCTGCCGCGGTTGCTCGAGAGCCCGGAGGTCTCGGGCACTACGAGCGAGCGCGGCGCCACGTCGAAGGAGGTTCCCGTCGCCGCAGGAGCGGGAGATCAAGCGGCGGGCGCTATCGGCGTCGGCGTCGATCGTCCGGGGCCGCTGTCGGTGGTGCTTGGAACCTCGGGCGTCGTGTTCGCCGCGCTGCCGGCGTACGCGTCCGACCCTGAGGCGCGGGTTCACGTGTTCTGCCACGCCGTGCCCGACACCTGGCACGCAATGGGCGTGATGCTCTCGGCCGCTGGCTCGCTCGGTTGGTTTCGCGACAAGCTGGCTCCCGGGGTGGCCTACGAGGAGCTGATCGCCGCGGCGGCCGAGTGGCCAGCCGGCGCTGAGGGTCTGCTGTTCGCGCCCTACCTGGCGGGAGAGCGCACGCCGTACGCGGACCCCGAGGCACGCGGCGCGTTCACCGGCCTTAGCGTCCGCCACGATCGCGGTGCGCTGGCGCGCGCGGTGCTCGAGGGCGTCGCCTTCGCGCTGCGCGATTCGCTCGACCTCGTGGCCTCGCTTGCCGGCGATGAGCCGCCGGCGGTCGGGCGCGTGTCAGGCGGCGGCGCGCGCAGCGACCTGTGGCTGCGGATCCTCGCCAGCGTGCTCGAGCTCCCCCTCGAGCGTGTCGCGGTCGACGAAGGCGCGGCGTTCGGGGCGGCGATCCTCGGCGGTGTGGCGGCCGGCGCGTGGCCGGACGTGCCGGCGGCAGTCGCGGCCACGGTGCGCACGCGGGAGCGGATCGATCCGCTACCCGAGTGGGTCGAGCTCTACCGCGAGCGCCGCGAGGCGTTCCGGGCGCTCTACCCGGCTCTGCGCGAGCTGCGCGAGGCGGGGGGTTCGGCGGCCTAGAGCACGCCGGCACTCACCTGTCTCGGGCCGCGCTCACAGCCCGAGCTCGGCGTCGGTGAACGCCACCTCACCGCCGAGGATCGTGGCCGCGATCAGGGGCACGCCGGGCCGGTAGACGAGATGCGCGTACGACGGGGCCCCCAGGATGACCGCGTCGCCCCGCGCGCCCGGCGCCAGCCGTCCTCGGTCGTCTTCGCGCAGCGCCCTCGCGCCGCCGCGGGTTGCCGCCATCAGTGCCTCCTCGAGGCTCATCCCCATCTCCCGCACGGCGAGCGCGATGCAGAAGCTCATCGAGGTGGTGTAGCTCGAGCCGGGGTTGCAGTTCGTGGCCAGGGCCACGGTCGCGCCGGCGTCCAGCAATGTGCGCGCGTCGGGATAGGGCTGCCGAGTGGAGAAGTCCGAGGCCGGCAGCAGGGTCGCCACCGTGCCCGAGCCGGCGAGCGCGCTCACATCGGTTTTGGCCAGGTGCGTACAGTGATCGGCCGAGGCCGCGCCGAGCTCGACCGCGAGCTGAACCCCGGGACCGCGCGAGAGCTGGTTGGCGTGCACGCGCAGGCCGAGTCCCGCCTCGCGCCCCGCCTCGAGCACCGCACGCGACTGATCGCCATCGAACGCGCCGCGCTCGCAGAAAACATCGGTCCAGCGCACGTGCGGCGCGCACGCCTCGAGCATCGCGCCGCAAACGAGCTCGACGTACTCGTCGGCCCGGTGCTCGTACTCCGTCGGCAGCAGGTGCGCGCCGAGGAACGTCACGTCCTCGGTCAGCTCCGAGCCCACCTGGCACAGCCGCCGCTCGCCCTCGACCTCGAGCGCGTAGCCCGACTTGATCTCGAGGTGGGTGATGCCCGCGCGCAGCGCTTCGCGCCGGCGCAGCTCGGTCAGCCGGCGCAGCTCTTCGGTGGCGGCGGCTTGCGTGCTCGCCACCGTGGCTCGGATGCCGCCGGCAGCGTATGGCTCGCCGGCCATCCGCGCCGCGAACTCCTCCGCCCGATCGCCGGCGAACACGAGATGGGTGTGGCTGTCGACGAAGCCCGGGATCACGCACCGCCCGCCGGTATCGATCCCCCTATCGGCCGCGGCGGAACGTGCTGAGCGCCGGCCGCGGCTGCGCACCTCGGCGACCAGGCCGTTTTCGATCACCAACGCCGCGTCGCGCAGCACCCCCAACATCCCGTCGCCGAGCGCGGGCTCGTTCGTCACCAGCAAGCCGATGTTGTCGATGAGCAGCGAGCTCACAAGCTCACCCTGCCGATCGCGTCGTGCAGTTCGCGGGCGACGTCGAGCGTCTGATGGACGCCGCCGCGGACTACGGCCCGTCCGCCGATGATGACGTCGGTCACGTCGGCCGCGGCGCCGGCGAACACGACCGCGTCGATTAGATCCCGATCGCGCACCCCAGCCAGGCGCACGCCATCTAGGTCTACGGCGACCAGGTCGGCGAGCGCGCCGGCTCGGATCATCCCGCCCTCCGGCCAGCCGACGCTCGCATAACCACTCGCCGTGGCCGCGAACAGCAGCTCATCGCCCCCATGCCGCCCGCGCACGCCGCTCGCTAGGCGCTCGTCGAGCTCCACCGCCCGCGCCTCCTCGAAGGGCTCAATCATCGCGTGCGAGTCGCTGCCCAGCGCGATGATCGCGCCGGCGTCGCGTAGCCGCCGAGCCGGCGCGATGCCGTCTGCCAGGTCGCGCTCCGTGGTCGGGCACAGACAGCAGAAGCAGCTGGCCTCGCCGAGCAGCACTTCGTCCTCGGAGCTCACGTGTGTGGCGTGCACCGCCGTGAAGCGCCCGGAAACGGCTCCCGCCTCCGCGAGCACCCCACTCGGTGTCTGCCCGTAGGCGGCCATACAGGCCTCGTTCTCGGCCGGCTGCTCTGAGACGTGGGCGTGCAGTGGCGCACTGCGGCGCTCCGCCCAGGCCGCCACGATCGCGGCCGAGCGCGGGTCGACCGCGCGAACGCTGTGGATCGCGGCGCCGACGCGGACGTGACTCCCCTGCACGAACGCATCCACTCGCTCGCTCCAGGCCTCGGCGTCAGCATCGGCGAAGCGTTTCTGTACGGGATCGGGAGCGACCCCGATGCCTCCGTGCAGATAGCAGGCGTCGAGCAGCGTGATCCGCACTCCGGCCTCGCGTGCGCCCTCGATCACCGCCTCGCCCATCGCGTTCGCCTCAGCGTACGGATTGCCATCGGGATCGTGGTGCAAGTAGTGAAACTCGCCCACGACCGCGATCCCGGCCAGCGCCATCTCCGCGAATGTCGCTCGAGCGAGCGCCAGCATCGCCCCCGGGTCGAGCGTCGCCGCCAGCGCGTACATCTGCTCGCGCCAGCTCCAGAACGATCCCCGCCCGCCATGCGTCGCCCCGCGCAGAGCGCGCTGGAACACGTGCGAGTGGGCGTTCGCGAGTCCCGGCAACACGAGTCCCCGCAAGTGCTCCGCGCCTTCGGGCGCCGCCGGCACGCCAGTCTGAACCGAGTCGATCCGTTCGCCGTCTATGTCGACGAGCACCCCTGCGCGCACGTCCGGACCGCCGAGCCAGGCGCGCTCGCACCAGAACGTGCTCATCCGGCGCCGGCCGACGGCGCAGCGTATGGTGCGATCCGCCGCAGGAACGCCTGTTCGTGGTGGCGCGCAAACTGCTCCCAGGTGCTGAAGCTGCGCGGGTCCTTGACGCGATCGAGAAACAACACACCGTCGAGGTGGTCGACCTCATGCTGGAACGTACCCGCGGTCAGCCCGTGCGCGTCGAGCTCGCGCGGGTTCCCGCCCCGATCGACGTAATGCACGCGCACTGCCACCAGCCGCTCCACGTCGCCACGCAGATCCGGCACCGACAGACAGCCCTCGTTGATCAGCAGCCGTTCGCGCGATAGCGGCTGGATCACCGGATTGACGATCACTGTCAGCGGAACGCGCGGCTTGTAGGCATACCGCGTGTGCTCGTCCACCTCGACCACGGCGATGCGCCGCGTGACCGAAACCTGATTGGCCGCGAGGCCCGCCCCGCCGGCGGCGCGGCGCGTCTCGATGAGGTCGTCGATCAGGCGCTGCACCCCGGGGCTGCGCAGCTCCTCCGGCGCAACTTCTTGCGCACGCTCGCGGAGCACCGGATCTCCCACGGTGGCGATCGGGAGGACGCTCACCGCCGCGTTGGCGCCTGCGCCGGAAATTCGGCGTCCTGCATCGGGAGGCGTATGCCGCGCTCCGACGCCACGGCCGCCGCGCGCTCGTAGCCGGCGTCGGCATGGCGCATCACGCCGGTCCCCGGATCCGTGGTCAGCACCCGCTCGAGCTTGGCCGCCGCCAGCTCCGAGCCGTCCGCGACGCAGACCATCCCGGCGTGGATCGAGCGCCCGATGCCGACCCCGCCGCCGTGGTGGATCGACACCCACGTGGCCCCCGCAGCCGTGTTCACGAGCGCGTTGAGCAGCGGCCAGTCGGCGATCGCATCTGACTCGTCCGCCATGCCCTCCGTCTCCCGGTAGGGCGAAGCGACCGACCCCGAGTCCAGATGATCGCGGCCGATCACGATCGGCGCCCGCAGCTCGCCGGAGCGCACCATTTCGTTGAAGCGCAGGCCGAGCCGAGCGCGCTCGCCGTAGCCAAGCCAGCAGATCCGCGCCGGCAGGCCCTGGAACGCGATCCGCTCCGACGCGTGGTGGATCCAGCGCGCCAGCGCCTCGTCGTGCGCGAACTCCTCGAGCACCGCCCGGTCGGTGGCGGCGATGTCGGCCGGGTCTCCAGACAGTGCCACCCAGCGAAACGGGCCGCGCCCCTCGCAGAACAGCGGCCGGACGTATGCGGGCACGAAGCCCGGATACGCGAAAGCGCGTTCGAACCCGCCGAGGCGAGCCTCGGCGCGCAAGCTGTTGCCGTAGTCGAACACTTCGCTTCCGGCGTCCAGGAAGCCGACCATCGCCGCGCAATGGGCCGCGATCGCGGCGCGCGAGCGGCGCACGTATTCGACGGGATCGCTCGCGCGCAGCTCGTCGGCCTCGGCAACCGACATCCGGTTCGGGATGTAGCCGTTCAGCGGATCGTGAGCGCTCGTCTGATCTGTGACCACATCGGCCTCGAAGCCGCGCGCGAGCAGCGCCGGCAGCACGTCCGCGACGTTCGCCTCGAGTCCCACTGACAGCGCGCGCTGATGCGCCTTGGCCGCTTCGCAGCGGGCGATCGCGTCCTCGAGCGAATCCGCGAGCTCGTCGAGGTAGCGCGTCTGCAGCCGCCGCTCGATCCGCGAGCGCTCGACCTCGACGCACAGCGCCACGCCGCCGTTCATGGTCACCGCCAGCGGCTGCGCGCCGCCCATCCCGCCGAGGCCGGCCGTCACCGTGATCGTTCCGGCCAGCGAGCCGCCGAAGCGCCGGCGCGCGATCTCGGCGAAGCATTCATACGTTCCCTGGACGATGCCCTGGCTTCCGATGTAGATCCACGAACCCGCGGTCATCTGCCCGTACATCGTCAGCCCGAGCGCCTCCAGCCGCCGGAACTCGTCCCAGGTCGCCCATTCGGGAACCAGGTTCGAGTTCGCGAGCAGCACGCGCGGCGCCCATTCGTGGGTCCGGAACACGCCCACCGGCTTGCCCGACTGCACGAGCAAGCTCTCATCCTCGCCCAGCGTCCGCAGGCTCGCGACGATCGCGTCGTACGCCTCCCAGGAGCGCGCGGCGCGACCGGTGCCGCCGTACACGACGAGCTGCTCGGGATTCTCGGCCACGTACGGATCGAGGTTGTTCATCAGCATCCGCATCGCCGCTTCCTGAGGCCAGGCGCGGCAGGAGAGCTCGGTGCCGCGGGGGGCGCGCACGGTTCTCATCGGCGGCCTCCGGTGCTGTCGCGGGCGATCGTCAACGCATCCCTCCGATCTGCTCGCGAACCGCGCGCAGCAGCTCGCCCGAGGCGATCAGCTCCTCGACCGCCGCGGATTCGGGCGCGACGAACCGATCGGCTCCCGGGCCGGGCAGGACCCGGCGCGTAGCCGCAAGCGCCGCGCCGGTGCCGGGCGCCGCCCTCAGAGGCGCCCGCAGATCGAGCCCCCGCGCCGCCACCGCCAGCTCAACGGCCAGGATGCGCCGCAGGTTCGCCACGGCCTGGCGGAGCTTACGCGCCGCCCCCCAGCCCATCGAGACGTGGTCCTCCTGCATCGCGCTGGTCGGAATCGAGTCGACGCTCGCCGGACCCGCCAGGCGCCGGTTCTCCGCCACCATCGCTGCTTGGGCGTAGTGAGCGAGCATCAGTCCCGAGTTGACGCCGGCGTCCTGCGCCAGGAACGGCGGCAGGCCGTGAGAGCGGCCGGCGTCGAGCAGGCGGTCGGTGCGGCGCTCGGCGATCGAGCCCGCGGCGGCGATCCCGATGGCGAGGAAGTCGCAGGCGAATGCCACTGGCGCGCCGTGGAAGTTGCCGCACGACTCGGCACGGCCGTCCGGCAGCACCATCGGATTGTCGATCGCCGCATGCAGCTCGAGCGCGGCCACACGCTCCGCGTACTCGAGCGCGTCGCGCGCCGCCCCGGCAACCTGGGGCGCGCAGCGCAGCGAGTAGGCGTCCTGCACGCGCGGATCGTCATAACGATGGCTCGAGACGATCTCCGAACCGTCGAGCAGGGCGCGCAGGTTGGCCGCGCTGTCGGCCTGGCCGGGCTGCGGGCGCAGCGCCACGAGGTCGGCGGCGAACACGCGGTCGGTGCCCAGCAGCGCCTCGACCGACATCGCCGCCGTCACGTCGGCAACCTGGAGCAGCTCGCGCACATCGGCCGCGGCCAGCACGAGCATCCCGAGCATCCCATCCGTGCCGTTGATCAACGCTAGCCCCTCCTTGGGAAGCAGTTTCAGCGGCTCGACCCCGGCGTCCGCGAGGGCGGCGCCGGCGGGGAGGCGAGCGCCGGCGGGATCCTCCACCTCCCCCTCCCCGATCAGCGCCAGCGCGCAGTGAGCCAGCGGCGCCAGATCACCGCTCGCTCCGAGCGACCCGTGCTCGGGCACCACCGGGACCAGGTTCGCGTTGAGCAGGGCCACGATCGCCTCCGCCACCGCCGGCCGAGTTCCGGACCAACCCATCGCCAGCGTCCGCGCGCGCAGCAGCATCATCGCCCGCACCACCTCACGCTCGACCGGCGGCCCCATGCCCGCGGCGTGCGAGCGCAACAGCGCACGTTGCAGCTCCTTCTGGCGCTCCGCCGGGATCAGCACCGTGGCCAGCGATCCGAACCCGGTGGAGACGCCGTAGGCGGGCTCGGGCGAGGCGGCCAGCTCCGCCACTACCACCGCCGCGCGTTCCATCGCCGCCCGCGCGGCCTCGCCGATCCTCACCTCCGCCTCCCCCCGCGCCACCGCGATCACTTCCGCCGGGCCGATCCCGGCCGGGCTCAGCTCGACGCTGCGGATCCCCTCAACGGCCGCGATCTCCACAGGCTGACCATACGCCACGGCGCGGGGCGTAGGCGAGCCCGCGCGGTCGTGATGCCGGATCGAGGTCCGCGGTAGGCGCTCGGGTCGGCGGCGTGCGGATCCCGAAGGCCGTCGACCCCCGCGGTTGTCCGCCGCGCCGGTAGAAAGTCCCACCACCTGTAGCCCACGACCACGCTTTGGGGCCGAGCTGTCACTAGGCGGGAGAAATGTCGATCACCTGCGGGATGCCGCTATGGCATGGGGATTTTCTACCGCTGGCGGGCGCCGGCGGTGGCGCCACGCGCCGGCGCCACGCGCCGGCGCGCCCGCTCCCGCCCGGCGACCGGCCTCCCGCCTGGCACCCGCCCGCGCCGGCCACCCCGGCGACGCCGGCCGACCGCGGACATCCTCTCTTGACGCCGACCATACGTAAGTCTAGACTTACCGTAAGCCATGACTTACCCTGCTCACGATGGCCTGGCCGCGCTCGGCGATCCAACACGAAGGACGATCTTCGAGCAGATCGCCGAGAACCCACGCGCGGTGGGCGAGCTGGCGCTCGGCCTGCCGGTCAGCCGTCCCGCCGTCTCCCAGCACCTCCGAGTGCTGAAGGAGGCGGGGCTGGTGCGTGACCGCCGCGCCGGCAACCGGCGCATCTACGAGCTCAACCCAGCCGGCCTGGATGCCCTACGGGCATACCTAGACCACTTCTGGCGTCGATCCCTGACGGCCTTCAAGCAGGCCGTCGAACAACCCAACCAGGAGGTCTCATGACCACGCAGTCAACCGCTGAGCAAGCTACTTCAGGCACTCGGTCGATCGTCGTCGAGGCGCCGATCGAGCGCACGTTCTCGATCTTCACCGACGGGATCGCGACCTGGTGGCCGCCCGAGCACCACCTGCTCGAGGGCGAGCTGGCCTCGATGGAGTTCGAGCCGCGCGTCGGCGGGCACATCGTCGACCGCGGCGCCGACGGCAGCGAATGCCGCTGGGCCCGAGTGCTCGCCTACGAGCCCCCGACCCGCGTCGTCTTCAGCTGGGACATCAACCTCGCCTGGCAGATCGAAACCAACCCCGAGAAGACCAGCGAGGTCGAAGTCCGATTCGAGGCCGACGGGCCCGATCGTACGCGCGTCGCGCTCGAGCACCGCAACCTCGACCGTCACGGCGACGGCTGGGAGCGCATGCGCGACGCGGTCGGCTCGCCGGACGGATGGAACCTGACCCCGTTCGCAGATGCCGTCGCGAAGGCGAGCTGACGGACGTCGTCGCCGGCGGCGTCGATCCACGACGAGCGGCTAGCTGAGTAGCTGTGCGCCCGCGCCTGGACGGACCTCGAGCGCGTCGTCCGGCACGGGCGCACCCGCCGGCATCAGGCCGAGCACGTTGCCGCCGAACCCGCCACCGATGATCCGCGCTCCGAGCGCTCCCGCCCCACGCAGGCGCTCCACGGCGGCTTCGACCGCCGGCGTTGAGATCTCATAGTCGTCGCGCAGGCTGCGATGCGAGGCGTCGAGCAGCTCGCCGAGCCATTCGAAGTCGCCGTTCGCGAGCGCGGCGACAGCCGCCTCGACGCGTGCGTTCTCGCTCACCACGTGACGGGCGCGCTCGCGCAGCGGAGACGGGAGGCCCTCGACCATCTCGAGGGAAGCGTCGCGAAGGCTCGCTACGCCAAGCTGCTCTGACGCCTGTGCACATTCCCGGCGTCGCTGGTTGTACCCCGACGCCGCGTTCGCATGCTGCTCGCCCGAGTCGAGCGTCACCAAGCGGTGCCCGCCGAGCTCGAGCGCGACGGGTTCGACCTCGAGCGAGCGAAAGTCGATCCGCAGCGCGCGCTCGGGCTCGCCGAACAACGACGCCAGCTGGTCGAGCAGACCGGTTTGCGCCCCCACCCAGTCGTTCTCGATCTTCGAGCAGATCTTGGCCAGCGCGATGCGGTCGGGCTCCGGAGCGCCTGCGAGCGTAATGAGCGCCAGAGTTATGGCGACCTCGAGTGCGGCCGAGGACGACAGCCCGCCGCCGCGCGGCACGGTTCCCTTGATCCGCATTCGCGCCCCGCGGAGCGGGATCCCCGCCCGCTCGAGCTCCGCGACCGCACCGCGCACGAACGCGGCCCACCCCGACGAAGGCTCGCGCTCGTCGAGGTCGAAACTCTCGCTCTCTCCGAAATCCTCCGCCTCCGCCTCGATCCGCCGTTCCGGGATCGCCTGGGCGGACACGGTGACGCCGTCGCTGATGGCGAACGGGAGCGCCAGCCCATCGTTGTAGTCGGTGTGCTCTCCGATCAGGTTGACCCGTCCGGGGCCGAACGCGATCACGTCGTCAGGCATAGTCTCCGTGCTCGATGTCAGTCAAGTGGGGAATCATCTCGACGGCGCGGATCAACCGCCTCTTCCTCGCCGGCGCACGTCAGGCCGCCGACGTCGAGATCCTCGCTGTCGCCAGCCGTGAGCGCAAGTCGGCGGAGGAGTACGCCCGCGAGCAGGGCATCGAGCGCGCGTACGGTGACTATGACGCGCTGTTGGCCGACCCCGACGTCGAGGCGGTGTACATCCCGCTGCCCAACTCGATGCACATCGACTGGAGCCTGCGCGCGCTCGAGGCGGGCAAGCATGTCCTCTGCGAGAAGCCGCTCAGCCGGCGCGTCGCGGACGTCGAGCGGGCCTTTGACGCCGCCGCGAGCCACGGCCGGGTGCTGATGGAGGCGTTCATGTACCGCCACAACCCTCAGACGCGCCGCCTCGTGGAGCTCGTCGACTCCGGCGCCATCGGCCGGCTCAGCCTGATCCGCGCGACGTTCAGCTTCGCCACCGCGAACCCCGAGGACGTGCGCCTGTCGAGGGCTCTGGACGGCGGGGCGCTGATGGACGTCGGCTGCTATTGCGTGAGCGGCGCCCGCCTGCTGGCCGGCGAGCCCGAGCGCGTGAGCGCGGAGCAGGTAGTGGGCGGCGACGGCGTCGATGTCGTGCTGGCCGGCGAGCTGCGCTTTCCGGGCGACGTCATTGCCTCATTCGACTGCGGTCTCGCCCTCGCGCCGCGCGACGAATTGGAGGTGGTCGGGGACGAGGGTTCACTGTTTCTCGACGACCCCTGGCACTGCGGCACGCCGGTGATCGAGCTACGGCGCGACGGCGAGGTGGAGCGGATCGCGCTCGAGCCGATCGACTCCTACCGCCTCGAGGCGGAGAACTTCTCCGCCGCCGTCCGCGGCCGCGCGCAGCCGCTACTGGGCCGCGAAGACGCGCTCGGACAAGCACGCGCGATCGAGGCCCTGTACGCCGCCGCCGACCTCGGGCGCACCGCGACGGTCGGGTGATCGCGCCGCCGAGCGGTCAAGCGCCGGTGAACGCGGGGGCACGCTTTTCCGCGAACGCCGCTACGCCCTCGGCGAAGTCGTGCGAGCGCCCGAGAGCATGCTGGAGCTCGCCTTCGAGTTCGAGCTGCGCGTCGAAGTCGCCGTAGATGAAGCGATTGAGCGCGCGCTTGGAGCTCGCGTAGGAGCGCGTCGGGCCGGCGGCCAGCCGCGCGACCAGCAAGTCGGCCTCCTCGAGCAGCCGCTCGTCCGGGTACACCCAGTTGACGAGCCCCCACTCGAGCGCCTGCGCAGCGGGCACCCGCTCGCCCAGCAGCGCCATCTGAAATGCTCGCGCCTTGCCGACGGCCGGCGGGACGAGCGCGGTCGATCCGCCGTCGGGCATCAGGCCGATGTTGACGAAGGCGAGGCCGAGGAACGCCGACTCGGC
>JAFAZV010000092.1 GCA_019239445.1 Solirubrobacterales bacterium
GCTCCGTTCATAGCTTTGTCAAGGTGCGGCCTTGTTAGGAGGGTGGTCGAGAAAGCGCCCGCATAGTTCGCTTTCTCGACCAGCCTTCGTCCTCGAGTGCAGGCGACCTGGTCCGCCGGCGCGTCTCTCGCGACAACCCGGTCGCCCGGAGCTGGGCGACGGGCTGTACGAGTCGCAGGGCGGCTAAGCTGGGCGGGCGCTCTGCTCTCCTTGAGGCGCCGGCGCCGCTGTCTCGCTCAAGGCGCCGACCCGCTCGAGCGCGAGCACGGCGGTGTCGTCGGCTTGTGCGCCCACCTGGAACTCGGTCAGCGCCTCCGATATGCGCTCGACAGCGCCGCTTGCGCTCCTCGCCGCCCTCAGTGCCTGCTGGAGACGCTGGGGCCCGAACCGATCGTGCTCCCCTACCGCGTCGAGGACGCCGTCGGAGTAGAGCACGAGCACATCGCCGGGCCGGATCCTGACCGTGAATGGCTCCCATTGCTCGTCGGCGTAGGCGCCGAGCAACGGCCCGAAGCGCCCCACGTATTCGGCGGCAGCGTCGCGGACGAGCAGCGGCAAAGGGTGGCCGGCGCAGATGATCTCAGCGGTGGCCTCGCCCTCGGACTCGTGCAGGACCGCGCAGACAGCGGTGCATAGTGCGGTGTCCGGCTGATTCACGAGATCACGATTCAGCTTGTCGAGCGCCTTGACCGCCGAGCCCGTTAGCGTCGCGGCAGTACGAAGCGTGTGCCGCATCAGCGCCGTCATCGCTGCCGCCTGAGCGCCGCGCCCGGTGACGTCACCGACGACGACCATCCAGGCGTCGCTCAGCGGGATCGCCTCGTAGAAGTCGCCGCCGACGCGGTTCTCGTCACCGGCGGGCCGATACAGCGCCGCCGCGCGCCAACCGGGCAAGCTGGGCAGCTCCTCGGGCAGAAGGCTCGCCTGCAACGTCCGCGCGATGTTGGAGCGCTCCGTATAGAGGCGGGCGTTCTCCACCGCGGTGCCCGCGCGCCGGCCAAGCTCAATCGCCAGTGCGATGTCTTCCGCAGCGAAGCTTCGCCTCGATTCGGCATTGACCAGGCTGAGCACGCCGATGCTGCGCGCGCCGCTGCGCATCGGCACGAGCAACGCGGCGCGCATGCCCAGGCTGCGCAGGGCATGCAGATGCTCCTCGTCCTGGGCGGCGGCGCTCAGCATCTCGTCACTGATCTCGTTGGTGCACACGGGCGACCCCTCGCGGAACACGAGGGGCGCTCCGCCCGGCTCATCGAGCGAGACCGGATAACGCTCACCCACGCGCCGCGCCAGAGCCACCTTTTCCGGATCCGTGTGCACCGCGGCTACGCTACGCAGGTAGCGGCGCTCGTCCGGCAGGCTGACCGCACACCAGTCGGCGAGCTCGGGAACGCACAGCTTCGCGACCTGTTGGAGCGTCTCCTGGTAGTCGAGTGAGGACGTCAACGCCTCGCCGGCGGCGGCGAGCAACCGCTGCGTGAACTCGGCGCGCATCACCGCCGTGACGTCAGCGATCACGTTGATGACCATCGTGATCTCTCCCTGGTCGTCGCGTACGGCCGAGGACCTCGTCATCCGCCAGCCCTGCTCGCCCGTCAGCTTGTCGATGACCCTCACGACCAGCGGCTCAGGCTCCTCGCCTGCCAGCACCCGGCGTCCGGGCACATCCTCCATCCGCAGCGGTAAGCCGTCTTCGTGGAAGGACTCGTACCGGTCAGCCACGTCGGCGGGCGCGGCCGCAACCAATTCCTCCGTCGAGGTGAAGCCGAGCAGGTCGGCGGCAGCGCGGTTGGCGTAGATCAGCTCCCCATGCCGGTTCTGGATCGTTACCGCCTCGGCGAGATTGCCCAAAGCCGTCGTCAGCTGTGCCTCGACCGAGCGCAACTCGCTGAACAGCCCGGCGTTGTCGAGCGCGAGGGCGGCTCTGCCGGCGAGCACTTCGACGAAGCGCAGATCCGCCGCCGTGTAGCGACGGCCCGAGTGCTCGGTTGCCAGTAGGCTGACCACGCCGAGCACGGATCCGCGCGCGCTCAGCGGGACGACGATGCCGGTGACCGGACGTAGCGCACGCAGCACCGCCGCATCATCGGCGTCGCGCGCTCCCGCCCGAAGCGCTTCTTCGCCCAACGGCGACAGAAGCTGCGACTCGCCGGAGGCCGCGACTCGGCCTGACAACGGCGCGTCGTGGCTGCGAAGCGGGCGGCTCATGAGCTGCGCCTCGCGCGCGGCAGCTTCGGGACCTGCAACTTTGGCCGCAATGCGCCGGAGGCCGCTCGAGCGCACGACGTCGATCAGGCATGCGTCGGCCAGCCGTGGCACCGCAAGCGCGCACACGCGCCCCGCGCTCTCCTCGAGCGTGTGCTGCCCGTCGGCCACCGCCGCTACTGCGGCCAACAGCGCAAAGCGTTCGCGGTCGAGCGTAGTCCGCTCACGCGCACGAGCCGCTAGGACCGCAATGACCCCGCCCACGAGCACCACGGCGACGCGCAGCCAGAACGCCGCCGAGGAGATGTTGTGATTCCACGCCGCGCTCACGAGCGCAAGAGCGAGCGCCACCGTAGCGACCAGCGCCGTGTCGCGCTCGGTTGCGAGCAGCGAGACGACGAACGGCGCGAGGACGACGGTCCCGATCAGGATCGTCCGCGACCCCGCAACGGCGTCGATCAGCGCCAGCCCGCCCGCGATGAGAAGCCCGAGGGCTACCGCCAGCGCCCGCGGGACGTTGATCGAGCTAGCTCCCCGGCGCGCCTCAAGGGTGAAGTTCGGTGCTGCCCTCATCGACGACCCATCTCCCGAAGGCACCGCATGCTACGCCCGCCGCCCGGTGGAGGCCATGGACACGAGGCCTAGAGCCCGGGGCGGACGGGATATCGTGCAAAGGGATGAGCGAGCTTCCGCTTCGACCCCTCGGCGGTTCATCGCTGCAGGTCTCGGTCGTTGGGCTGGGCTGCAACAACTTCGGCCGGCGCTTAGATCTGGGTGCGACCCGCGAGGTCGTCGAGGCGGCGCTCGAGCTCGGGGTGACGTTCCTCGATACCGCGGATGTGTACGGCCGCGGCGCGAGCGAGGAGCTGCTCGGTCAGATCCTGCAGGAGCGGCGCGACGAGGTGGTGCTGGCGACGAAGTTCGGGATGGACATGGGCGACGCACGAGGACCCCGCGGCTCCAGGGAGTACATCCAGCAGGCGGTTGAGAGCTCGCTGCGCCGGCTGCAGACCGATGTCATCGACCTTTACTGGTACCACCGGCCCGATGGCCAGACTCCGATCGCGGAGACGCTGTCTGCGCTGGACGAGCTCGTACAGGCGGGCAAGGTGCGAGCGATCGGTGCCTCCAACTTCGACGCCGAGCTGATTGCCGAAGCCGACGCCATCGCCCGCGAGCGCGGCCTGACCCCGTTCGCTGCCGTTCAGAACGAATACAGCCTGCTCGTCCGTGACGCCGAGCGCGATGTGCTGCCAGCGTGCGAACGGCTGGGCATCGGCTTCGTCCCGTATTTCCCGCTCGCTTCCGGACTGCTGACCGGCAAGTACCGGCGCGGCGAGGCGGCACCGGCGGGCACTCGGCTCGCGGGGCGCGATCAGATCGCCACGCCCGAGCAGTTCGATCTGCTCGATGAGCTCCAGGCGTATGCCGACGAACGGGGTCTGTCGCTGATCCAGGTGGCGATCGGCGGCCTGCTGGCGCACTCGCCGGTGGCATCGGTCATCGCGGGCGCGACCAAGCCCGAGCAGCTGCGCGCCAACGCGGCCGCCACGCGCTGGTCCCCGGCCCAGGAGGATCTCACGGCGCTGCGCGCGGTGCTGGATTCTGCCGGCGCTCCGCGTTAGAGCCCTCCGTGCAAGAACGCGATCCGATCGACCTGCTCAGCCCGGAGGAGCGCGCGCTGGTCAAGGCGGCACCGCCACCGGCACACGCCGAAGCGATGAAGGCGGTGCTGACGGGTGAGCGCTTCAGCGACCCGGCCTGGATCTTCGAGCGCAAGCTCGACGGGATTCGGTGCATCGCCATCCGCGCCGGCGACGGCGTCCGGCTGCTGTCGCGCAACGACCTCGCGCAGAACACACGCTTTCCGGAGATCGCCGCCGCGCTGGCCGAGGAGCCCTGCACGCAGTTCGCCGTCGACGGCGAGATCGTCGCGTTTGACGGCGCGAGCACGAGCTTCGCCCTGCTTGTCCAGCGCGGGCACCGGCACGTGCCCGTGTTCTTGTATGTCTTCGACCTCCTCTGGCTGGACGGCCGGGACGTGCGGGCGTTGGCGTTGCGTTCGCGAAAGCGCTTGCTGCGGGCTGCGCTGGAGTTTCGCGGGCCCGTGCGCCTGACGCCACATCGCAACGCGAACGGCGAGCAGTTCTTCCGCGAGGCGTGCCGCAAAGGATGGGAGGGCCTGATCGCCAAGCGGGCCGAGAGTCCGTACACGGCTACGCGCTCGCGCGACTGGCTCAAGTTCAAGTGCGAGCAGGGACAGGAGCTGATCGTCGGCGGCTACACCGAGCCCCGCGGGACGCGAATCGAGTTCGGGGCACTGCTGCTCGGCTATCACGGCGACGGCGGCGGGCTGAGATACGCCGGCAAGGTCGGCACTGGGTTCGACGCGGCAACCCTGCGCGAGCTCGGCTGGCGTTTGCGCGACCTGCGCTCGGAGACCTCGCCGTTCAGCGACGCAGCTCAGATCCGCGAGCGCGGCGTGAGGTGGGTGAAGCCGGAGCTGGTCGCACAGGTCGGATTCTCGGAGTGGACTCCTTATGGGCGCCTGCGCCATCCGCGCTTCCTCGGCCTGCGCGACGACAAGGCGCCGGGCGAGGTTGTTCGCGAGCGGCCGAGCTGACGTTGGCCGCGGACGGTGCGGCCTCGTCGTGGGTGGCGTCCTCTGCGCTCCAGCGGGCAAACGTTGCCCGCAACCGCGGGATCGCGGCGAGCGCGACCGGCACCGGCAGCCAGACGGCGATCGTCCGATAGGCGAGAACGGCGGCCAGCGCCAGTCCGGCCGGGAGGCCGAAAGCGATCAGGACCCCGGCGATGCCGCCGCTGACCGAGCCAGGGAGCGGCAGCGTGTTCGCCGCCTGCCCGACGAAGTACGCAAGCACGACGATCGGCAGCGCCGGCGCGCGGCCGAACGCGTTCAGCATCGCCCATAGCACGGTGGCGTCAAACGCCCAATACGCCACCGCCCCGATGAGGCGGATGTCGGGCGAGCGGACGAGCCGGCAGACGTCGAGCACCGCGCCGCCGAGCAGCCTGGCCGTGCGGGCCCGGCGCGAGTGCGCGCGAACCCCGACCGGCCCGCGGCGCACCGCGAGACCGAATCCGAGTGCTGCGACGATTCCCGCCAAGGCCGCCCCGGCCGGCACCGCGCTCAGCGCCACCGTGGCGTGGCTGCGAGCCAGGCCGAGCACCAGCGCTCCGCCGGCGAGCACGATCGCGCTCAGGAACACGGCGTAGAGCGAGACCAGGAACACCAGCAGCGTGCGCGCCGCTTCGCCGGCGCGCAACCCGGCCCGGCGCAATGAGAAGAGCGTCGTCGCCGCACCACCGGCGCCCGCCGTCGGGAGCAGGCGCGTCGCTGCAGCGCCGACGAGCGTGATCTGGGCGCTCTCGCGACGGCCGATGCGCGGGGTGGCAGCTCCGGCGACGAGCGAGAGCAGCATCACGTAGCCGGCCAGCGAGACCACCTCGAAGACGACGCCCGCGCCGGTCCACAGCCCGCTCACGTGCGCAGCGCGCCGCAGACCGTCGGTGACGGCCGAGACATGACCGCCGGCCAGGATCAGCCCGCCCGCGGTACCGAGGACGAGCAGCGCAGGCAGCGCCGCGCGCCGCAGCAGCGCCCTTACCTGGACGGCTGGAAGCGTGGAATCGGAGGCGTTTTGATCTGGGCCGAGCACCGGCGGGAGGGGTCGGGCGCGTTTTCCGCGCTCATCTGTGTTGTACGACGTTCGAGCGCCGCCGGATGTGACATCTGCCACCGTTCCAGACGCGTGGCTTGGCTGCTGCGAGTAGGGTTCGCGCCGTGCAGGAGGTCCTGCCGGGGATCTTTCACTGGAGCACCCCGCATCCCAAGATCAAAATCGAGGTGTCCTCGTACTGGCTCGACAATGGCGGCGTCTTGATCGACCCGCTGATTCCGCGCAACGTCGAGCTGCGCTGGTTCGAGGGTCGACCCTCTCCACCGAAGGCGATCGCGCTCTCGAGCCGCCACCATTACCGCGATAGCAGCCGTCTGGTCGAGCATTTTGGCTGCCGCGTTCTGTGCAACCGGGCCGGGCTGCACGAGTTCACGCACGGCGAGCCGGTGACGGGATTCGATCCCGGCGAGCCGCTGCCCGGTGATCTGACTGCTTTCGAGATCGGGGGGCTGTGCCCGGACGAGACGGCACTGCATTCAGCGCTCGCGCGCACGCTGTGGCTGGCCGACGCCTTGGTACGCAACCCGGCGGAAGGGCGCAGCGATGTGCTCGGGTTCGTTCCGGACACGCTGATGGACGATCCTCCGGAGACCAAGCGTCAGCTGCTGGAGGCGCTCACGCGGGCACTCGACGAGCTCGACTTCGAGAACGTGATGCTGGCCCACGGCGGGCCACTGATCGGCGACGGCCGCCGTCAGCTCCAGGAGTTCGTCGACGGTGGCGGGCGCACGGCGTTCGAGTACTGAGGTGGCCGGGCGGGGAGGCGACACACGATGAAGCTCTGCCTGATGGTCGAAGGCCAGGAGGGGGTGAGTTGGGAGCAGTGGGTGAACCTGGCGCACGCCTGCGAGGAGCACGGCATCGTCGCGCTGTTCCGCTCCGATCACTACATGAACCTCGGCGGCCGGCATCCCGAGCGTGCCGCGCTCGATGCTTGGGGGACGCTGTGTGGCCTGGCCGCGCTGACCAGCACACTCCGGCTCGGGACGCTCGTCTCACCGGCGACCTTCCGGCATCCGTCCAACTTGGCGAAGCTCGCCGTCACCGCCGATCACATCTCCGACGGACGCATCGAGGTTGGGCTCGGGGCCGGCTGGCACGAGCGCGAGCACGAGGCGTATGGATTCCCGTTCCCGGTCACCCGAGTGCGCATGGAGGTCCTCGAGGAGCAGCTGCAGATCGTGCTCGGCAACTGGGCCGAGGAGCGATTCAGCTTTGCCGGCAAGCACTACCGGTGCAGCGAGCTCGAGGCCCAGCCCAAGCCTGTCCAGCAGCCGCACCCGCCGCTGATCATGGGGGGTTTGGCGGGACCGCGAAGCGCGGGACTGGCGGCTGCGTACGCGGACGAATACAACACGACGTTCCCGGCCGTGGCGCAGGTACGCGAGCGGATTGGGCGCGTGCACGCGGCGTGCGAGAAAGCGGGTCGGCCGCACCTGCCGTTCTCGGTCATGACGTGCGTGATCCCTGGGGCGGATCAGCGCGACCTCGAGCATCGCGTGCGCCGGGTGGCAGAGCGCCGCGGCGAGGAGATCGACCTAGCCGATCCACCGACCGGCTGGATCATCGGCACCCGCGAGCAGGTGAGCGAGCAGCTGGCATCGCTGCGCGAGGCGGGGGTCAGCCGGGTGATGTGCCAGTACCTGGTGCACGACGACCTGGAGGGCGTCGCGTTACTCGGAGACATCGCCCGGGCATTGCCCCAGGGCGCCGGACGAGGCGGAGGTTGAGCCGCCCGAGCAGCGCTCTCACTTGGCCGAAGATCCACGCCTGGCGCCTTCGTCGCCAGCTGCTCGAGCCGATCGGCAGACTCGACGTCGCTGCCACCGTGCGCGCGCTCTGCGGCGTGCAGGCGCAAGTGAGCTCGGCGGCGGAGCTGGCGGTCGCTGTGCGCAGGGAACCACCCGCGCCGCATGCGCTCAGCGACGCTCTAGCGGCGCGGCGGGTGCTCCGAACCTGGGCCATGCGCGGGACGCTGCACCTGCTCGCGCCCGAGGACGCGCCGGCTTACCTGGGACTCGTGGGAGCGACGCGAACGTGGGAGCGGCCGGCGTGGCAGCGCGCCTTCGCAGTCAACGCGGAGCAGCTCGAGATGTTGGCCGAAGCCGTCAGCGAGGTCCTGGACGGGCGCGTGCTCGAGCGCGGTGAGCTGATCGAGGAGATCGCGCGGCGCACCGGTCACCGCGAGCTCGATGAGCCGCTTCGCTCAGGTTGGGGGGCCGTTCTCAAGCCGCTGGCGTGGATGGGACTGCTCTGCAACGGACCCGCGCGCGGCAACCGCGTGACGTTCACCAGCCCTGCGACCTGGGTGCCGGGCTGGCCTGGGGTTCCCGAACCTGACGAGGCCGCTCGAACGGTGATTCCTTCCTACCTGCGCGCTCATGGCCCAGCGCAGATGAGCACGTTCGACGCTTGGCTGACGCGAGGCAACAGCCGCAAACGCGATCTCAGGCGATGGTTCGAGATGCTCGCCGAAGAGGGAGTGCTGAACCAGGTGTCAGTGGAAGGCGCGAGCGAGGGGGCAGACGGCGCGAACCCGTTCTACGCCCTGGAGGACGACCTGCACGACCTCGCGGCCGCGGTGCCGTCGGAAGTGCTCCGCCTGCTGCCCGGCTTCGATCAGTACGTCCTGGCGCCGGGAACGGGAGATCCGGAAATCGTGGCGCCGGCGCGACGAGCTCTGATCTCGAAGACCGCCGGGTGGATCTCGCCCGTCGTGCTACGAGGGGGGCGCGTGGTCGGGACGTGGGAGCTCGACGCTGGTCTTGCCAGGATCGCGCTGTTCGCCGAGACCGGCGGGATCGACGACGCAGCGCTCGCGGAGGAGGTGACGCGTGTCGGCGCATGCCTCGGGCGCGAGCTGGACCTGACGGTGACGACGGTCTGAGCTACGGCCGGCTCCGGTGCCATAGAGTCCGCGGACACCCGTGCGAACCACACAACTCAACGGAAACCTGATCCAGCTCACGCGGCTCCGTCTCGTGAATGCCTACCTCGTGCGCGAGGAGGATGGCTTCACGCTCGTCGACACCACGATCCCCGGTGCCGCCGCCGATCTGATCACGGCCGCAGCGAGCGCCGGCGGCACGATCAGGCGGATCGCGCTCACCCACGGCCACGGCGATCACGTGGGGTCGCTCGACGCCCTGCGAGAGCGGCTGGGGAGCTCCGTCCCGGTACTGATGCCCGAGCTCGATGCACGCATCCACGCCGGAGAGCAGGTGGTCGACGGCAAGCCACCCGGCGGATGGCCGAAGCTCAAGACCACGCCCGACGTTCGGCTGGCCCCAGGCGACCGCGTCGGCAGTCTCGAGGTCATCGCCACCCCCGGGCACACGCCCGGGCACGTGTCCTTCCTCGACACCCGCGACCGCGCGCTGATCGCCGGCGATGTCTTCGTATCGGTCGGCGAGGTCACGGTCTCAGACCACTTCTACTGGCGCTTTCCGCTCGCCTGGATGGCGACTTGGGACAAGACCAAGGATCTCGAGTCGGCGAAGACGCTCCGCGCGCTCGAGCCCGATCTGCTCGTGGTCGGCCACGGGCCGGCGGTGCGCCAGCCCGCCACGGCGATGGACCGGGCGATTGCGCGCGGCGGCGGCTAACGAATCGCCGGCCGTAATCTTGCTCGCGTGAGCAGCGCCTACGTGAGCGTCCAGCACGACGGCGTCGAGGACGTCGTCGCGGTCGAGGAACCCCTCGAGATACGCGTCGACGGCCAAGCGCTGGCGGTGACAATGCGGACTCCAGGTCACGACGAGGAGCTGGCGCTTGGGTTTCTCTACGGCGAGGGGTTGATCGACGGACCCCGCGCAGCGGGTCTGACCGACGATTTCGCCGCCAACGTGGTCGAGGTGGCCGGTCCGTTGCTCCGCGATGTAAGCCAGCGCCGCTTCTACACCACATCGTCGTGCGGCGTCTGCGGCAAAGGCGCCCTCGAGGAGGTCGCGGTACGCAGTCCACCGCTGTCGCCGGGACCCCGGGTGCGCCGTGGCTTCGTCGCGGAGCTTCCTTCGCGTCTCGAGCAACCGACGTTCAAGCACACGGGCGGACTGCACGCTACGGGCCTGTTCGAGGCCGACGGGACGCTGCTGGTGACGCGCGAGGACGTCGGCCGCCACAACGCGATGGACAAGGTAATCGGCCACGCGCTGCTCGATGGTCGCGTCCCGCTCGGCGATCGGTTGCTGTGCGTGAGCGGCCGCTTATCCTTCGAGCTCGTCCAGAAGGCGGCTGTAGCGGGCGCTCCGATGCTGGTCGGCGTCGGAGCCCCGAGTTCGATCGCCGTGTCGCTCGCCGACGAGCGCGGGCTCACGCTGTGCGGGTTCGCGCGCGGAGGCAGCGTGAACGTCTATACGCACCCGCACCGGGTGCGGGATTGACGCGGTGGCGCGGACCTAGCCGGCCGCGAGCGAGACCAGGCGCTCCAGCTCCTCCTCCGAGCACCAAGCGCCGACGGAGGCGCGCAGCATCCCGAACGCCGGGATCGTGCGGACGATCACTCCGTGGCCGGCGAGCCGTTCCATCTCGCTCTGCGGATCCGCCACGCGCCAAGAGACGAGGGTGGAGCGTCCGCGCGGCGCGACCTCGAGCCCCCGCTCGGCAAGGTGCGCGGCGAGCCGGTCGGCGAGCGTCGCGGCCCGGTCGTGCACCCACGTCCACCCCGCCTGCTCGAACAGCTCGAGCGACGCCAGCGCCCAGGCACTGCGCAGTCCGGGTGCAAAGCCGTGGTCCAGCCGCGCGGCGCCGGGCGCCGGCTCGAGCGCCAGAGCGCGATCGGATGAGGCGAGCGAGCCGAAACCTGGCCACGGGATCACCAGCTCCTCGAGCCGCTCGGGCCGGACGTAGAGGCAGCCGCTGCCCTCAGGCCCGCACAGCCATTTCTGGCCCGAGCAGGCGTAGTAGTCGCAGCCGAGCGCGTGCACGTCAACCGGAACGGCGCCCAGCCCCTGCGCGGCGTCGAGCAGGATCGCCACGCCCGTCCGGCGCAGCGCGGCGACGTCCATCACCTGCCCGCCGACCCAGGACACGTGCGAGCAGGCGACCAGGCGCGTGCGCGGCGAGACTGCGGCCGGCACCTCGGCGAACGGCACCACGCGAACCTTGACGCCGTGTCGCCGGCGGGCGAGGCCAAGAGGGGCGAGCAGTCCTGGATGCTCCTCGTCGGAGGTGACGATCTCTTCGCCGTACCGGAGGTCGAGGCCAGAGAGCACCGTGTTCACTCCGTCCGTGGTCGAGCCGGTCAGCGCAAGCTCCGTGGGATCGCAACCCACCACGCGCGCGTAGCCGGCGCGCAGGCGCATGCCGAGCTCGCGCACCCCTTCGAAGTAGGCGCGGCCGGATCGCCCTTCATGAGCTTCGAGCTCGAGCCGCGCGTGCGCCGCCTCGGCCGCCGCCCGCGGCACCGGGCCTTCGGTGCCGGCGTTCAGGTAGCTGATGCGCTCGAGCACGGGGAACTGCGCGCGGAAGGCAGCGGCGTCGGGCACCGGGGGCTCAGCCGCCCACCCGAATGCCCTGCTTACGGCACGCGGCGGCGATCGCCTGGTCCTGGCCGCGGCTGTAGCCGTCGCGGCTGGCGCCCAGCGACTGGCAGATCGCGCGGGCACGCGACCCGCAGCCGGAGATCTCCTGGCTGCCGATGAACCCGGGTGAGGTGACGTCGATGCAGCCAGCGCTCGACTTGTGGCCGCCGAGCGCGATCGACACGCCGACGACGAGGACCAGCGCCACTGCGGCCGACACCACGCCGCGCACGATCCACCGCTCGCGCCGGCTGAGCCGGCGCGGCGCGAGCACCGTCGGCGCATGTCCAGGCGGGAGGATCAGCCGTCAGCTCCTTTCTCAGTGCTGCTGCACGAGCTCGCGCTTGAGGATCTTTCCGGTCGAGTTACGCGGGAGCTCATCGACGAACAGGACTTCCCGAGGGACTTTGTAGCTCGCGAGATTCTCCTTGACGTAGCGCTTGACATCGTCCGGGCTGAGGTTCTCGCCCGCTCTCAGCACGACAAACGCCTTCAGCCGCTGGCCGAACTGCTCGTCGTCGACGCCGATCGCTGCGGCCTCTTGGATCGCCTGGTGGCGGGCGAGCAGATCTTCCACCTCGGCGGGAAAGACGTTCTCGCCTCCGGAGACGATCATCTCGTCGTCGCGGCCATCGATGAACAAGCGATCGTGAACGTCGAAATGACCTACGTCCCCCGAGGACATCAGCCCTCTCACCGCCTCCTTGCCGCCGCCTCCGGTGTACCCCTCGAACTGGGAAAGGTTGCCGACGAAGATCCGGCCGCTCTGCCCGCGCGGAAGCTCGGCGCCGTCCTCGCCGAGGATCTTGACAACCGAGCCGCGCACGACCTTGCCCACCGTCCTCAGGTCCGCGGCCAGATCCTCCGGCGTCGCGATCGTCGCGTAGGCGACTTCGGTCGAGCCGTAAAGGTTGTAGATGACGGGCCCGAATATGCGCGTCGCCTGGGCGGCGAGATCGGCGCCGAGCGCAGACCCACTGACGAAGATGATCCGCAGCGAGGAGGTGTCGTGCCCCGCTATCGCGGCTTCGCCGAGGTCGACGATCCGCCGCAGCATCACGGGGACGACGACCATCGCGCTGGCGCGATGTCGCGCGACGCTGTCGACGGTGGCTTCAGGTGAAAAGCGCCGGCGCACGACGAGCGTGGAGCCGAGCCCGATGCCCACCAGCGCTTGCGCAAACCCGAGCGCGTGGAACATGGGCGCACACAGCTCGGTTGTCTCGCGCGCACGAAACGGAACCTTGCTGAGCAGACCGCCCAGCAGCGCCAGCGAACGCGGCTCACCACGGGGCGCCCCCTTGGGCGTGCCGGTGGTGCCGCTGGTGAGGATCGTCACCCGCGGGCCGACTCCCGGTTTGGGGGGCGCGGCGCGCGAGGCACCGGCGATCAGCGCGTCGAGCGAGCCCAAGGGCGCGCCACCGTCGTCGATCCACGCTCGCCAGCGTCCGCGCGGTGGCTCGACGCCTTCGAGGATCTCGGCGTACTCATCGTCGTAGACGAGCAGGTCCGTCCCTTCCCGCGTGGCGACCTCGCGCAGCTGCGGCCCCGCGAACGAAGTGTTCATCAGGATCACGCGCGCGCCGCACTTGGCCGCCGCGAACACCGACTCCAGAAAACCGCGGTGGTTGCGTGCCAATATGGCCACGCCCTCACCCGGTTCGAGCCCGCGGTGACGCCATGCGTTGGCGAGCGCGTTCGAGCGCTCGTCGAGTTGCTTGTAGGTCAGCTCGCCGCGCTCGTCGATCACGGCGTTGCGGTCGCCGTGGCGGAGCGCAGCTGCGGTGATGGCGCCGCCGAGGAGACCAAAGCGCTCGAACCCGCGCACGAGCTGCGCGACCCGGTGCGGGGGGTCCAGTCCGACCATCCCGCTGCGGATGCAGAGGACCGCGAAGTACGCCTCGTCGCCGAAGCGATCGGCGAACTTGCCGGCACGGCCGAACATCGCCCCCGGGGAGAGCAACCGCTTGAAATCTAAAGCTTGATTGAGATCCAATTCGCGACCGCTGCTGGCTTCGCCAGACGGTACTTGATCGAGCGCGCAGCGAGCGGCGGGAAAAGGCGGGCTGGTACGTTTGAGTTGCCGTGGGTAATAACCAGAGCATGGTGGGCGAACTGCTGAGCTTTCCCGTGCGCGCCGGGCTGTTCCCAATCCGCGCCGGACTGCGCATCACGCGCGTCGCGCTGCACACTGGACTGACCGCGTCCGCCCGCACCCTCGAGTTGATGAGCAGCGCGCTCGAGGCGGTGACGCCGGAACGCGAACAGCGCGACCGCGAGTGGAGCGCGCCCACGGCCGGCATCGCTACGGCTACGCCTCCCGCCGCATATCCGGCGGCCGACGGCGATGAGCTCGTAACCGAAGCTGCGCCAGAGCCCGAGCCTTCACCTTTCACCGCCACTGCGCCTCCGCCACCGAGCACGACGCCGCCCGCGCCGATCATCGAGGAACCCGCGCACGTCTCCGAAGAGCCCACGCTGGTCGAGGAGTTCGCCGAACCCGGTGCCGAGGATGGCGCCGGCGCTTCAGTCACGATCGACGAGCCGTGGGATGGCTACTCCTCGATGAAGGCCAAGCACATCAGGCCGAGGCTCGAGGACGCAACTCCGGCTGAGCTTGCGGCCGTGCAGCTCTACGAGGGCGCTCACCGTCGCCGCGAATCCGTGCTGAGCATGGTCGAAAGCGAGCTGCGCCGCAAGAGCGGAGGGCCGGCCCCGGCGGCGGACCAAGCGAGAAAGGAAGAAACCTCATGACACCCGAGAAGATCCTCAACGAACGCGACCGGAAGCTCGTCCAGTGGCTGAGCGAGGCTCACGCCAAGGAAGCCGAGCTCGAGGCAGACCTGACCGCGCATATCGCGCTGACCGACAAGCAGCCCTACAAGAAGCGTCTTCGCCAGCACCTCACCGAGACGCGCGACCACAAGCGCCGCGTCGCCCAGCGAATCAAGGCGCTAGGAGGCAGTGCGTCGGCAGGCCCGAATATCCCGGGCGTGCCCTCTGCCCTCGGCGGCGTGGCGGGCAAAGCCGTCGCCGCGGTCAAGGGTCAAGTCGGCACGGCGCGGGCGATGACGACGCGGCAGCCGGACACCCACGTACGCAACGCCCAAGAGGAGTTCCGCGAGGAGCACGTCGAGATCGCGATCTACAACCGCATCGAAACGCTCGCCAGCGAGGTTGGGGATCGAGAGACCGAGCGCTTGGCCAGGTCGATTCGGCGCGACGAGGAACGGATGGCGAAGTACCTCGACGCCGAGATCAAGCGGCTGGTCAAGGATGTGGTGAAGGCCGAGATTCCGCGCGATCAGCGCGGCGGCGGACGAAGCGGTGCGCGCCGGACGTCCCGCACACGTGCTTCGGCCGGCAGCCGGCAGGGTTCGGCGAGCCGCAACGGCGCGCCCCCCGGGTCGTCGAGCGCAGACGTGAGCGCCGGCACCGGTGTCAGCCAAGCCTCGGGCATCACCGTCGGTAGTCAGACGTCCGGCAGCTAGCCGACAAGACCGCAGAACGGGGCAGTGCTCCCGCTGCGGCTCGTCTCTGGGCGGGCGGCAGCGGGTAGGACCGGCGCGATGCCGGCCAGCCCCGCCTCGTTCGCCCAGGTCGTCGCTCAGCTCGACTACGCGGTCTTCATCGTCACGACCGCGGCACAGGGAGAACGCGCCGGCTGCCTGATCGGGTTCGCGTCACAGGTCTCGATCCACCCGCCGCGCTTTCTCGCCTGCCTGTCGGTCAAGAATCGAACCTACCGTGTGAGCCGGGGCGCGAAGGTCCTGACCGTGCACTTCGTCAGCGAAGACGACCTCGAGCTGGCCGAGCTGTTCGGCGGGGAGACCGGGGACGAGCTCGACAAATTCGAGCGCTGCGAGTGGCGGCCAGGACCTGACGGCGTTCCGATCCTGAGCGCGCCGCGGAACTGGTTCGCCGGTGAGATCGTCCGGCGCCTCGATTTCGGCGATCACTGCGGTCTGCTTCTGGATCCGATCGAAGGTCAGGCCGGTCGCGCACCCTCCGCGCTCACGTTCCACCGGAGCAAGTGGATCGAGCCGGGACACGAGCCATGAGCCGGCTCGCTCGACTACTCGAGTGACGACGCCCGGCGATTGACGATCAGCTCGAACGCATCGGCCACGTGCCACTCGCGGGAGAGCATCACGGAACGTCCGCGCTCGTCGTAATCGACTTGATCGACGTGCAGAAGCGGGGTTCCGCGCTTGATCGCGAGCAGGCGCGCCAGCCTCGCATTGGCCACGGCCGGTGTCAGTCGCGCGCTCGCGCGCGCCACGCGGTGCCCGACTCGGTCGAGGATTCCGTACAGCGAGCTGTCCAGCGCGTGGTCCGAGAACGGGCCCAGCAACCCAACCGGGATCCGGTCCAGCGAGTAGATCACGGGCCGTCGGCTCGCGAGCCGCACGCGTTCGACCTCCACGAGCTGCTCGCCGGCGGTCAGGTCGAGCAGGCTTCGCTCCTGCTCGGTGGGCTCGCGCGCAGCCTGACCGAGAACCGTTTCGCTCGGCTTGAGGCCGGCGTCGCGGATCATCGCGGTGTAGCTCAGGGTGGTCTCGAGCGGGTGGCGGGTGCGCGGCACCGACGTGACGTAAGTGCCAGAGCCGTGTCGCCGCGCGACGTAGCCCGCTTCGAGCAGACTCATCACGGCCTCGCGCACGGTTGCCCGGCTCACCGCGAAGCGCTCGGCGAGCTCGTTCTCGTTGGGCAGCTTCGCACCCGGCTCGAGGCCACCTGCGACGAGGTCGTTCAACAAACCTTCCCTGACCTGCACGACGAGCGAAGGCCGCTTCTGCGTGCTCATCGGAGAGATCCTTCCACGTCTGCGGAGGGACGTGGTGGCGCCTGCGCGCAGGCGGAGGAGTCAGCGCGACGGCGTGGCCGAGAGCAGTCGCCCCAGCTCGATATCCGGCGCCAGCGCTTTGAGCGCCGCTTCGCGCGGCGAATAGACCTGCTGGCGCGTCAGCACGCCCTGGGTTCCCGCCAGCCCAGCGGCGACGCCGAGCGCCTGCAGCAGGTCCGGAGCGCCGCCCAGGATCTGGACTAAAAAGCCAGCGATGAAGCCGACGAACGCGGTCAGCAGAGCCGGTTCTGCGCCTTGCGCCAGCCATGGAGTCGCTGTCAGCACGCCGGGGCTGACGCCGGCGTCGACGGTCGCGGGGCTGAACACGCGTTGACGCGTCAGCGCACCCTGGAGCCCGGTCACCGTGACCGAGGTTCCGAGCGCCTTCAGGCTCGCCACGTGGCCCGGACCGGCCTGCGCCAGAAAACCGCCGACCAAAGTCAACAGCGCCGCGAGCAGCGCCGGCTCGCGCCGCTTGACCTCCGCGAACGCGCCCGGGATCATCGCTGACTCGCGGCGGCTGAGGCGGTGAGCGCCGGCTGCGCCGGCGGTCCGCCGTTCGCGGCGGCCGGCGTCGGCTGCGCCTGCGGTCCGTCGTTGGACGCGACCGGCGCCCGCTGGGCGGGATCGTCGTTGAGCGTGAACGCGGAGCGGAACGACAGCACCACGGCCAGGATCAGCGAGACGATCACGGCGGCCCAGGCGTCGCGGCTCTGGGCGTCGGTCAGGTGCCGCGGGAACGCGATCAGGAACCCGGCGCCGATGATCGCGGCGGCGCCGAGCACCCAAGCCGGGAGCTGCTGCCAAAGCTTGTACGCGTCGGTCGCTTTGCCGACGATCAACTCGAGCTCGGCGGCGGTGTCGCCCTTGTTTCCATTCGCGGAAGCGGGAGGATCAGCCATGACACGCACGTAATCACGGTGGCGGCGGCCCCGGGTGTGGCATTTCTCACTTCTGCCCACCTCGAGGGCGCCCGTCTGGCCTCTGCGGCCGCCTGCCAGCTCTAGGCCACGCCGCCGGTCGGGCGAGCGGCCTGCCGAACCGGCCCGGCTTCATCGACCTCTTCCGCAGGCTGCTCCACCTTCCCGCCTGGGAGGGCGATCAGCGCGATGACGAACGCCGCGGCCATCGCCGCGGCCATCCCGGTTATCACGATCTGGGTGGCGTGCGCGAAGTCGAGCTGTACCGCCTGCCGGATTGCGCCGCTCGGTTGGCCGCCGGTCGCGCCCCCGGCGGCTGGCCCGCTCGCGCCGGAGATCGTGTGGGCGACGCGGTCGGACACCGACGTCGGGACGCCGAAGCGCCCGAGCGTGTGCTCGACGCGCGAGGTGGTCTCGGTGACCAGCAGCGACCCCAGCACCGCCAGCCCGAGACTGCCGCCGAAGTTGCGCACGGTCTGCGTCAGACCCGTTACCGCGCCATAGGACGCGCGCGAGGCGCGGTTCAGCGCGTCGGTGCTGACCGGGCCCAGCACCATCCCGGTGCCCGCGCCGGCTATCGCCAGGTAGGGCCACTGCTTGGCGAACGAGAGAACGTCGAGCTTCTGGCCGAACAAGTAGAAGCCGACCGCCGCGACCGCGCAACCCAGCACCACGGTAGGACGCGCGCCTCGGTTGTCGAGGATTCGTCCGCCCCACTGAGACGCGATGGTGAAGCCGCCGAAGAACACGAGCAGCAGCAATCCGGCGTTCTCGGCCGTCTTGTCGAGTGCGACCTGCGCGTACAGGCTGGCAAAGAAGAACAGGGGGACAAAGCAGATCGAGAGGAAGAACAGAACGGCGTTGTCGACGGCGAAGGCCTGATTGGCGAACAGCCGCACCGGCACGAGCGGATGATCGCTCTGAAGCTCGGCGCGCACGAACAGCACCAAGAGCGCGAGTCCCGCGATCAGGCACGCCCACGTCACCACGCTCCCCCATCCCCAGGATCCTGCCTGCTGCAGGCCGAGCACGGCCAGCGTCATGCCGGAGCCCACCAGCGCCGCTCCGCGCCAGTCGATCGGTGCCGGGTGGCGCTCCTCGCCCGGGTCCGAGCGCAGCGTGAGCACGATCGCCACCAGCGCCACCGGAACGTTGATCCAGAAGATCGCGCGCCAGGTCCACTGCGTCAGGTAGCCGCCGGCGATCGGTCCGATCGCGGTCAAACCGCCCGAGATCGAGAAGAACACGGCCAGTGCTTTGCCGCGCTCGCCGACCGGAAACGTGGCCGCGACTGTGGCCAGCGCGGCCGGGAACAGGAACGCCGCGCTCGCCCCCTGAGCAACGCGGAAGACGATCATCCAGGTCTCGCCGATCGAGCCTGTCGGCGTGGCGCCGCAGAGCGCAGAGAACAGCGCAAAGGCGCCCACGCCGAACATCACCACGCGCCGGTGTCCGAACACATCGGCAACCCGTCCGCCGAGCGCGAACAGCGCTGAGATCGCGAGCAGGTACCCGTTGACGATCCACTGCGCGCCGGTGGGAGACAGGCGTAGGTCGCGCTGGAGCCGGGGGATTGCGAGCGCGACGATCGTCTGATCGATGAAGATCATCGCGACAGCGAAGATCATCGCGGCGAGAACGAGGTTCTTGTTCTTGCTCGGCATCCGTCCCCTCGCAGGTCATGATGACGTGAGCAGGGGCTATGCACAACCCTGCGGCCACGCTACCCGGGAACCTGTAGACCCGCGAGGCGAGACCGTTTGAACTCAATGTTTATACTCAATCCATCTTGCGCCCGTCGCGGAAGCTCGCGTTCTGGATCGTCGCCGGGACGCTGACCCTGTTCTTGTTCGGCGCCAGCGCGCCGAGCCCCCTCTACGTCGTCTATCAACAGCGCTTCGGCTTCTCCGCCACGACGCTGACGGCGATCTTCGCGGTGTACGCGCTGGCGCTGTTAGTGAGCCTGATCCCGGCGGGCGACATCTCCGACCAGATCGGCCGCCGGCCCGTGATCCTGGCCGCGCTCACGCTGCAGGCCGCTTCGGCGATCCTGTTTCTGCTCGCGGGCGGCGTCGGTGCCTTGTTCGGCGCTCGCATCGTGCAAGGCGTGGCCACCGGCGTGGCCACTGGCGCTCTCAGCGCGGCTCTGATCGACCTGCAGCCGCCCGGCAGCGGACTCGGAGCCTTGACGGCCAGCGTCGCCCCGCCGGTCGGTCTCGCCCTCGGCGCGGTCGGCTCCGGAGCGATCGTGCAGCTGGGCACCGCCCCGCTCCGGCTGGTCTACTGGTGTCAGCTGGCAGCCCTCGGTGTGGCCGCGTTGCTGATCGTCGTCGAAGTTCCGGAGACGGTGCGAGTGCGGCCCGATGCACGCGTCCGGTTGCGCCTGCGCGTCGAGATCCCCGCACCGGCGCGGCGCGCGTTCCGCGCCCTGACGCCCGGGCTCGTCGCCACGTGGGCGCTCGCCGGCTTGTATCTGTCGCTCGGACCCAGCCTCGTCGTCGTGCTGCTGGGCTTGCGCTCGCACATCGTCGGCGGCCTCGTTCCGGCGACGTTGTGCGCGACCACGGCGCTGGCCTCGATCCTCTCCCGAACCTGGTCCGCGCGGCGCGCGGTCGTGTTCGGGACGCTGGTGCTCGCGGGCGGAGTACTCGTCACTTTCGCGGGGATCCGCGCTGGGTCAGCGACGTTGCTGTTCGCCGGTAGCGCGATCGCGGGGGTGGGCTTCGGTCCCGCGTTCGCGGGCAGCTTCCGGACCCTCGCCCCGCTCGCGGAGCCGACGGCTCGGGCCGGGCTACTGGCGGCCGTCTACGTCGTCAGCTACCTAGCGTTTAGTGTTCCCGCCGTGATTGCCGGACTGGCAGTGACCCGCTGGGGCTTGCGCGACAGTGCCAGCGGCTATTCGCTCGCCGTGGTCGTGCTGGCCCTCGCCGCAGCGTTGTTGACCATGCGCCAGCCGAGCGCGTCACCGTCGCCGGAGGCAACGAGGGCGCAGGCGTGAGCGAGCTCAACCATCAGGTCCGCCTGGCCGAACGGCCGACTGGAGTGCCGACGGCAAGTAGCTGGCAGTTCACCGAAGAGCCGGTGTCGCCGCCGCAGCCCGGGCAGTTCGTGGTTGCGATCAGCCACATCTCGATCGACCCGGCCATGCGCGGATGGATGAATCCAGGGCCGTCGTACATCGAACCGGTCGAGCTCGGCGCGGTCATGCGAGCGGGTGCGGTGGGACGCGTAATCGCCTCCGAACACCCCAGGTTCTCGGTCGGCGACCACGTTTATGGGGCCTTGGGGGTTCAGGAGTTCGCACTCACCGACGGCGCCGGCGTGACGAAGGTCGACCCGACGCTCGCGCCGCTGCCTACCTATCTCGGCACCCTTGGGCTGACCGGCCTCACCGCCTATTTCGGGCTCCTCGACGTGGGGCGCCTGCGCGAGGGCGACACCGTCGCGGTTTCCGGGGCGGCGGGAGCCGTCGGTAGCGTGGTCGGCCAAATCGCCAGGATCAAGGGAGCCCGCGCGATCGGCATCGCCGGCGGCGCCCGGAAGTGCGCCTGGATCAGAGACGAGCTCGGGTTCGACGCCGCGATTGACTACCGCTCCGAGGACGTGGCGAAGGCGCTGCGCCGGCACGCGCCGACCGGCCTCGACGTGTACTTCGACAACGTCGGTGGCGAGATCCTCGATGCCGCCCTGACGCGGCTGGCTCGCGGCGCCCGCATCGTCATCTGCGGCGCGGTATCGCAGTACAACGCCGCCAAGGTGCACGCGCCCTCGAACTACCTCGCCCTTCTGGTCCAGCGCGCCTCGATGACGGGGATGGTCGTGTTCGACTACGCCAACCGCTACGCCGAAGCATCGGCCGAACTCGCGCGCTGGCTGGGCGAGGGCAGGCTGATCTCTCGCGAGGACATCGTGTCCGGCGGCGTGGCTGATTTTCCCGACACCCTGCTGAAGCTCTTCCGGGGCGAGAACACCGGAAAGCTCGTGCTGGCGCTCGGCTGATCGGCTAAGTCCGCCGAGGTGGCGCTCGCGCCGAGCGCCCGCAGCGCCCGGCGCGCCGAGCGCTCACCCGCAGCGCCCGGCGCGGCGCGGGAGAAACTTCCACCACGTACACCCGAGCTTCGGGGTATACCGGCTTATCTCCCGTCTGCGGCCAGAAATACACCGCGCTCGCACTTCGAGCAATCGCGGTGTGCACTTTCTACCGCGCCACCCGACGATCACGTAGGGGTCTCGATCTCGCTGGGGAAGCCGAGCCCGCGCACATGACGGGCACGGTGACCGCGATCGATTCCGCCAGCGGCGGGACCTTCAACTGGGAGGGTGACCCGACGCTGACTTTCGATCCCGCGCCGTAGCAGGAGAACGACCGCTAACTGACCAGCTCGTCATCTTCGACTACGGCTCACGACGACGCGGATCGTCACGCTCACGCGCTGGACGTGCCGGCGCGTGAGGTTGTACACCGTCCTGTAGCCGCCGTGTGACAGCTCGCGCTGGTAGGTGAGCGTGATCGTCGTGCGGCCGGGTCGCACCGCGCGGATCAAGCCGCCGTCGGTGCCGGCCACGATCGTCGCCACGCGCGGATTGGCCGAATTCGCCAGCACACGGTTGAGCGGGTTCGCCAAAGCGAGAGCAGCTCCGTTCGCGCTTGTGACTCGCCAGGCGATCGCGCTCCCGCGTCCAGGACCCAGTCGGAGGCGGGTGTGATTGGCGCGGATCGAATACGGAGCCACTCCGGACGGGATCGGCCGATCGCTCGTGGCCTGGTCCATGCTGAGGATCGGATAGCCGAAGGCGTCGCGTCCAGCCGCCCCGAAGTACATGCGCTCGGTGTACAGACGACGCTGATCCGTGGTCGGGGTGGGCCGTCCGTGGTGCACGTAGTAGGCCTGGCTGCCGTCAGGTGAGAATGCCAGCCCGCCGTGGCCGGTGGAGTACATCCCGACCGCCGGATTGGCGGTGAGGATCGGGTTGCCGCTGTATTTCCGGAACGGGCCGAGCGGGCTCCGCGCCACCGCATACCCGACCCCGTACTGAGGCGTCTCCCAGTTGTTCGCCGAATAGGTCAGGTAATAGACGCCGTTACGTTCGAACGTCGTCGATCCTTCTTCCCACCGGCGATCTTTCTTGTCGCCCCCCGAAGTGGCGTAGTCGTTGACGTCGGCGTTCTCCCAGGCCTGCTTCTGGTGGTCGTAGTCGAGGATCCGGACGAAGCCGTCGCGGCGCGGTCCGCTCGGCCCCCCCGTAGCGCTGTTCGCGCCGCGGTAGGCGGGCGCGATCGTCGGCATCGTGCCGCCCCGAGGGTCGTTCCACCATTGCGTGGTCAGCTCCACGGCGTAGATGTTGGACTCCTCGATGTACTTGCCAAGGTCGGTGTCCCACACCCAATTGCGGTAGGCGTTACGCGAGTAGTACAGGTACTGCCGTCCATCGTGGGCGAAGTACACGTCCGGGTCGATGGCCGGGATGTAGGTCCCGAGCGGTGCCGTCTGGCCCTGGGCCTCGGTCGCCGGCGGCTTCTTCTGATCCGGCCCCATGATCAGGTTGACGTCGTGGTAGCTGGGATCGTAAGGGTTGTAGTCGATCGGATGGTTGGCGATGTTGTGGAACGGGCCCGCGGGAGAGCGCGAGACCGCCACGCCGATCTTGCACGGCTCTTCGAAGTTGGCATAACCGAACCAGCGCTGAGCGTTGGCATCGGAGCGCGCCGCGTAGAAGAGGTAGTACAGGTGAGTGCGAGGGTTGTGGTAGACCTCGGGCGCCCAGAACCAGGTGTTGCCCCACTGCTTGGGGTCGTTCACTGGCAGCGCGCCTGGCGCGGCTCGCTCCCAGGTCGCCAGGTCGGCGGAGCGATAGACGGCGAAGTAGTAGCCGGGATTGGCGCCCTCGGTCGAGTAGGCGTAGTAGTACCCGGAGCTCTTGTCGTAGAGGACGTAGGGATCGGCTGCCGCCTTGGACGCGTCGTTGAAGTACGTCGCGTTCGTCCGTGTCGCGGCGGTGGCGCCCCCGGCAAGCGCGGCGCCCACCATCAGCATCAGCAACGCCATCATGGCGCCGACAAACACTCTACGCATCTCCACCTCCATCCGGGCTAGCCGCCTCTGGATGCGCGCCGCCCGAGCGAGGGCGCGAACCCGTGCGCGAGGCTCTACCCGCCGGAGGAGCCTCTCAAGCGCTGGCGCTTCGGCTCAGGGGACCAAGACGAGCTTGCCGCGGACGTGTCGGTCGGCCAGCTCAGTGAAGGCTTCGCGTACCTGATCGAGTCGGAACGACTTCGCGATGGGCACGTCGAGGCTGCCGTCCGCCGCCATCGCGGCGAGCTCGGCCAGCAGCGGGGCGCTGGCGATCGAGTGGGTGCCCTGGCTCTTGACGCCGAGCCGCTGCACGGCGTCGAAGTCGATGATCGTGTTGATCCGGTCCCGGGCGACTCCCAGGGCGAGCGCGAGGTCGACATAGCCGCCGCCAAAGGTGTCGATCATCGCGTCGGTGCGTTCGCCGGCGGCCTCGCGGATCCTCTCCTGCTGGCCGTCGCCGTAGCTCACCGGTACGATGTCGTGCGCCCGCAGCCAGTCGTGGTTGCGCTCGCCAGCGAGACCGATGACCGTCGCTCCCGTGCGGCGCGCAAGCTGGGCCGCCAGCGAGCCGACACCGCCGGCCGCCCCGGATACAACGACCGTCTCGCCTGCTTGCGGCAGGACCGCCCGCACCGACGCCAGCGCGGCCATGCCCACGACGAACAGCGCGCCCGCCACCTCCCACGAGAGCGATGGCGGCTTCGGCGTGAGCTGATCCGCCGGTACGGCCACGAGCTCGGCATGGCTCGAGCGCTCCTCGCTCCAACCCAGCACCTCATCGCCGGGCGCGAAACCATCCACACCGTCGCCTACCGCCTGCACGATCCCCGCCAGATCGCTTCCTTCGCCGGAGGGAAAGTTCGCGGGGAAGCGATCGCGCATCCAGCCTTCGCGGATGGAGATCTCGCCGGGGTTGATTCCAGCCGCCTTCACGGCCACAACCACGCGTCCAGGTGCGGCCGGGGGATCCTCGACCTCGCGAACCTCGAGCACTTCGACGCCGCCATATCGGTCAAACCGCACTGCCCGCATCGAGAACAGCATCTTAAACCGCATTCGGGGACTCAGGCCGGTCGACGCGTTAGCTCCCGCCGGCGCCGGGTAAAGCGCGACAAAATCTGACCGCAACGACGAACACCGCAGGAGTCACTTTGCCTCAGCCTTCGCAACACCAGGAGCCGCCCGGAACCACGGCCGAGATGGACCCCAAGCCCGACCACGGCGAGCGGAGCTACCAAGGATCGGGACGGTTGAGCGGCAAGCGCGCCGTCATCACGGGCGCCGACAGCGGGATCGGTAAGGCGGTGGCTATCGCGTTCGCGCGGGAGGGCGCGGACCTCGTGCTCTCCTACCTCGACGAGCACGAGGACGCGCAGGACACGGGCCGGTGGGTCGAGGAATCCGGGCGCAAAGCCGTCCTGGTTGCCGGGGACCTCGACCGCCCGCAGCATTGCCGCGAGGTGATCGAGGCCGCAATCGGCGAGCTCGGCGGCGTCGACATCCTGGTCAGCAACGCCGCGTTCCAGATGACGCACGAATCGATCGAAGAGATCCCGGACGAGGAGTGGGATCACACGTTGGCCACCAACCTGAGCGCGATGTTCCACCTCGTTAAGGCAGCCGTGCCGCACATGCAGCCGGGGGCGTCGATCATCGGCACGACATCGGTCAACTCGGACGCTCCGTCGCCGCAACTACTTCCCTATGCGGTCACTAAAGCCGGAATCGCGAACATGTGCGCGAGCCTGGCCGGAATGCTCGCGCCGCGTGGGATCCGCGCCAACAGCGTCGCGCCAGGTCCGATCTGGACGCCGCTGATCCCGTCGACGATGCCGGAAGAGCAGGTTGGGAGCTTCGGCGAGCAGGTACCGCTCGAGCGCCCCGGGCAGCCCGCCGAAGTGGCTCCGGTCTACGTGATGCTCGCGTCTGATGAAGCCAGCTATGTCTCTGGCGCGCGCATCGCCGTCACGGGCGGAAAGCCAATCCTCTAGGAGATCCCCCACCTGCGCGCCTCGCGGCTGCACCCCGAAGACCTCGACGCACGATCCGGCTGACGAACGCCCCCGCGGGTGCCCGCGTGGTAAATTGCCGCCCCACCCTGTTGGCGAACAGGACGGAAGTGATAGGGGCGTCAACACCGAACCGTCGCCTCACCAGCCGGCTGAGGCGAGTCTGGCTGCTCAGCTTGCTGGTGCTGATCGCGCTGGCGGCCGTGCATGTGGCATCGCAGGCGCGCGCCACACGGACATCAGCGGCAGCCGGCTACGCCCAGGAATGCCCGGACGCGTACCCGGGGCATAGCGATCCCGGCAACCCGCTGATGCTGGCGCGGGCTCCGGGCGGGGACCCGCTCGGAGGAGCGCGCTTCTTCGTCAACGGCCCGCGTCACGGCGCCGCGGCGGGTGCGATCGCGACCTTGCTCGGTCAGGCCCCTGAGAACTATCCCGACAACTACTCGTGGGCCCAGCTCAAGCAGGATCTGGACCACGGCGCCTTCACGCAGCGCCTACGCGCGGACTCGCGCCTGCGCCACGAGGTCCGCCTGCTCGAGAAGATCGCCGATCAGCCCGAGGAGCAGCGCTTCAGCCTCTACTCGGCCGGCGGTGGACCGGGCGCGGTGTTCAGCCAGGTCCAGAAGCTCTACTGCTACACGATGAGTGCCGATCCCGGCGCCGTGCCGATCATCACGACGTTCTTCCTCTACCAGGCCGGTTACTGCGAAACCCGGCAGCAGATCCTGGCCAACCGGCCGCGCTTCGAGCGCCAGGTCGACGAGATGTCGGCTGCGATCGGCCGGCGTCCGGCGGTTCTCCTGCTCGAACTCGACGCGATCGGCTCCTCGAGCTGCATGGCGCGTAACGGAGCGCTCTCGGAGTGGGAGGCCGACATCGCCTACGAGATCCGTGCCGCCGCGGGACTACCGCACACCGTCGCCTATGTCGAGGGCGGTTACTCAGACGCCAACGATCCGCGCTATACCGCGCGAGCCCTGAACGCCGTTGGGATCAACCGCATCCGCGGGTTCTTCACCAACGACACCCACAACCAGTGGACGATCAACGAGATCCGCTGGGCCGATCGCGTATCGAGACTCACCCATGGCGCGCACATCGTGGTGAATACGGCGACGAACGGCCGCGGTCCGCTGCTCAACCCGCATCCGGCCACGCAAGGCGTCGAGGATCTCTGCAACGCCCCCGGCCGCGGCCTCGGGCCACGCCCCACCGCGAACACCGGCTTCAAGAAC
>JAFAZV010000111.1 GCA_019239445.1 Solirubrobacterales bacterium
CCGGTGTCGGTGATGGTGGAGACGTTCGGCACCGAGAAGGTCGGGCGGACCCGGATCCTCGAGCTGATCTCCGAGCACTTCGATCTGCGCCCCGGAGCCTTCCGCGAATATCTGAAGCTGCACCGCCCGATCTTCCAGAAGACCGCCGCCTACGGCCATTTCGGCCGCGAGGACCACGACTTCACCTGGGAGCGCACCGACAAGGCCGACGCGCTTCGGGCCTCCGCCGGCCTCGGCGAGGAGATGGCGATCAGGGCCTGACGGGCCCGCCGGTCCGCGCGGCGAAATCTGGCGAATTGGTTCGGACTGTCCGAACCGATTCGCCAATTCTCCGGTCGTGGATCGCCGCGTCCACCGTGCGCACGATCCAACGCGGATCGGCGACGCCGCGGAAGGAGAAGTCGGACCCGGCTTCGCCCGCCGTGTCGAAGGTGACGGTGCCGATCTGGAGGATGCGTTCGACCAGCGACTGGTGGAGGTCGATGTTCTGGATGCGCTCGAGCCGGGCTTCGTGCAGCTCGCGCGAGAAGAACCCGAAGCCGATCGTCAGCCGCCGGGAGGTGATGGCGTAGGTCGTCTGGATCCGGATCAGCAGGCCGGAGACGAGCATGATGGCGAACACGAGCGCCACCGCCGGGATGACCCAGCCCACCTCGACCTGACGCCCGCTCAGGCGCGTGACGATCCCGGCGATGGTGCCGGCGAGGATGCTGAGCAGGACCCCCTTGACGTAGAAGCCGAGAATCGAGCGCCACGACGGATGGCCGCGGTAGAAGACCTCCTCGTCCGTTGCGGAGTCCACGCCGTCTCAGCGTAATCGCTGACGAGCCATCCTGCCTCGGCTCTACTGTGGCCGGTCCTCATGAAGATCGCCCGCGTACAGCCGCTTGCGAGGACCCGCGCCGTGCGCGGTCCGTTCGACTACAAGCTGAAGCCCGAGCACGCCGAGGTGGAAGTAGGGTCGGTGGTGCGGGTGCCGTTCGCCCGCCGGTCGATGCTCGGTGTGGTGGTGGAGCTCGCCGGCGAGTCCTCGGTGACGCCGGAGCGCCTGGCCGAGCCCGAAGCGGTGCTGGAGGATCGAGTTCCGGCTGACCTGGTGGAGCTGGCGATGTGGATGGCAAGCGAATACTGCTCCACCCCGGCACGGGCGCTTGCGCTCGTCCTGGCGCCAGGCGCCGGAGCGCGGACGCAGACGCGGACGCGGACGCGGCTCGAGGCCGCCATCACGGCCTCGGGACTGCGGGCGCTGCACGGCGGCGCCGTGCTGACAGCGCGCCAGCGCGGATTGCTCGAGGAGCTCGAGCGCCGTGGCCCGATTCTCGCGGCCGAGCTCGGAACGACTGCCCTGCGGCGCCTCGAGGCTCGGGGCCTGGTCGAGATCGAGGGCCGCATGTGGCGGCCGAGCCCGAGGCGGCCGGCGGTCGGGCATGCGCCGGCCGACCCGCTGCCCCTGACCGGCGAACAGCGCGGGGCGCTCGACGCGGTGCGCGCGGCCAGCGCGAATGGCCGGGCGTCGCCGCTGCTGCTCCACGGCGTGACCGGGTCGGGCAAGACCGAGATCTACCTCCAGGCCGCGCAGGCGACGCTCGCTGCGTCTCGCAGCGTGATCGTGCTGGTGCCCGAAATCGCGCTCACGCCGCAGGCGCTCGCGCGCTTCACCGCCCGGTTCGGCGACGTCGTCGCGGTCATGCATTCCGGGTTGAGCGCCGCGGCGCGCCGCATCCAATGGCGGCGGCTGCGTGACGGTGAGGCGCGGATCTGCGTGGGTCCACGCTCCGCCGTGTTCGCCCCGCTCTCGGATCTTGGCCTTCTGATCGTCGATGAGGAGCACGAGAGCTCCTACAAGCACGAGGGGGACCCGCGCTACGACGCCCGCGCCGTGGCCGAGCGGCGCGCTCGCGCCCACGGCGCGCTGCTGTTGCAGGGCAGCGCGACCCCGCGGCCCGAGAGCGTGATCGCTGGCGCCCGGGTGCGGTTGAGCCGGCGGATCGACGCGCGGCCGCTGCCCGGAGTCGAGATCCTCGACATGCGCGGGCGCCACCATCCGCTGCACCCGGAGACGAGGCTGGCGCTGGCCGACCTGCGGCGTCAGCGCGGCAAGGCGGTCGTGCTGCTGAACCGCCGCGGCTGGTCGAACTTCCTCTCCTGCCGCGCCTGCGGGCGGGTGTGGCTGTGCCCGCACTGTGACGTCGCGCTCGTGCTGCACCGGGGCGGGGGGCGGATGGCCTGTCATCACTGTGGGCATCAGGAGCCGATTCCGAGTCGCTGTCCCGCCTGCGCCTCGACCGCCGTCGCGCGCCACGGCGCCGGCACCGAGCGGCTGGAGCACGAGCTGCAGGGAGCGCTGGGCGACGCGTCCTTCCCGGTGCTGCGCCTCGACGCAGACGCCACCGGCACGCGCGCGCGCGCGCAGGTTCTCGAGCGCTTTGCCGCCGCCGACGGCGGACTGCTCGTGGGCACCCAGATGGTGGCTAAGGGACACGACTTCCCGGACGTCGCGCTCGGCGTCGTGCTCGACGCCGACGCCACCCTGCGCTTTCCCGACTTTCGCGCCGAGGAGCGGACGTTCGCGCTCATCACGCAGCTCGCCGGGCGCGCCGGCCGCGCCGTCAGCGGCCGCGTGCTGGTGCAGACGCGAGCGCCGGAAGCTCGTTCGATCTCGTTCGCCGCGCGGCACGATGCCGACGGGTTCCTCGCCCAGGAGCTGTCTCGACGCGAGGCACTCCGCTACCCGCCCTTCGCTTCGCTGATCCGAATCGTCTGCGCCGCCGGCGAGGCGGCCGAAGCGCAGGCGCTTGCGGGCGAGCTTCGGCAGCGCGTCGACCCTCCCGGCGCGAGCATTCTCGGCCCCGCACCACTGTTTCGCCTCCGTGGGCGCGCCCGCAGCCAGATAGTGGTCAAAGCCGAGCAGCGGACGCCAGCGATCGCGTCAGTCGGCGAGGCCGTGGATGCGCTGGCGTCCGTGGCCTCGCGTCGCGGCGTCAGCGTGAGCGTCGACGTGGATCCTCAATAGCCCGGTCTAGACTCAGAATCGTGGATGAGACCGTAGATCAGGCGGAGCCGACGGAGGTCGAGGAGCCCGAGCACGAGGAGGGCGAGCAGCTCGATCCCGAGGTGGCGGCTCGCCGCGCGGCGGCGCTGGCTCGGGTGCGCAAGTTCGGCGACCCCGTGCTGCGGACCCGGGCGCGGCCGGTGGAGCAGATCGACGATGCCCTGCGGGCTGAGATCGCGCGCATGGGAGAGCTGATGCACGACGCGCTCGGCGTTGGACTCGCGGCGCCGCAGCTTGGCGTGCTGCACCGCCTGCTCGTCTACCGAGTGCAGCCGCAGGCACCGGTTTCGGCGCTGATCAACCCAGAGATCGAATGGCGCGGCGGCGAGGAGGAGATCGCCGAAGAAGGATGCCTGAGCCTGCCCTCGGTGCTGGTCGAGGTCGAGCGCCCGGTGCACATCAGGGTCCGTGGCGTCAACGAGGATGGCGAGAAGGTCGTGGTCGAGGCCTCGGGTCTCGAGGCCCGAGTGATCCAGCACGAGGTCGATCACCTCGACGGCGTGCTGATTCTCGATCGCACCTCGCGCGATCAGCGCAAGGAGGCCATGCGCGCCCTGCGCGAGGCCCAGGCCGCGGCCTGAAGACGCGATCCAGCGCGTCAGGGCTCGCGCCGATGCGGACGGTCTTCCTCGGCACCTCGGAGTTCGCCGCCGCCGTCCTGCGGCGCCTCGCGAACTCGCCGCACCGCCCGGCGCTCGTATTCACGCGCCCGGACCGGCCGCGCGGGCGGGGTCGCAAGCTGGCCGCGCCGCCCGTGGCAACGGCTGCGCATGAACTCGGGCTCGAGGTCGAGCAGCCGGAGTCGATCAACGGAGACGCCGCGCGAGCGCGCATCGCCGACGCCGCGCCGGAGGTCGTCTGCGTCTGCGCCTTCGGGGCCCTCATCAAGGAGCCGCTGCTGAGCGAGCACCCGGTTCTGAACGTGCACCCCTCGCTGCTCCCGCGCTGGCGCGGAGCCGCGCCGATCGAGCGCGCGATCATGGCCGGCGACGAGCTGACCGGAGTCTCGATCATGCGCCTCACGGCCGGCCTCGACAGCGGCCCGGTGTGCGCGCAGGAAGACCAGGCGATCCGCCCCGACGACACCTACGGCAGCCTGGCGGCGCGGCTTCAGGAGCTCGGCGGCGATCTGCTCGTGGCCGTGCTGGACACCGCTCCGCCGTGCGTCGAGCAGGACGGCGCCGCGGTTACCTACGCCGAGAAGATTCTTCCAGCCGATCGCGAGCTCGACCCACAGCGCACGGCGATCGAGCTCGAGCGGCTGGTGCGGGCTTTGACGCCGCACATCGGCGCCTACGTGGTTCAAGCGGATGGCGCGAGACTCGGCGTCGTGGCGGCGCGAGCGCTCACCGGCGACGGGCCGCCGCCGGGCGTGGTGACGCTCGAGGGCCCGCGGCCGGTGCTCGGCTGCGACCACGGGGCTCTCGAGCTGATCGTCGTCCAGCCGCCGGGCCGACGGGCGATGAGCGGTGAGGCCTACTTGCGCGGCCTTCGCCGGTGAGCCCGGCCCGGCGGTGCGCGTTCGCAGTGCTGCGGCGCGTCTTCGAGCAGGGGGCCTATGCGGACCGCGCGCTCCACGCCGAGGCCGCTGGACTCAGCCGGCGCGACCGCGCGCTCGCCACGACGCTCGCGTACGGCAGCGTCCAGCGGCGAGGCACGCTCGACTTCCTCATCGCGCGGCTCTGCACCCGGCCGCTGGCCAAGCTCGACCCGCCGGTGCTGGCGGCCCTGCGGCTGGGGCTGTTCCAGCTCTTGTTCCTCGACGGCGTGGCAGCGTATGCGGCTGTCAACGACAGCGTGGGATTGGTCCGCGGCGCCGGCGGCGGTAGCGGGCTGGTCAATGCGGTGCTCCGCCGTGCGGCGCGGGAGGGGCGGTCGCTGCTGGCCGACCTGAACGACGATGATCCCGCCTCCGCGGCCGTGCTGCACTCCGTGCCGCAGTGGATCGTCGAGATGTGGTGGCGGGAGCTTGGGGCGGGCGAGACCCGCGCGCTGCTGGCGCAGGTCAACACGCCGGCGCAGTCTGCGCTGCGCGTAAACACGCTCGTGGCCGGAGTCGAGGAAGTCGCGACGGCGCTTACGATCAGCACCCATGGCGCCGACGCGGTGCCCGAGGGCCTGATCCTCGAGGCGCCGTTCGACGCCCACGCCTCGCGGCTCTTCGCCGAAGGAGCGATCATGCCGCAGTCCCGCGGATCGATGCTCGTGGCGCGGACGCTCGTCCCCCGCGCGGGCCAGCGGGTGCTCGACCTGTGCGCGGCGCCGGGAGCTAAGACGACGCACCTGGCGGCGCTGATGGGCGGCGAGGGCGAAGTGGTGGCGGTCGAGCGCCATCCCGGGCGCGCTGCCGCGCTCGAGCGCACATGCCGTCGCATGCACGCCGGGTCGGTCGAGGTGGAGGTCGCCGACGCGACAGCCTGGCGATGCCGGCTGGGCTTCGACCGCGTGCTCGTCGACCCGCCGTGCAGCGGCCTCGGAACGCTGCAGTCGCGGCCGGATATCCGCTGGCGGGCCCGGCCGGAGGCTGTCTTCGAGCTCGCCGAGCTGCAAAAGCGGATCCTGACCGCGGGGGCGTCGGCAACCGCTCCCGGCGGGGCTCTCGTCTACTCGGTGTGCACGATCTCGCGCGCGGAGGCCGACGAGGTCATCGCTTCGCTGGTGACCGCGCGGCCGGAGTTCCGCCTCGAGCACGAGGCACAGCTGTTGCCGCACCGGGATCACACCGACGGGTTCTTCATCGCTCGTCTGCGGCGCGAATGACGGCGGGCGGACGCCGGGTGACGCCCTGCGCCCGTTAACCTTCATCGGGACGTGAGCGAAGAGACGGTCAAGCTCGGACCCGAATGCCCGAGCTGCGGCGAGCCGTGGCTGCGCCCGACCGCTGTTCCGGGTCGCTACCGCTGCGTGTACTGCATGCAGCGCTACGAGCTCGTGTCAGTGTGCCCGAACTGCGGCGAGCACTCGACGATCGTGCGCATGTCGAGCACGGCGGTGGTGGCCTGCAACCACTGCCAAGGCAGCATGCTCAAGGCTGTCTAGTGTCCGACGGGAGACTGCTGCGCGAGCGCCACGTGGCGCCCTCGATCCTGTCCGCGGACTTCGGTCGGCTGCGGGCCCAGGTCATCGAGGTGCTCGACGCCGGCGCCCGCGTCATCCACGTCGATGTGATGGACGGGCACTTCGTGCCGCCGATCACGTTCGGGGCGTTGATGGTCGAGGCGATCGCCGATCAGGTGCACTCCGCCGGAGCGATGATCGACGTCCACCTGATGATCGAGCGGCCGGAGCGGCAGGTGGCGGAGTTCGCCCGTGCGGGCGCGGACAACATCACCGTGCACGTCGAGGCGACTCCGCATCTGCACTACACGCTGAACCTGATTCGGGAGTCCGGAGCCACGGCGGGCGCGGCGCTCAACCCCGGCACGCCTCCCGACGCCCTCTCCGAGGTCGCCGAGAACACGCTCGACCTCGCGCTCTGCATGAGCGTCAACCCCGGCTGGGGCGCGCAGCAGCTGATCCCGGCCTCGATCAACAAGCTCGAGCGCATGCGCGCGGCGCTGCCCGAGCACGTCGCGCTCGAGGTGGACGGTGGCGTGCATAAGGACACTGTGGCGTCGGTGGCCCGCGCCGGAGCGAACCTGCTCGTCACGGGCTCGGCGGTGTTCGGATCGGACGATCCTGCCGGCGCCTACAGCGAGATCGCGGCCGCCGCCGGGCTGCGCTGAAACGTTTCTTGGTAGCCTCGGCGCGGTGCTCGGCAGGAAGATTGTGGGGGTCCTGACTGCGCTCGCGCTGGCCGTTGCCCTCAGCGCGTGCGGCGGATCAAGCAGTTCCTCGGACGTCACTCCGGCGGCCTACGTGAAGTCGATCTGCCAGGCGATCGTCCCGTTCGAGAAGAACGTCCAGAACCGCCGCAGCCAACTGGATCTGTCGAGCATCACCAGCCCGGCTCAGGGCAAACAGGCTCTACAGGGGTTCCTGGCCGGCGTCGTCGGCGATGCCCAGAAGGCGGTCACGCAGCTGAAGAACGCCGGCACACCGAAGGTCAACAACGGCAAGAAGATCTCCGACGCAATCGTTGGCGCGTTCACCCAGGCCCAGACCGCGCTCTCGCAGGCCAAGGACAAGGCCGCATCGCTGCCGACCGGCAGCGCCCAAGCATTCAAGACCGGCGCGCAGTCGCTCGGCACCGGCATCCTCTCGTCGATGAACAACATCGGAACGAGCCTCGGCAACCTGAAGAGTCCCGAGCTCGAGCAGGCGGCGAAGAAGGAGCCGGCCTGCAACAGCGTCAGCGGCTAGGCGAGCGCCACTCACCTAGCGGCTTGCGGAGACCGGCTCGCTCGCATCCTCAGCGGGCGACGAGCGGAGCGCCGGCGCGGATATCGACCGCGGAGCCGAGGCGGCCGGACCGCGGCGGTAGATCAGCCACAGCAGGCCGCAGAGGATGCCGGCGGCGCCGCAGTAGCCGACCTCGACCCGCGTGACTTCGGCGCTGAGCACGCCGGAGGAGACGAACAGCACGAACAGCGCCGCCGAGGCGAGCCAGGCGATCGAGGCCATCTTGGCCCGGCTTCGAGCCAGCGCCGCCTGGTTAAGCGTGCCGGCGACGAGGTGAAATCCCATCCCGATGGCAATCACGGCGAGGCCGAAGCGGCCGTAGTGAAAACCCTTGTCGCCGAGCAGCGCGGTCATCACGAAAGGACCGATTGTGAGCAGGCCGATCGCCACCGCGCCGGCGAAGGCGGCGATTGCGAGGACGGTCGTGCGGATCGCGCGGTGGAACTCGGCGCCCGAGGCGCGCGCCTCGAGTCCCGCCAGGTGGGGGAGGATCGAGGTCTGGATGGCCTGGAACAGTTGCAGCGGCGCGCGCACGATCAGCAGCACGTTGAACACGAACCCCGCCAGCGCGCGGCCTGAGGTGTGGTTGACGATCAGCACAGACGCGTTCATCAGCGTCTGCTCGGCCAGCATGATCCCCACCACAGCCACCGCGAAGCCGGTGCCGTGCTTGAGCGAGGCGTCGGCCGACGCCTCCTCGACGGCCGCGTGAGCCGGCCCCTCGCGCGCCGCGTCGGCCACCGGCAGGGCCGCCGGCCCGCGATGCTTCACGCGCGAGAACGCGAACGGGATCACGGCTAGGGAGACGAAAGGCGCCACCGCCATCCCGAGCCCGACCGCGCCCTGGCCCGATCCGATACCCACGGCCACGGCGAGCGCGAACAGAAAGCGCGAGGTTGACTCGAGGAACACGAGGCCGCCGTAGAGCGCGAAGCGCTGGTGGCCGGCGAGCCAGCCGCGGGCGAAGTAGCTCGCGGCGTAGGCCAGGACGCCGATGACGAGGATCCAGTAGAGCGCGCTTGAGCCGTCGAACAGGTTGTGTTCGATCTGGTCGCGCAGGGTCAGCGCCACGACCAAGAACAACAGTGCGAAGCTCAGCTGGATCAGCGCCGGCACCCTCAGGGGGTGACCGTGCAGCCCGCGGGCGCGGCGGTCGGCGATCATCCGCGAGAGCAGCTGCTCGACCGGCCGGTAGATCACCGACAGGATCACGAACATGATCGCCCAGCACAGCGACACGCGTCCGTAGGACTGCTGGTCGAGCACGTGGCTCGCGGTGGCGAGGTAGGCGAAGGTGAAGATCCCGGTCGAGGCGATCCCGATCGAGAGGACGCGGGCGCCCGAGGCGTAGGAGCTGCTGCGCGCAGCGGGCTTGCTGCCGTTGCCGGCGGCTTCGCTCAACGTCCACCCACGCGCACGAGCAGCATCGTCCACGGGAACGGCGCGCGCGTCTCGATCACCGTGCCATGCCGGGCAAGCAGCCGCACGAACGCCCGGCGGCTGAAGTGGTTGACGTGCCCGGGCGTGTTGCCGAGCTCACGCACGTAGGCGCCACGCGCCAGGTTGAGCAGCCGCCACAGCGGCTCGCGCGGCACCGAGACGAGCAGGTGCGAGCGAGCCACCCGGGCCATTTCGGCCACCGTGAGCTCCGGATCGGGCACGTGTTCGAGCACCTCGATCGCGGCCACGAGGTCGAACTCGTTCTCGGCGAACGGGAGCGTCGGATCCTGGAGCGTCAAAAACTGGATATTCGCGCGCCGGTGTGCGGCCCAGTGAGCCGCGAGCTTGGGATCCTCTAAGTCGACTCCGACTACGCGCCCGGAACCGAGCTGCGCCGCCAACCTCGCGGTCAGGATCCCCTCGCCGCAGCCGACGTCCAGCAGCGACTGTGGCGCTGCCTGCGCGAACAGCTCATCGAGCGTGCGCTGGAACGTCGCCATGAGCCGGCGCACGATCGGGTTCGTCGAGCCGTACTTGTCGTAGGTGTTGCCGGTGGGCACGGCGGGCTGCCCGGCCGTTGCCGGGGCCCGCTCGGTCGTGGATGTCATACCTCGATGGCCTCGCGCTCGGGCGGCTCGGCGCTCGGTTGCGGCGCAGCCGCCCCGGGTTCATAGTGCGACGGCTCGACGCCCAGCTGCAGCTCGATGCGCCGGACCCGCTCGAGCGTGCGTTGCGAGAGTGAGCGCTGCGCCGCCAGCAGGTCGCCGAGCACGCCGAGGGCGCCCAGCAGCATCGCGGCGTTGAACAGCACAGCTCCCGCGATCAGCGACTGCACGTGGCCGCGGCCGTGCCCGCCGATGTAGGCGACGACGAAGCGGGCGAACAGCGCCAGCGCGCCGAGGCCCATCACAACAGCGGCGGCCCAGAACACGCGCAGCGGCTCGTATTGCGAGTAGATGCGGAAGACCGAAAGCGCGTTGCGCCGGACGTAGGACCCGACCGACGGGAACAGCCGGGACTCTCTGACCTTCGGGTTGGTGCGGATCGGCACATGATCGATGGCGACCAGCAACTTCCCCGCCTGGATGATCGTCTCGAGCGTGTAGGTGAACTTCGACACCACCTGCACCTGCAGCGCGGCCTCGCGGTTGTAGGCGCGAAAGCCGGAGGTGGTGTCGGGAATCTCGGTCGAGGAGGCCTGCCTGACAACCCAGGAGCCGAGGCGCTGCAGCAGCTTCTTCGACGCCGAGAAGTCCTTGATCGTGTTCACTCGGCGGTCGCCGACGACCATGTCCGCCTCACCCCGGAGAATCGGCGCGACCAGCTTTGGCACGTCCGCACCTTCATACTGGTTGTCCGCATCGGTGTTGACGATCACGTCGGCCCCGAGCTTGAGTCCGGCGTCGATCCCGGCTTGGAACGCCGCCGCCAGGCCCTTGTTGTTGGTCAAGCGAACGATGTGCTCGACGCCATGCCGGCGCGCGACCTCGATCGTGGCGTCGCTCGACCCATCATCGATCACCAGCCACTCGACCACGTCGAATCCGTCGACGTGACGAGGCAGGTGGCTGAGCGTGCGCGGAAGCTGGTCCTCCTCGTTGAAGCACGGGATCTGGATGATGAGCTTCATGACGTCAATCCCGCTGCGTGCGGAAAACCTGGGGCGACTCGAGCGCAGCAGCCGGCGGGGGCGAACAGTGTGAGACACACGGTAGCGGGATACTCGTAGGAGAACATGGAGACGGTCACCGTTACGACGCCGGGAGCCGCGCCGCTTCCGAGAGCCGAGCCTGGGCCGCCTCCGCGCCAGCGGCGCCCGCTTCTGCGGCGCCGGCGGCAGTTGCGCAACCTGCACGTCCCGGCGCTCGGACTGCTGTTGATCGTGACCTTTCTGCTGCGTCTTTGGGGGATCAAGCAGGGCCTGCCTTACAGCTACAACGTGGACGAGGCGACGCACTTCGTCCCGCGGGCGGTGGCGTTCTTCTCGCACGACCTCAATCCGCACTACTTCCTCAACCCGCCCGCGTATTCCTACCTGTTGCACATCGTCTTCGAGCTGTGGTTCGGGGGCGGCGACGCCGTGCAGCGGACGTTTGCCCACGATCCCACGACCGTGTATGTGGTCGCGCGAGTGGTGGCGGCCGTGCTCGGGACGCTCTCGGTGTGGCTCACCTACCTGGCGGGCGCGCGCTTCTTCAACCGCAACGTGGGGCTGCTGGCGGCGGCGATCCTCGGGCTCGCGTTTCTGCCCATCTTCTACAGCCATCTCGCGCTCAACGACGTCCCGACACTGGCGCCAGTGGCGCTGTCGCTGTACGGCGCCGCGTGCGTGATGCGGCGGGGACGCCGGCGCGACTACGTGCTGGCCGGGGTCGGCATCGGTCTGGCGGCGGCGACCAAGTACACCGGCGGGGTGACCCTCCTGTGTTTGACCGTGGCCTTCGTGTGCGACGCTGCGGGCGGCCCGTTCTGGGTCGCCGCGCGGCGATTTGGCCTCGCGTTGGCGCTGGCGGTGATCGCCTTCGTGATCGCCAACCCGTACGCGGTGCTCGACTTCTCCGCGTTTCAGGCGGGCGTTTCGCAGCAGGCTTCGCTGTCGGCCGGGCAGGATCCGGTCAAGCTCGGAACGCTGCCGGGAGGCGGGTTCGGCTACTACCTGTGGACGTTCACGTGGGGGCTCGGCTGGGGGCCGGCGCTCGCCGCGGTCGCCGGCGGCGCGCTGCTCGTGCTGCGGCGACGGCTGGCGATGGCCCTCGTGCTGCTGCCGGCGCCGATCGCGTTCGTCATCTTCATGGGCCATCAGCAGCGCTACTTCGGGCGCTGGCTGATGCCGATCTTCCCCCTCGTGGCGATCATCGCGGCGTACGCGGCGGTCGAGTTCGGAAGCTGGCTCGTGCGCCGGCGGCGCGTTCCGGTCGCGGTGGCGGGCGGGGTCGTCGCGTTGCTGATGCTCGCGCAGAGCGTTGTGGCGGTCGTGCACAACGACGCGGTGCTCTCGCGGCCGGACACGCGCAACATCGCTCGGACGTGGATGCGCGCGCACGTGCCCGCGGGCGCGAAAGTGGTGATCGAGCCGGTCGTGGCGGACAACTGGGCCGCGGACGTCGGGGTCTCGCTGCCGTGGACGGCGACCGGCGAGCGGTGGTATCGATGGCCGACCTGGCTGTCCGACCTCGACGATCAAGGGGTTCCGCTGCCGTTCGGCGAGCGCCGCTACGTCGTGGTCGACAAGTACGAGCGTACGTTGCGCCCGGCGCTCCTGGACTCCTACGTGGCCGGGGGCTACTGCTGGGTGATGATCGGCTCGCTGCAGGCAGGTCGTGCCTTC
>JAFAZV010000131.1 GCA_019239445.1 Solirubrobacterales bacterium
GCGACGATGGTCACCGCCGGCGTCTATCTGATCGCGCGCATGCACCCGCTGTTCGAGATCGCGACCACGGCCGCGGACGTCGGCGCGATCGGCGGCTGTCTCACGCTCGTGCTGGCGGCCACGGTGGCGCTGGTGCAGACCGACATCAAGCGCGTCATCGCCTACTCGACGATGTCGCAGATCGGCTACATGATCATGGGCGTCTGCGTGGGGGCCTACTCGGCGGGCCTGTTCCATCTCATGACCCACGCGTTCTTCAAGGCGCTTCTGTTCATGGCCGCCGGGAGCGTGATCGGCGCGATGGCGGGTGCGCAGTCGCTCGACCGGATGGGGGGCTTTCGCAAGGTGATGCCGTTCACGCTGGCCTCGTTTCTGATCGGCGGCTTCGCGCTGTCGGGGCTGCCGCCGTTCTCGGGCTGGCTCTCCAAAGACGACATCCTCGGCTTCCTCGATCATCGCGGTGGCGGCTTTCTGATCCTCGGAGTGGTCGGCTACATCGGCGCCGGCCTCACCGGGCTCTACACGTTCCGGATGATCTTCCGTGCTTTCTGGGGCGATCCGGTGCCCGAGGCGCGCTCGCTCGCGGAGGGTCACCTGGCTCATGCCGAGGTGCCGCGCAACCCGTTGAGCGGCGAGGAAGAGGACACCGACGTCGGCTTCCCCGGACCCGGTCACTACATCGCCGAGCGCGAATGGCCGATGAAGATCGCGATGTCGATGCTGGCGGTGGGCGCAATCGCCGGCGGGGTGCTCCAGATCCCCGGCGTCGACGCGGGGATCGAAAACTTCCTGCGACCCACATTCAAGGACTCGCACCTGTTCGAAAGCCTGCCCTCGACGGGGGCGGACTGGGTCGGCCTGGCGATCGGGGCGCTGATCGCCGTGACCGGGATCCTGGTCGCCTACCGGATCTGGGTGCGCTCACCGCGGATCGCGGTCTCACTGCGCGAGCGCTTTGCAGCTGTCTACCAATTCCTCTGGCACAAGTGGTACTTCGACGAGCTGATCGACGCGCTCGTGGTCAGACCCGCGCTGTGGTTCGGGCGCTTCGCCGAGTCGGTGCTCGAGCGGATCGTGATCTCGGGGACGATCACCGACGGAACGGTCGGGATCGTCCGCGCGGGCTCGGCGGCCGTGCGCCGGCTGCAGACGGGCTACCTGCGCTACTACGCCGCGGCTCTGATCGTGGGGATGTCCGGAATGGCGCTCTACTTCCTGATCTCGAGCACATGACGAGGCCGGGGCGATGACTCTGTCGATCCTGATCTGGCTCCCGCTGGCGATCGTGCTCGTGTGCGCACTGCTTCCGGGCCGTCTCGCCGGCCGCGCGGCGGCACTCGGCAGCCTGGTCACTCTCGGCGTGTCGATCTCGTTCGTCGCGCGCTTCACCATCGGGCGCCCGGGTCTGCAGTTCGTCACCGACCAGACGTGGATCTCGGCCCTGGGGATCCACTACAAGCTTGGCCTCGACGGGCTCAACGTCGCGCTGATCCTGCTCACCGCGATCTTGTTCAGCGCCGCGTTCATCTGGGCTTCGTTGCGCAACTGGGACCGGCCGCGGATCTTCTTCTTCCACCTCGGGCTGGCCCAGAGCGCCGTGCTGGGCGCGTTCTGCGCTCAGGACCTGGCGCTGTTCGTCGCCTTCTTCGACCTGATGCTTATCCCGTTCTACTTCCTCACCGGGATCTGGGGCAGCGGCGATCGGGTCCGGGCGACGACCAAGCTCGTGATCTACACGCTCGTGGGATCGTTCTTCATGCTGGCGGCGGCGATCGCCACCGGCGTACTGGCGTCCTCCGAGCACGGCACCCCGTTGACGTTCGTGCTCTCAGCCCTGCGAGCGCTGCCGCTCTCGCACACCTCGCAGACCTGGATCTTCCTCTGCTTCGCGATCGCGTTCCTGGTCAAGATGCCGCTCGTCCCGTTCCATGGCTGGCTCGCCGACGGCTACAAGGCGATGCCGATCCCGGCTGTGGCCGTGTTCTCGGGCGTGCTCTCGAAGGTGGCGGCGTACGGCTTCCTGCGCATCGTGCTGCCGCTGTTCCCCTACGCCGCCCGGCACTTCCAGCTGATCATGCTGCTGATCGCGCTGGTCTCGATCCTGTGGGCAACCGCTGTCGCCTTCACCACTCCGGACGCTCGGCTCGTGATCGCCTACTCGAGTGTGGCGCAGCTCGGTTTCATCACGTTGGGGATCTTCTCGCTGCGCTCGCAAGGCGCTCAGGGCGCGCTCCTGCAGATGGTCAACCATGGGCTCGTCACCGCGCCGCTGTTCTTCATCGTCGCCGCTCTCGCTGCCCGCACCGGCGGCTCGGAGTCGTTGCGTGACATGGGCGGGATCGCGTTCCGCGCACCGGTGCTGGCGTCGCTGTTCATCGTCGTCGCGCTGGCCACCCTGGCGATGCCCGGATCGGCCAACTTCGCCGGCGAGTTCTTCATCTTGCTCGGGGTGTTCAGATCGAAGCTCGTGATCGCGGTGATCGCCTTTTCCGGCGTCGTCGGCGCGGCGGTGTACGCGCTGCGGGTGTTCATCGGCGCGATGCACAACCGCGTCTCCCCCTCGGTCGCCTCGCGCGAGATCGGCTTCTCCGACTTGATTGGGCTGGCGCCGCTGGTGGCGGTGATCGTCGCCCTGGCGCTATATCCGCAGTTCGTCCTGAGCCGCACCCAGCCGAGCGTCAACGCCACGGTCGCCGCCGCCCAGGCTCCGGCATTGCAGGTGGCATCGCGATGACTCTGCTCCTCGCCGCCGCCAAGCTGAAGGGGCCCTACATCGACTGGCTCAGCCTGTCCCCGATCGTCGCCCTCGCGGGCGGGACGCTGATCGTGCTGATGGTCGGGCTGCTGCGTGCCCGCGTCGTGCGCGAGCAGGTCTTGCCGGTGCTTTCGCTGCTTACGCTCGGCGCCGCCCTCGGGCTCGCGATCGCGCGCCTCGGTCACCCGCGCTCGATCATCTCGGGCGCGCTCGCGATCGACGACTTGGCGCTCCTGCTCGACATGATCTTCGTCGTGGCGGCGATCGCCACCGTGCTGCTGGCCTGGCGAGCGCACGCTCCACGGCAGGCCGGACAGGGCGAGTTCTACTCCTTGTTGCTGTTCAGCGTGCTCGGCATGGCGATCCTCGTCTCGGCCCAGAACCTGATCACGCTGTTCATCGGTTTCGAGCTGCTGTCAATCCCGCTCTACATCCTGTGTGCGTCGGAGTACCGCCGCGAAGGGTCTCTCGAGTCCGGCCTGAAGTACCTGGTCATCGGCTCCGTCGGCTCAGCCACGCTGGCCTACGGCTTGGCCCTCGTCTACGGCGCCACCGGCTCGACCGACTTCTCCGGCATCGCCAGCGCCGTCTCGACGGGCAAGCTGAGCGGCGGCGTGCTCGGCGACCCGCTGCTGCTCACGGGACTCGCCCTGGTTCTGGTCGGGTTCGCCTTCAAGGCCTCCGTGGCGCCGTTCCATCAGTGGACACCCGACGTCTACGAGGGCGCCCCGACGCCGATCACGGCGTTCATGGCCACCGCCACGAAGGCCGCTGCGCTCGGCGTGTTCATCCGCTTCTTCGACGTCGCCGCGATTGGAGCGCAGAACTACTGGGCGCCGGCGATCGCCGCCATCGCCGCCATCACGATGATCGTCGGCAACGTCGGCGCGCTCGGACAGTCCTCGCTGAAGCGCATGCTCGGCTATTCAGGGGTCGCGCAGGCGGGCTACATGCTCGGCGGCGT
>JAFAZV010000261.1 GCA_019239445.1 Solirubrobacterales bacterium
CGTTGAAGTAGGTCACGGCTCACTGTCGCGTGAGCTAGGGTTGCATCCACCCGCGTCACGATACGAGAGGGAGGTACACAGCATGGCCATAACCCTGGCGACGGGAGAGGCACTCACCGGCGACGGCAACGAGCTCGCCCACATCGATCTACTGATCGGATCCAAGAACGGGCCCGTCGGCGCCGCGTTCGCCAGTGCGTTCACCAACGAGAAGGAGGGCCACACCAATCTACTGGCGGTGGTTACCCCCAACCTTCCGGCGAAGCCGGACACGGTGATCTCCAACAAGGTGACGATCAAGGGCGAGAAGCAGGCCGTGCAGCTGTTCGGCCCGGCGCAAGCGGCGGTCGCCCGCGCAGTCGTGGATTCGGTCGCCGACGGCGTCATCCCGAAAGACCAGGTCGACGATCTCTGTGTCGTCGTTGGCGTGTTCATCCACTGGGAGGCCGCCGACGACAAGAAGATCTACGACTACAACTACGAGGCTGTGAAGCAGTCGATCGCGCGCGCTGTGCAAGGTGAGCCGAGCATCGACAAGGTTCTCTCCGAGACGCCAGCCGCGCGTCACCCCTTCGCCGGCGGCGCCGAGGGCTAGGAGCCGTTGACCGCGCAGACCGGAGAGTCCCCGCTCGCCGGTCTGCGCACTGTCGTCACCGGGGCCAGCTCAGGAATCGGCAAGGCGATTGCGGTCGCCTTCTCCGCCGCGGGTGCGCGCGTGGGGATCGGGTTCGCGCGCTCACTTGACGCCGCGCAAGCGCTCGCCGGCGAGCTGCCGGGCGAGCAACTGCTGTTGCAGGCCGATCTCAGCACCGAGGATGGCTGTAACTCGATTGTGGCGGAGGCGTTTGGAGCGCTCGGAAACGTCGACGTGTGGGTCAACAACGCGGGCGCGGACGTACTCACGGGCGATGCCGCCGCATGGCCGGCGGAGCGAAAGCTGCATGCGCTGGTCGAGCTCGACCTGAAGGCGACGATTCGCTGTTCGCGCCTGGCCGCCGCGCGGATGCGCCCGGGCGGCTGCATCCTCAACGTTGGCTGGGATCACGCCACGATCGACGGGATGGAGGGCGAGAACCCCGAGCTGTTCGCAGCAGTCAAGGCCGGCGTGCTCGGCTTCTCCAAGTCCTTCGCGCGCTCGGTGGCGCCTGAAGTACGCGTAAACGTCCTGTGCCCGGGGTGGATCGAGACCGCCTTTGGAGCGGAGGCGGACCGTGACTTCTACGCCGAGGTGCAGGACAGCACGCCGCTACGGCGCTGGGGGCGACCCGAGGACGTGGCCGGTGCCGCCGTTTGGCTCGCGTCACCGGCTGCGGCCTTCATCACCGGCCAGGCGGTCAACGTCAACGGCGGTGCGGTTGGCTGACACGCTGTTCCTCACCGGCCGCCTCGCCGAGCCGGCGCTGCGGGCCGTCTTGTCGGACCTCGGCATTGCACACCAGGTCGCCGTGATGAACATCAGCGTTGCCGCGCTGATGACGACGCGCTGGATCGCCAGGCGGCTGAAGGTGCCCCCGGGGGTGGACAGCATCGTGATTCCCGGGTTGTGCGAGGGCGACGTCGACACCCTCCAGCAGGCCACCGGCCTGCCGGTCCGCAAGGGACCGGCCGACGTCCGCGCGCTGCCGGAGTGGTATGGGCGCGAGGCAGTCCGCGCGCAACTCGGCCCGCGCGACGTCCGGGTGTTCGCGGAGATCAACGACGTGCAATCGCTCTCGCGCGACCAGCTGATCGATCGCGCGCAGGCCTATCGCGAGGATGGCGCCGACGTGGTCGACCTCGGCTTGTCGCTGGATCGCTCGTGGCTGCAAGACGGGCCGCCGACGATCGCGGCGCTGCGCGAGCGCGGCCTCTCGCTCAGCATCGACACGCTCGACCCCGAGCACATCCGCATGGCGGACGCTGCTGGCGTCGATTACGTGCTCAGCCTGACCCCGGCCACGATCGACCTGGCCGAGGACATGCGAGCAACGCCGGTGCTGATCACCGAGGATCCCGATGACCTCGCCCGTCTCGACGGGATGGCGACGCGCCTCGAGCAGCTGCGTCGTCCGTACCTGCTCGATTCGATCCTGGCCCCGATCAATTCCGGCTTCGCTGCGTCACTCGCGCGCTACGTTGAGGTGCGCCACCGCCACCCGCAGGCCGAGATCCTGATGGGTATCGGCAACCTGACCGAGCTGACCGAGGCCGACACTCCAGGCGTCACCGCGCTGCTGATCGGCTTCTGCCAGGAGGTTGGCATCGGCGCCGTGCTGACGACCGAGGTGATCGGGTGGGCGCGTGGCGCGGTGCGCGAGACCGTGCTGGCGGCGCAGATAATGCACCTTGCCCAGCGCCAGGCGCGACCGCCCAAGCACATCGATGCCGGGCTGATCACGAGCCGCGATGAGTCGATGCGGGCGCCCTCGGAGCGGGAGCTGCGCGAGATGCAGAGTCAGGTCTCCGACCCCAATTACCGATTGTTCGCCGACGCCGAGTGGCTGTATGCCTTCAACGGCGAGCGGTTCGTGCGCGAGGCGAACATGTACGCCTTGTTCGACCAGCTCGACGTTGACGACGCCTCACACGCGTTCTACCTCGGTAAGGAGCTGATGAAAGCCACGATTGCACGCGGCCTGCGCAAGGCGTACCGCCAGGAGGGCCCCCTTGATTGGGGCGTCCTCAGCTTCCCCGAGCCTCGACGAGAGGACATCTAGTGGGCCTCGTGCAAACGTGGTGCCTGAAAGGGCGAGGTACGGGGGCCGCCAGGCAAGGACGCAGGAGCCAGCCGGATGACTCGGGGGCAGCCCAGCCGGTGGCGAGGCTGGATGCCGAGCGGGCTGCCCCCGAGGCAGCAGTGCTGCGCGAGGCCGGCGCCGCCGGCGAAGCCGGTGGCGGGACGAAGCAGCCGGACGACTCGTGCGGGGCCCGGCCGTCGGCAAGGCTGGATGCCGAGCGGGCCCCGCACGAGGGTCATCCGGGGCCGCCATTTCAGGTGCAACGTTTGCAGGAGGTCCACCCATGAAGAAGATCCTGATCCAGCTGGACACCGACCCGCATCCGAGCTCGTTCGATGCGATCACCGCTTACGACTCACAGGTCGACGTCGTATTGGGATTCGCCGAGGTCAGCCCCGAGAACCTCGACGGCATCGTCCAGGGAGCGATCTTCCCGCGCGGCCCAGATGGCCTTGCCAACACCGCCTTCTGGGTCGGCGGGTCGAAGGTCCGTGACGGCGAGGCGGTGTTCGAGGCGGCGCAGAAGCTGTTTTTCGGGCCGTTCAAGCCGTCGATCATGCTCGACTCGGACGGCTCCAACACGACGGCGGCGGCCGCCGTCGCGCTTGTTCGCCGTGCGGTGAAGCTGAAAGACAACGGGGCAGCGGTGATCGGCGTCGGGCCCGTCGGCCTGCGCACGGCCGAGCTGTTGCGGCGCGAGGGCACGGAGGTGACGATGCTGACTTTCCCGCCAGACACGATGAAGGGCAGCCACCGGCGCGCGTCGGGTATTCCCGTCGCCGAAGAGGCCGGGTTCAAAGTCGTCGAGCCCGAGTCGAGCGACGCGCTCGATGCGGCCTTGGCCGGCCACGTGGCTGTGTTCGCGGCCGGCCCGGCCGGGACGCAGATCTTGCGACGCAGCGGCTGGGCCCAGGAGGGCGTCCGCGTGGTGGTCGACTACTCGGCGGCGGAGCCGGTGGGAGTCGAGGGCGTCGATCGCACTGACGACCTGGAGGAGGAAGATGACGTCCTCAAGCTCGGTGCACTGGCGGTGGGCGCGCCGAAGATGAAAGTGCAGAAGCGTTGCGTGCAGCGGATGTTCGAAGAAAAGGGCACGGTCATGAACCTCGAGGGAATCTACGACGTCGCGCTCGAGGTGCTGTGAGGAGCCGCTTCGTCAGGTCTGGGCGCTCAGGCGCGACTTCGAGAACACGAACTTGCCCATCGGACCGTCTAGCGGGCTGTCCGGCTCGGGGCGCCAGAGCACGGTGTCCTCGATCTTGCGCGCCAGCGTGAAGTCCTTGTCGGTGATCCCGCCCGCTGAATGCGTGGCCAGCTTGACCCACAGCTTGCCCCAGGTGACGTTCAGGTCGGCGTGGTGACCGGCGGCCTCGCACAGGTACCCGACCAGGTTGACCGCCATGAGGGTGCTGGGCCAGCCGTCGGTGTTGAACTTGCGCCGGATCCAGTCGCCCTCGTAGTACCACTCGTCGAGGCCGAGCTCGGACAGCTTGGCGGGGATCTCCTCCTCGGAGTAGGTCGGCAGTTTGCTCATGGGCACATGATATGTCCCGGGTAGCCGGCGTTGACCCAGGAACGGTGTCTTTCGACCTGTGCGTGCTGGAGGACGGCGAGCCGGCCGTCGAGCAGGTGTTCGAGACTGGGTCGCTGAGCCGGGACGGCCGACCGCTGCTCGACGCACTCGCCCTCCAGGGGCCCTATGACCTGGTGTACGGGCCGAGCGGCTACGGACTCCCGCTGGTGGCCGCGGGCGACGTCGGCGAGCGCGAGCTGGCCGAGATGGTGCTCGTGCGACCCGAGGAGACGGGCGACGACGTCGGGCTCGGCGGCATGCGCTCGCTGCTGCGGTCGCTGGCGCGCAGCGGCATGCCGGTCGTCTTCGGCCCCGGCGCCATCCACCTGGCCTCGGTTCCCCGGCACCGGAAGTACAACCGGATCGACCTGGGGACCGCGGACAAGGTCTGCGTGGCGGCGTACGCGATCGTCGACCAATCCACCCGGCAGGCAATCGCGCTAAGCGAGACAGCGATGGTGCTGCTCGAGATCGGGGGTGCATTCACCGCCGCGCTGGCGATCGCCGGCGGCCAGATCGTCGATGGGATGGGGGGATCGTCGGGACCGCTCGGGGCACGCGCCGCTGGAGCGTTGGATGGCGAGCTTGCCTACCTCCTGGGGCCAGCGCTGCGCAAGGACACCCTGTTCACCGGTGGGGCTCTGGATCCGGATGGCACGCTTCGCCTCAGCGACATGGAGGCGCTGTGGTCCTCACCGGCGCACGCCGAGGGTTGGACGGCGCTGCTCGAGGCCGCGGCCAAGGCCGTGCGGGGCCTGCTGGTCAGCGTGCCCGAGCCGCGCGAAATCGTCGTCTCCGGCCGTATCGCGCGCCTGCCTGAGCTGCTCGCCGCGCTGGCCATGTCGCTGGCGGACGTCGCACCTGTCATCGCGCTCGTTCCCGGTCGGGCGAGCACGGCGGCACGTGGAGGCGCTCTGCTGGCCGACGCGCTGGCAGGCGGTCGGCACGCCCCTCTCGCCGACGTTATGAGGTTGCGCGAGGCCTGCGGTACTGCGCTCGACTATCTCCGCGTGGCTGGCGCTCAGACGATCTCGCTGGGCTGACACGACGCGGTGCCGGCTTTGCCGTTCGGTCAACGTAAAAATGGCGACAGCCGAGGTTGTTTCGCCGGAACGGCGCTGTTAGGTTACGGATAACGCGTTTAAGCAGGGAAAGGAGAGAGCAGCTGTGGCCGCCACTGCCGATAAGAGTGTTCTTGAGGCGCTGGATAAGCAGAACGGGCTGACGCTGGGTCGAGTCCTCGGCCGCGGAAGCGTCGGGACCGCGGAAGAGGGGTCCGATGGCAAGATGCATGCCACCGTCCGGATCCCACCCGACGAGCTGGTATTTGAGCCGAGGGTGCTCGTCCTGCCCCATGGCGGGGACCTCGAGCTGGAGCTCGTCAACGACGACAACAACTCTCACTGCGCGATCCTGCCGAGCAACGGTGACCTTCAGTTCATCTGGCTGGAGAACTATGCGAAGGGATCGGCGAGCCTCAACCTCGATGGGCCCGGCTACTACTGGTACGGCTCCCGGACGGGAAACGATGAAGGCCGCGGCCTGACCGGCACGATCGTCGTGAGCGGAGAAGTTCCCGAGGAGGCCCGCCTGGATCGCCCACCCCAGCCACGGCCGTAGAGAGGAGCAGTTGATGGCAACTGAGACCGAATACGTTGACGCAGGGAAGGCCGTCGACTTCAAGACTCTGAGCACGATGGTCGGGAGTGCGCCCCCGGTCAGCAAGGACGTCTCGTACGAGCGCATTCTGCGCGCTCGCCAGAACGAACCGCACAACTGGATCACCTATTACGGTGACTACGACGGGAAGCGCTACAGCCCGCTCGACCAGATTAACGCCGGGAACGTCAAGAGCCTGTCTCCCGCGTGGGTCTTCCAATGCGGCTCGATGGGCATGCACTCGGGGGCTTCGACGTATTCTTTCGAGGCGTCTCCGATCGTCGTAGACGGGATCATGTACGTCACGGGATGGGACGGCTGGGTCTGGGCGCTCGACGCCAAGTCGGGAGCCGAGCTGTGGCGCTACAAGCGCGCGTCCCCGTACGACGTGTCGTTGTGCTGCGGCAACGTCAACCGGGGGTGCGCTGTCGCCCACGGGATGGTGTTCGTCACGACCCTGAACGCCCACGTGGTCGCGCTCGATGCCGAGACCGGCCAGGCTGTCTGGGACCAGCCGTACGGCGATGTACGAGCCGGGGAGAGCGCGACGGTCGCTCCTCTGATCGTGAAGGACATGGTCATCGTCGGGAGCTCAGGCGGAGAGTTCGGAGTGCGCGGTCATGCCGACGCCTTCAAGCTCGAGACCGGAGAGCGCGTGTGGCGCTGCTACATGGTTCCGGCGCCCGGGGAGCCGGGCTCTGAGACCTGGCCGTCGGACGGCGACGCGTGGGCGCGGGGCGGCGCCAACTGCTGGACCACTCCGACGTTCGACCCGGACCTCAACCTCCTGTACTTCAACACCGGCAACCCCTGCCCTGACTTCGACGGCGGAGTCCGCGAGGGCGACAACCTGTACACCGACTGCGTTGTCGCGGTCGATCCCGACAACGGCGAGATCAAGGCGCACTACCAGTACACCCCACACGACGTGTGGGACTACGACTCGACGATGGAGAACATCCTGTTCGAGATGGACGGGCGCAAGTGCCTCGGGCACTTCGACAAGAACGGGTACTTCTTCGTCCTGGACCGCACGGACTGCAGCCTGATCCGGGTCGTGCCGTTCGTCGACCGCATCACCTGGGGCGAGATCGACTCCAGCGGCAAGGTGACGCCGCGGGTGTTCCCCGAGAAGGAGGGAGAGCCCGTTCACTTCTGGCCCGGCCCGGCCGGCGCCAAGGAATGGACGCACGCGGCCTACAGCCCGGATACGGGGCTCTTCTACGCCCCCGTGCAGGACATCGGTGCGACGGCCACGCGACGGCGGCGCGAGTTCAAGGAGAGCATCCCGTACTGGGGTGCGGGCGTTGCGGTGGACACCGAGGACGTCGCCGGCTACATATCCGCCATCGATCCGTCCACGGGTCAGGAGAAGTGGCGCTTCCGCAATGAACAACCGATGTGTGCATCAGTGCTGACCACCGGCGGCGACCTCGTCTTCGCCGGGGCTCCCTCCGGAGAGTTCAGGGCGTTCAATGCGAGCACTGGCGACGTGCTCTGGCAGTTCCAGTGCGGAAGCGGCCATCACTCGAGCCCCAGCAGCTACACCGTAGACGGCAGGCAGTACATCGCCGTGCCGACGGGTTGGGGTGCGTGGACCGAGGGGTTCCTCCCCGGGATGCTCGGCGCCGCTGGAGGGGCGTCACTGTTCGCGTTCGCGCTGCCCGAGTAGTAGCGCGAGCAAAGGCCGTTAGCGGTCTGCCACGTCCAGCGGGGGCGGGGCAGACCGCAGCCGGGCGGCACGGTCTGGGTCCGGGCGCGGCCGGCGAGGTGACTGGGATCAGATGATCGGCACCGTTCTCCTCCTCGGATTCACCCTCGGCCTGAACAACTTCCGCACCGCTCGCCTGGATCGCGCTTCCGCTGGTTGGAGCCGTGAGGCTCTGGGGCTGATTGGCTTGTGAGTAGGAGCTTCGCGCCGGCAGAGCTCCTCCGGGTGCCGCTGGACTGCTCGCTCACGCCGCAGGAGGCGTTGCGCGCGATCAACGATCAGCCTTGGCCATTTGCGCTGACCGGCGACTGGGCCGGCGGGGGCGCCGTCGTTGGTTCAAACCCGCTCATCGTCGCCGACCCGGGGGCCGACCCGTTCGGCTTGCTGGACGAGCTGCCTTCCGTCAGCGAGCATGCGAACGCTGGCCTCGCCATCGGCGGTGGCTGGTTCGGCTGGCTCGGCTACCGCCTCGGTGCTCGCATCGAGGAGCTGCCGGCGGGTCCCCCGCGACCCGAACCGTTGCCCGACTTCCACCTGGCGTATTACGACCACGTGCTGCGCCGGCACCCGGGCGGCCAGTGGTGGTTCGAGGCGCTCGTCAGCTCTCGCTCGCATGACCGCGTCGAGCGGCGCATGGAGGACCTGCGCGCGCGTCTCGCGGTTCCTCGGCGTCCCGAGCCGGTCTACGTCCCGCCTCCGGCATTCCGCCTCAGCTATACGGACAAGGACCGTCACATGGCGGCGGTCGCCGAATGCATCACGCGTATCGCCGCAGGCGAGATCTACCAGGCCAACATCTGCCTTCGGTTGGGAACCCGGTGGCCCGGCTCTGTGACCGAGCTCTATGCACGCGCGCTGGATCGCTTGTCACCCGCGCGTGGGGCGAGCTTCCGGACACCGTGGGGCGGAATCGCCAGCTTGTCTCCAGAGCTGTTTCTGCACCGTAGCGGCGACGCAGTCGTTACCGCCCCAATCAAGGGAACGATCAAGCGCCCCGAGGACGAGGGCATCGCACGAGCCGCCCTTGCGGCGCTGCGCCGCTCCGAGAAGGATGCCGCCGAGCACGTGATGATCGTGGATTTGATGCGCAACGATCTTGGTCGAGTTTGCGCCTATGGCACGGTCGAGGCGCCGCGGACGCCCGAGGCCGAGCCGCATCCGGGCGTCTGGCACCTCGTAACGAGGGTGCGTGGCCGTCTGCGGCCGGGCGTGGGTAACGGCGAGCTGCTGCGCGCCACGTTCCCCCCGGGCTCCGTGACCGGTGCGCCGAAGGTTCAGGCGATGCGCGTCATCTCCGGCCTGGAGCCGACTGGCCGCGAGGTCTACACGGGAGCGGTTGGTTTCGCCAGCCCGGTGGCGGGGCTCGAGCTCAATGTCGCCATACGCACCTTCGAGCAGCGCGACGAGCAGACTTGGCTGGGCGCCGGCGGCGGGATCGTCGCCGACTCCGATCCGGAGCAGGAGTTCGAGGAGGCGCTCGTCAAGGCGGCTCCACTGGCCGCCGCGATCGGTTCGCGGATCGCCCCACGCGCCTGGGGCGCCTCACACATCCCAGCAAGCTTCGCTAAGGGCGGCGCTGAGGAGCGGGACGCTGGGGCATTCGTTATGCGCTGACGGAGTCCCGTCGATCGCGGCGCTGACGGCGTATCGCAGTGACGAGGTTAGAAAGATGGCGTCTGCCTCGCGCGCGCGTGTGAGCGTGATCGGCTCCGTCGATGCCGTGAGTCCAAGCTCCGGGGTCCGTTCGAGCAGCAGCAACCGAGTGATGCCGGGGAGCAGCCGCCCGTCGGCGGGGGGCGTGATGATGCGATCCCCCTCCACGAGCCACACGTTCGCCCAGGCCGCCTCGAGCACCTCGTCCGAGACGTCGACGATCAGCGGCGTACCTCCTCCCGAACTCCGATCATCGATGAGGCGCCTGTCGCACCACTTGTATGCGCCGAGCCCGCCCGGCACCAGGACGGGCGTGAGGATGATCGTGGGCTGGGGCTCCGCCGACGCGAAGGGCTCGCTTTCGATCCGCACCATGAGCTCGCCGGCTTCCGGGTGCGCGCGTACTCGCAACCGGTGGGCACCGACCAGCTGCCCGGCGATCCCGCGGGCACGAGCCTCGAGACCGGGCGGCAGCTGGTGGCCGTACAGCTCCGCCACCGCACCCGCGAGGCGGTCGAGGTGCCGGTCGAGCGCCTGCACCCGGCCATCGCGCACAGCGAGCGTCTCGAACACACCGCACGCGGGATCGGGTCGGGTCCAGCCGGCTGAGATTTCAGTGACCGTCACGTGGCGCTCGCCTCTGTCGAAGCTCGTTCGCGGCGCGATGTCGCCACCGCGGTCATGCCGAGCGGGATTCGGCGACGCGGCGCATCCAGTAGCGGAACCAGTCGGGGCCGTAGGGCAGGTAAACACGCGTGGGTATGGCACGGCGGTGCAGGTCGTGGAGTTGCTCGGGCCGGACGCCTAGCAGCTGTTCGACGGGGATCGTGCCGCGAGCCAGGAGCAGAGCTTCGCGCAGGCGGCCGTCGTGGGTGGCCATCGACCAGCTCCCCCCGCTATCCGCCAGCAGACAACCAAGGCGCAGGAACGCGATGTCGGTGGGCTCGCCGTGCGGGAGGGACCCAGTCTCCTCGAGATACGCGCCCTTCACCAGCCGGACGTGCACATTTGCGTTTACGAGCACCTCGGCATCGGTTGGGGCGCGTAATAGATTCGCTTGCAGGGTGGCGCCCAGCCGGTCCGCCAGCCCGCGCGCAGCTACCTCAGTCACGCACGTCAAGATCGCGTCGGCACGCTCAGCGTTCTCCGCCCCGACTTGGATCCGGCGGCCGGCCGGGAGCGCCGTTGCTATCGCGGCCAGGCGGTCGGCCGCAGCCGAGCGGTTCGTGTCCACAGCCAGATGGCTCAGGTCCGCCGACAACCACGCGTCAGCGGGCGGCGGCGGCAGTGCGCCGGCCAACTGCACGTAGTCCTCCAGCACACGATCGGCCCTCGCCGGATCACACACATTCTCTCCGAACAGGTCGATACTGACCCCGTGGCCCTCCTCGAGCAGACGCGCTGCCGCGTCAAGCGCCTCGCCGCGGGAACGGCCGGCCACGTAGCGTGACGCGGCGCGCCAGGCGCTCGCCTCGCCGCCGGGCACAGTCTTCACCGTCCGCTCGAAGCGCTCGCTCGTCGCTAAGCCAAGCAACAGCGCGCGGGTCTTGCTCACGACACGCTCCTGCCGTGCGGGGTCATCTGTAGCCAGTGAACGGGTCGGTCTCGAACCGGGTGCCCTTTTCGCGATCCTCGAAAACGTGAGTGATCCGGACTGCGGGAGGAACCTGCTCGACCCGGCTCTCTACCAGCTCGAGGTCGGGGTTGTTGGCTAAGCCGAGGTCGTTCAGCCGCTCAGCCTCGCCTCGGGCGACATCGCCAGGCGTGGGATTGCTCTCGGGATAGGCGTCGGTGTGGTGGCGGACGAGAGCCTCCCAGTGGGCATCACCCGCCCTTTCGATCGAGGCTCGAATCTGTTCCCGGGTGAATGCCATGGCTTGAGCCTCCTCTTCACTCGGCTCGATTAGACCGACTGACGCTAACGCTATCGGCTATGCGAGGGGCTCTGTGGCCTTCCGTCTGACGAAGCGCTGACTCAAGGGTTCAGTCGCTCCGCCACGCGCGTCCGCCCCCTGCTGTCCAGAGGGACCCGCGTCCCGTCCGTCGTCAGGGCCGGGTGGGTGGTGGGGATGGGCGCGGGGTATCAGTCGCCAGAGAGCGGGAGGGTGACGCCGAGTGCCATCAACACTGCTATTGCGGCGAACCCAATCCCGGTCAGCAGGTCGGTGTTGATGCGAGGGATGAAGTCGAAGAAGTGTGCCACTGTGCGGCCGATCTGGTGCCCGGCGACCGACATGACAAACGTAGTCACCCCGAACAGGATGGGCGCGAGCCAGGGGGAGTATCCAGCCAGGCCGAGCGCGGTGCCGGCGGCGACGTTGTCGACGCTCAGCGGGAGCGGCAGCCCGCGTCTCGCCCACTTCAGGTCGGGATCCGCGCGCTCGGGCGAGATCAACGACCGGAGGATGAGAAAAGCGCCGTATGCGCCGAGGCCGATGATTGCGACCATGCCGGCGCTTCTGTCGATCTTCTCGCTCACGAAGTGGCCGACGAGGATCCCGAGCGCCGGTGCGCCGGCATCCCATAGGCCGAAGATCGCGGATGTCTTGACCGACTGAAGGAAGGTCGGCTTGAGCCCCCCAAGCACGAGCGAGCTCCGGAAGTTATCGAGGCTCAGCGTGAACCCGAGCGAGAGCAGTCCGAACATCCGATAAGGAATCCTTTTGGATGCGGGTTACTAACCACGATCAACGGCAGCGCAAACAACGCCATCGCCAGCCTAAATCACCGGTGCAGTTCGGCGCAACCCCGCGCTGTGCCGGACGGCGCCCCCCTGGAAGGCTCACGGTATGAGTCAGAAGTCCGAGGCTTTGATCCCAGCTGGACTCACGCTGTTACCACCAGTACGCAACATGCGTTTCATGCTGGCCACAACCGTGTGATCGATGGCGCCTGCCGCGCACTCGTTACGCTGGGAATGGAACGCACAGTGCACAGCGACGGTAACAGTGTGCGGAGCATTGAGGCGGACCGCGTGACTTCTGAGACAATAGGCGGCCTGTGGAACGTGAATGGTTGCTGATCACCGTCTCCACCCCACCCGGCGGGAGCTCGACGCTGCGTGTCTACGCGTGGCGTAATCTGCGTAGCCTGGGGGCTCATTACCTGCAGCAGTCCGTGTGCCTGCTCCCTGCGACGCCGAAGACCACCCGCGCCGCGGCGCGGCTCGCTACCCGGCTGCGCGCGGAGGGGGGTCACGGGGAGCTGCTGCGCATCCGCCTGACGGACCCCAAGCAGGAGGCCGCAGTCATCGACGCGATCCAGCGCGAGCGCACCGACGAGTACCACGAGGTCGTCGAGAGCACGCGCGAGTTCCACGAGGAGCTCCAATACGAGCGCCGCCGCGGCCGGGCCATCTACACCGAGCTCGAGGAGTCCGACGCCAACCTGGCCCGCCACCAAAAATGGCTCGCCGCCATCCGCGCACGCGACTACTTCGATGCGCCCGGCGGCCAGGACGCGACCGCGGCCGTCGCCTCGTGCGAGGAGGCACTCGCCCGGTTCGAGAGCGAGGCGCTGTCTGCGGAGCTCGACGAGCCCAGCTCCGACAGCCGCCCCGGGCTACGCGCCGTCGACGGCGGCAGCGACTGACCCACCGGACGTCCACCGCGAAAACCGGCCGCTCGGCGCGCGGACGCGTGCGCTCCTATGGCCTGAAGGGCCGGCTCCAGGTCACGACTCCTCAGCCGCTTCGACGGCACGCATCGCGCCCTGGAAGCCGATCTTGGAGTGAGTGCCGTCGCAGAAGGGCTTGTTGGTGGAGCCGCCGCAGCGGCACAGGAACACTGTCTGTCCCGGCGCGTTGATGGGGTTGCCGTCGGGATCTATCAGCTCCACCGGGCCGGTGACCTTGTAGGGTCCGTTTTCGGTGGGGGTGATGCTGACCTCTGCCATAGCGATCTTGCTCCTTTGTGGGTTGGGGCAACCCTAGACGACGCCGACGGGTGGGGCGGGGCCTGCGGTAGGCCGGGGGAACGGATAGTCGCGCCCTGAGCGCCCCTGCGTCCGTCCGCACGCGCTAGGCGAGCTCTTGCACTCGGTCGGCGGTTCGCTCGAGCCGGTGGTCCGCGATCTCTTCCAGCCGTCCCACGATCTCCTCCGCGTAGCGGACGAACGGGCCGTAGTCGAAGATCGCGTCCAGATCGAGGCCGGCGCCGGCGGGATCGCTCCCGAGCAGTTCGCGCATCGGCGTGCGGGTGTCGAGCGCCTGCTGGGCCAGCCGCTGAGTCGTGCGGTAGGCCGCGTCACGTGTGAGACCGGACGCGACCAGCGCCAGGAGCACCCGCTGGGAGAACAGCGCGCCGTGGGTGAGCTCGAGGTTCTCGCGCATGCGCACGGGGTCGACGACCATTCCCTCGACGAGCGCGATCGCACGTCGCTGCATGTGGTCGAGCAGAATCGTCGAGTCCGGGATGATCACGCGCTCGACCGAGGAGTGGGAGATGTCGCGCTCGTGCCAAAGCGCCACGTCCTCGAGCGCGGCCGAGGCGTTGCCGCGCAGCACTCGAGCGAGCCCGGTGATCTGCTCGGACTTGATCGGGTTGCGTTTGTGGGGCATCGCGCTCGAGCCCTTCTGGCCGGCGCCGAAGGGCTCGCGCACCTCGCTCACCTCAGTGCGAGCGAGGTGGCGCAGCTCGGTGGCGAAGCGTTCGAGGCCGGCGCCGGTGAGCGCGATCGCCTGCAGCAGCTGCGCGTGGCGATCGCGGGCGACGACTTGCGTGGACACGGCTTCACGCTGCAGATCCAGTCGGGCCAGCACGCGCTCTTCGAACTCGGGCGAAGTGGCGGAGTAGGTGCCGACGGCGCCCGACAGCGCACCGACGGTTGCTTGCGCGAAGGCATGTTCCAGGCGTGCCGCGTTGCGGTCGGCCTCGAACGCGAAGCCGGCAAGCTTGATCCCGAACGTCGTTGGCTCGGCGTGGATCCCGTGCGTGCGCCCGACGCACAACGTGTGGACGTGCTCGCGCGCTTTGCCGGCGAGTGCGCGCGTCAGGCGGTGCGCGTCGTTCAGGATGAGCTCTGCCACCGCGCGAAGCTGCAGCGCGAGGCCGGTGTCGAGCACGTCGCTCGAGGTGAGGCCGTGGTGGATCCACCGCCCGGCAGCGCCGGCCGAGGCTGCCAGCACGTCGGCGAACGCAGCTGTGTCGTGGTCGGTGACCTTCTCGCGCTCGGCGATCGCCTCAACCGTGAACGTGGCGCGGCGGATCGCCTGGAGCTCGTCTTCCGTCGGGCCATCCATCTCCTCGCAGGCGGCGACTTCCACCTGGCGCATGGCCTCGAAGTGGGCATGCTCAGACCAGATCTCGGCCAGTTCGGCTCGGGTGTAGCGTGCGATCACTGCGTTTCGATTATGGCGGCAGCCAAGTCGTCAGCCTCCGCCAAGCTGCACCGCCTTGACGATCAGCAGGATGACCGAGACGAGGAGGTAGCCGCGCAGCGTCAACATCGCGACTTTGCGCCCCGTGGACCACTCGGGGCGGGCCAGCAGCGCCAGCGGTGGCATCGTCCACTGCTCCTTGGGGGGCTCGCGGCCGGAGGCGACCGTCGTGACCTTGCCGGCGGCTCGCCGCGAGCGCAGGGCGACAAGCGCGAACGCGACCAACCCGAGGGCGAGGAGCGCGCCCCCGATCAGCGACACCTCGGTTACGTTGATGCTGGGGAACATCGTCGTCCCCATCAGAATCAGCGACAGCAGTACGAGCACGGCGACGATCACGCTGGCCACGACGTTCAACCAGGGCGGATTGCGCCACGGGCCGAGCACCTCGCGGTCGTTGCACAGCAGCAAGAGGAACACGCTGGCGCTGGGCAGCAGAACCCCAGCCAGCGCCTGGACAGCGAGCGTGATCACCCCCAGCGGCGCGCCCGGGATCAGCACGATGGCCGCAGCGCCCATGATCAGCAGGGCGAACGTCCCGTAGAAGAGCTTCGCGTCGGCGAAGCTCCGGTGAAGCGAGCTCTTGGTCCCGAACACGTCGCCGAACGCATAGCTGGTCGAAAGCGTCAGCGCGCCGGCTCCGATCAGCGACGCGTTCAGCAGGACTATGGCGAAGAACACCCCGGCCGTTTTGCCCAGTACGTGGTCGAGGCCGGCGGCGGTAGCGCCGGCATCGGTGAACTGGCCGAAGTAGCGCGTGTGCTCGAACGCGAAAGCGGAGACGCCGATCAGCGCCGCGGCACCGACGACTACGACGACGGCGCCGATCCAGGTGTCGAGCCGCTCGTAGTTGATCCACCGAGGCGTGATCCGCTTGTCGATGACGTTGGACTGCTGGAAGAAGAGCTGCCACGGCGCGACGGTCGTTCCGACCATGCCGATGATCAACAGCACCGAGGTCGAGTTCGCTCCCCCCAGGATGCTGGGAACCACGAAGTGCTTGGCGACGTCGCCCATGTGCGGGCTCGACATGATGAACAGGGGGATGACGAGCAGGTTCGCGAACACGAACACGAACATCGACCGCTCCCATGAACGGAAGCTGCCGCTCGCAGTGATGGCGATCAGGGCCACGGCGGCGAGGGGTACCGCAACGTACTTCGAGACACCAAGGTAGCCGAGCGAGAGGCTGACGCCGATGAACTCGGTGACAATCGTGAGGAAGTTCAAGAGGAATAGGTCACCGACGGAGAACCAGCCCCAGAAACGGCCGAAACGCTCGTTGATCAGCCTCGCGTGGCCGATGCCGGTCACTGCGCCCAGCCGCACGACCATCTCCTGGTTGACGATCAGTACAGGCACGAGCAGCAGCAGCACCCACAGCAAGGTCGTGCCGTAGTCCTGACCGGCTTGCGAATAGGTGGCGACGCCGCCAGCGTCGTTGTCGCCGACCATCACGATCAGGCCCGGGCCGATGATCGCCAGCAGCGCCAGCGCGCGCGAGCGAAGGCCGCGGTGCGCCTCCTCGTGCTGACGGATCGTGCCGAACGCCCCCTTGATGTCCCCGACGTGCGCCGCATCGAGGACGGCACGCTCGCGCACCGGAGGCGGCGGCGGTGCCGGGGGCGCCGTCCCGGCGCCCGCACCAACCGGCGGAGTAGCGCCAGCCTCCGGCGGTGTCGTCATGCTCTCGGCCTCCTTCCAACCGCTGCGCAGCGCTGCCGCGGCCAGTGGAGGTCACTCAGGTTCCGGGAATGCGCTCCGGTCGCTCGGCGACTTCCACCACGCCGGCCGCGAGCCAGCTACTTCGCGGTAGCTCGTCGCGTTCTTGATGCTCGTAGTGGTCACTCATTTGACGTATGAATTAAACACCACAGCGCGCGGGTCGCGACATATGTTCACATCTGCTTCACACAGCCGGTTGCGCCGGAGATGACCGTTCAGCTGCGGGCGTAGCCGACGCGTCGGCGCCACTCCTCGGGCAGCAGGAGCTCGAGCACGTCGTCCACCGAGATCAGACCAACCGGACGTCCGTCGAGATCGAGAACCGGCAGCGCAACCAGGTTGAAGTCGCTCATCATCTGCGCCACCTCGGGCAGGTCGGCCTCGGGGCTCACCGAAGGCGTCGGCGCCTCGAGCACGCTCGCGAGTTCGGCCTCCGGATCGGCTCGGATGAGCTCCGCGAGCGAGACCACGCCGGAGAGCACGCCCGCGGCGTCGACCACCAACACGATCGACGCCTGCTGGGAGCCGAGCTCGCTCGAACGCAGACGGGCAATCGTCGCGGCTGCGGTCGCAGCCAGCGGCATCGACACGAAATCCGGGTTCATCATCCCGCCCGCCGTTGACGGGTTGTGGCCCAGCAAGCCCTTGATCTTGTGCTGCTTGGCCGGCGGGAGCAGGTTCAGGATCGGAACTCGTCGATCCTGCTCGATCTCGAGCAGCAGGTCGGCAGCGTCGTCGCTCGCCATCCGCGACATCACCTCGGCCACCTCCTCATCGGAACGCTCGCGGAGAAACTCAACCTGATGCTCGTCGTCGAGCTCCTCGAACACATCGGCCTCGAGCTCCTTGTCGTGCCCGACGGCGGCCAGGATCTCCTCGCCCTCCGCATGTGAGGCGGCCTCGACCAGATCGGCGATCTGCGCCGGGTGAAGCCGAGCCAGCCGGCGCGACGCCAGCTTCAGTCGCGAGCTCGGAACATGGGCGACGAACGCCTCCATGTCGCGCCAGGGGACGAACTGCGTGTGGTCGGTGTCGTGGCCGCGAAAGCGACGCGGAAAAAAGCGCCACAGCCGAGGCCGCAGGCTCGGGTCGATCCCGGCGACGCGCCAGGTGCCGTTGTCGCAAACGAGCTCCACCTCGCGCGCCTTGACCAGTCGTGCGGTGGCGAGGTTGATCAGGCTGCGATCGAGCACGTCGGAGCGCAACAGGATCTCCCCCGGCCGGCGCTCGAACTGCGCCAGGTTGAGCTTCGTAGTGGAAGTGCGGGCGGCGTCGGGACCGAGCTGTGCGACGTGGTCGATCGGAACGAACAGCTCGCGGCCGCCGATGCGGGCCTCGAGGCCGACTACTGGCGGTAGGTTCTCGCCGCTGTCGAGCCGGGCGACCACGTCATCCACGCGACCGAGACGGTCTCCCGTGGAGTCCAGCAGCGGGCTGCCGGCGAGCGAGGAAACGTGAACGATGGCTTCGGCCATACGCGACGCTGGACGAGAGGGTAGCGCGGCGGGCGTGTCCGGCCGAGCCGAGGGTGGCGCTGAGCCGTATCTAAGCCGCGAGGATGCGCGCCGCCAGCACAGCCGCGTTGCGCGGGTTGTCAACTCCGACGCAAGCGACCGGCACGCCCGGCGGCATCTGCGTGATCGACAGGAGCGCGTCGAGGCCGCCGGCGACCGATGTGCGGCTGGTGAGCGGGACGCCGATCACCGGCAGGTCGCTGTGCGCAGCCACGACTCCCGGCAGCGCCGCCGACAGCCCGGCGCCGGCGATGATCACCCGTAGCCCGCGACTGCGCGCGTTGCGCGCGTACTCCGCCACGGTGTCCGGCTGCCGGTGGGCGGACATCACCTTGACTTCGCAGCGGATGCCGCGGTCGGTGAGCTCCTTCTCGGCCGCCTCCATCGCCGGCAGGTCGCTGTTGGAGCCCATCAGGATGCCAACCTGCGGCAGGTCCATCTCGACGCCCTCGAACTCGACCGAGGGCTCCTCGTAGGTCGGCGGTACGGTGGGTGGTTCTTCAGCGCTCACGCCGTCTTCACCGCCCGGAGCGCGATATCGCGCCGCAGCTGCTTGCCGTCGAAGTCGATCATGTCCGCGGCAGCATATGCATCGGCTCGGGCGGCCGCGGTGTCGCCACCCAGCGCGGTCACGCTGAGGACTCGTCCTCCCGCCGTGACCACGGCGCCGTGGCGGCCGTTCGCCGTACCCGCGTGGGTCACGTAGACATCGGGCGGGACGCGGTCGAGGCCGCGGATTTCATCGCCGCTCGAAGACGACTCCGGGTAGCCGCGGCTGGCGAGAACTACCGTGACCGCGGTCTCTGGCCTCCACTCGAGCTGCGCTCCCTCGAGGCCGCCCGGCTCGACTGCCGCGTCGAGGAGGGCCAGCAGGTCGGTGCGCAGCCGCGGCAGGATGGCCTGGGTCTCGGGATCGCCGAAGCGAACGTTGAACTCGAGCACCTTGGGCCCATCGGCGGTCATCATCAGCCCGGCGTAGAGCACCCCGTGAAACGCGATCCCGCGCCGAGCGAGCTCGTCCAGCACGGGCTGGTGAACGGTCGCGCAGATCTCGCGAGCGCGTTCGGCATCGACCGCGGGAACCGGCGAGTAGGAGCCCATTCCACCCGTGTTCGGTCCGCGATCGCCGTCGAAGATCCGCTTGTAATCCTGAGCTGAGGCGAGCGGCAGCGCCGTGTGGCCGTCGCACAACGCCAGCAACGAGAGCTCCTCCCCTTCCAGGTGTTCTTCCACGACGACGCGCTCGGTGCCGAAGCGACGCTCGACGAGCAGTTGCCGCAGGGCCTCGCGCGCCTGCGCCTCGTCCTGGACAATGATTACTCCCTTGCCGGCGGCCAGACCGTCGGCCTTGATCACCGCGGGGTAGCGCGTGATGGCTGCCAGCCCCGCCTGCGCGTCGCTGACCACGGCGTATTCGGCGGTCGGTACCCCGGCCGCCGCCATCACCTGCTTGCAGAACGACTTCGAGCCCTCGAGCTCGGCGGCGGCGCGGGTCGGACCAAAGCAGCGGATCCCCGCGTCGGCGAGAGCGTCGGCGACGCCGGCCACAAGGGGCGCTTCGGGTCCGACCACGACCAGGTCGACGTCGCGATCAGCCGCAGCGCGCGCCACGGCGTCGCCGTCCTCGGCGGCGAGATCGAGCAGCATCGCCTCGGCGGCGATGCCAGCGTTGCCAGGCGCGCAAAGCAGATCCGGCGCCCGCGGGGAGCGGCGCAGCGACTGGATCAGCGCGTGCTCACGCGCGCCGGAGCCGAGGACGAGGACGCGGCACGGGAGGCCGCGGCGATCCCCGCCGGCGCCAGCCGCCGCCGGACCGGCGCCATCGCTCCTAGATGGCGCCAATGAAATCGTCGATCGGGATCGCGCTCAGCGTCTCGTACTTACCGGTGCCGCGCGAGCCGAGCTCGAGCGACACCCGCGCGATCACCTTCTCGTCCGGCGCCTCGATGACGTTGACGAAGTCGAACTGGCCGAGCGTCGCCCACTGGGCCTTGACCGTCGCCCCGAGCTGCTCGATCTCGCGGTTGACCTCGCGGATCCGGCTCGGGTTGTTCTTGATCGTCTGAACACCCTCGGGCGTCAACGTGGTCAGCATGATGTACGTCGGCACACCGCCTCCTTAGTGACGTCGTGAAGGCGCACTTGTACCACGGCTCACGGAGCGCTGGCCGCGGCGGCTGCGCGTTCGCCTGCGCTGTAAGCTCCGGCACGCACCAAACGGAGGTGGAGGCGGCGGTGGCGCTCCCAGAGACGAGATTCGCGAAGGCCGGAGAGCTGTGCATCGCGTATCAGCTCCTTGGCGAGGGTGACGTCGACGTGATCCTCGTCCCGCAGTGGCTGTCGAACATCGAGCAGTACTGGGACCACGCGGCAGCGTCGTATTTCCTGCGCCGGATCGCGTCGTTCAGCCGGCTCATCATGTTCGACAAGCGGGGGACAGGTCTGTCCGACCCGGGTCCGCCGACGCAGACGCTCGAGGAGCGGATGGACGACGTGCTTGCGGTGATGGACGCCGTCGGCTCCGAGCGCGCGGTGCTGTTCGGCCCGTCCGAGGGCGGGCCGATGGCGGCGCTGTTCGCCGCCACTTATCCCGAGCGCTGCATCAGCCTGATTCTCTACGGCGCCTGCGCCCGCTGGCTCGAGGCGCCGGATTATCCGGTGGGACGTCCGAAGGAGCTCGTCGAGGCCTACGGGCAGCACTGGATCGACGGCTGGGGATCAGGTGCCTCGCTCGGAGTTCTGGCGCCGAGCCTGGCCGGCGACGAGCGCTTCCGCCAGTGGTGGGGGCGCTTCGAGCGCCACTCGGTGCGGCCCGGCATGGTGAAGCCAATCTTCGACGCGATCAACGCGATCGACGTGCGCGCCATCCTCCCCGCGATTCGCGTGCCGACGTTGATCCTGCACCGCCGCAATGACCGCCTGATCGACGTCGGCAATGGTCGCTATCTGGCCGAGCACATCCCGGGCGCGCGCTACGTTGAGCTGCCAGGCGACGATCACATCTACTTCGCCGGCGACGCGGACGCGCTGCTGGACGAGATCGAGGAGTTCGTCACCGGCTCGCGCGGGCTGCACGATCCCGATCGCGTCCTCGCGACGGTGATGTTCACCGACATCGTCCGCTCGACCGAGCTGGCGGCGCGGCTCGGCGACCGCCGCTGGCACGACCTGATCACCGACCACGACCGGATCATGCACGACCAGATCGCGGTCTACCGCGGACGGACGATCCGCAGCACCGGCGACGGCGTGTTCGCCGCCTTCGACGGGCCGGCGCGGGCGATCCGCTGCGCGCTGGCCGTGGTCGACGCCACCAACGCGCTCGACATGGAGATCCGTGCCGGCCTGCACACCGGCGAGTGCCAGCTGGCGGGCGAGGATCTCGCCGGCGTGACGGTTCACATCGGCGCGCGGATCGCCGACCTCGCGGAGCCGTGTCAGGTGCTCGTCTCGGGGACGGTGCGCGATCTCGTCGTGGGCTCGAACATCGCCTTCGACTTCCGCGGCGTGCGCCCGCTCGACGGGGTGCCGGGGGAATGGCGGCTGTTCACCGTCGGCAGCCACCGGCTGAGCGCGCTGGCGCGGGTGTAGGCCGTGTAGAGCGACCGCCCATGCTCCGTCGCTGGCGCGCCCCCGGAGCTGGCCTTACCTGACACACCCGCCAGTGCACCGCCAGGTTTGTGCGTCAGGGCTCGCTATACGAGCTCCAACATGCGCACCTGCGATCCGAGGAGCAGGTGCGCGCTT
>JAFAZV010000278.1 GCA_019239445.1 Solirubrobacterales bacterium
GTTGAACGGCGAGAAGCGCTTTATCGGCAATGCCGGCCTGTCGAACATCTACGTCGTGTTCGCGCGCACCGGAGCGCCGGGGCCGAAGGGGATCTCCGCCTTCGTCGTGCCCGGCAACGCGCAGGGGCTGACCGTGAAGCGGCTGCGCACGATGGGCATGCCGGGCTGGCGCCTCGGGGCACCGCGCTTCGAGGATGTCGAAGTCCCGGCCGAGAACCTGATCGGCGCCGAGGGCGAAGGGTTCAAGATCGCGATGCGCACGTTCGACCATTCGCGGCCGAGCGTGGCCTCGCAGTCGGTCGGAGTGGCCCAAGGCGCGATCGACCTCGCGCTCGACTACGCGCTGCGTCGCCATTCGTTCGGCCAGCCGCTGCTCAACCACCAGGGAATCCAGTTCAAGCTGGCGGGCCTCGAGGCCGAGGCCGCGGCCGCTCGAGCTCTCGCCTACCAGGCCGCGACGTTCGTGGAAGAGGGCGATCCGCGCATGACCAAGATCTCAGCGGCATCCAAGCTGTTCGCCTCCGATGTGGCGATGCGCGCGACCACCGAAGCGGTCCAGGTGCTCGGCGGCAACGGCTATCTGAAGGACTTCCCGGCCGAGCGGATGATGCGCGACGCCAAGGTCCTCCAGATATACGAGGGCGCGAACGAGATCCAGGCGCTCGTGATCGCGCGGCAGATGCTGAAACAAGCGACGGCGCGCGAGCCGATCTGGCCTGAAGCGATGCCGGGCGCGGAGGGCATCTCCGACGGCCGGCACGCGCCAGCCCCTCGCGAGCAGGTGGGCGCGACTACCGAACCGGTCGGGGCGAGCGCGTAGCGGACGGGGGGTGCCGCCCAGCTGAGGACGGCGTCGTCGCCGGCTGCGAGCAGCGCGCTGGCCCGCGCCGCGCGATCCGTCCTCGTTGCCGGCGGGCGATTGCCGCGATGCGCCGATCGCGGCTGCCGGAGACGGTAAAAGTCCCCTCACCCCGAGCACTTTGACCTGGTTTGGGGATTTTCTGTCGCCGAGCGACAGCTCGACCCCGTTCGCCGGCGCGCGGCGAAGGTGAGCCGACATTTCTCCCGTCCCCCTCACGCCATCCCTCCACAACTGCATGCACGGACGGGAACGTCTCGTGACACCTCCGTGTTGTCACAGACTCGACACGCCCCGATGCAGAGTTGTCACAACTCCGAACCCCCAGGGGGATTTTACCGGCGCGGCGGGATGGTGGCGCGGCCTGAAAGTTACGGCGCGGCGCCGGCGGTGTCGCGAGCGAGTGTCTGCGCCAGCTCCCGGTAGACGAGCCGGTTGAACGCCAGCCCGACGTGGCTGCCCGTCACCTCGACGCAGCGCGCGTAGGACACGACACAGGCGCGCCAGCGCACAACGCCATCCTCCTTGGAGTAGATCGACGTGAGTGGAACCTGCCGCGGGAATTCGGCTGCGTAGTCGCGAGCGAAGCCGCAGCGGCAGTTCGCGGTGAAGCAGCCATTTTGCGCGACGCGGTCGCTCGTGCGGGTGAGCACTTCGCGCACGAGCGCGACTGCGGCCTGGGTCGGGACGCTGATGTCGAACGGCGTATCCAAGCCCGAGCCGAGCGAGATCACCGAGGCGACGAGCTCGGGGCGCCGGGTCGCCAACGCCTTGGCGAAGTGGGCCCCGCGGCTGTGGCCGATCAGTGCCACCGGACGACCCTCGCGCGCGGTGATCGTCTCCAGGCGGCGCTCGAGCGCGTTCAGCGCGCGGTCTGAGCAGTCGACGTTGGCGATGATCCCCGCCGGGTGCGGCTCGTAGCCGATCCGCGCGAGCCAGCTGCGCATCACGGTGAGCGAGGCGTCGCCGGCGAGGAACCCCGGGATGGTCAGGACTGGAGCGCCGGTGCCGTGTTGCACGCCCTCGCCGCGGAAGACGGGGTCGACGACCAGGCGCGCGAACTCGAGCTGCCAGCGCAGCTCGCGCAGATGATCGCCCCACCAACGCTCCTTCGGCGGCGGGGTCCTCGCGGTCGTCGGGTCAAACGCCGCGACTTCCACGTCGCGGCTTACTTGAGAGCTCAGGTCGTCCATGACGCCGGCGTCATTTTGCCAGCCGGCGCCGATGCGGCGTCATCATCGCGAAGCGCCTGCTCCACCGCGTGCCCCGGGTCGCGCCCGAGTCGCCAGAACCACCAGCCTCGGCGCGGCCCCTCGGCCTCGATGCCGACGAGCTCGCGGGCGAACGCGAGCACTCGAGCGTGAGGCTCACCAGAGGGATCGGCGCGCAGCGCCGCCAAGGCCGCCCACGAGCCGCTCGCGTCGGCGTTCGCGATCCCTACTGCCGCCCGTCCGGAGGGCGCTCCCGCCCCCAGGCTCCGGGCGAACTCGAGACAGCGGCTCGCTCGTTCGCGCTCGACGCGGCGGCTGCCGGCCGTGCCGACGATCAGCGACGCCAGGGGATACAGATCCTGGCGCCGTTCGTCGTCGATGCCGTCGTTGTAGGTGCGAAGGAAAGCGCCGATCACGGGGGAGACGCTGGCCGGGCGGTCGCTGAAGCGCTCGTCGGCCAGCATCGAGGCGAGCTCCATCACGCAGGCTCCGAAGCGAGGCGAGGGGTGGCGCCCTCTGGCCAAGCGGACGGTCTGATGGCTCGCGGTCACGCCCGCACATCATCGCGCATCCGCAGCGCGCTTCCCAGAGCACGAGCGGGACGGCGCCAACCAGCTGGCGTGAGACGTCACCCGGGCGCTTACGTTTCCAAAGCTTGGACGCCGGGAAGGCGTCGCCACGGGATGAGTGGGACGTTGCGCTGCGAGCCGCATCCCTACCGGCCATTCACTTACCTCGAGGCGAATGCGAGCGCGAGGCCGGATGCCGCGGCCGTCATCGAGGAAGGTCGGGAGCAGAGCTTTCGCGAGCTCCTCGACAGTGTCTGCGGC
>JAFAZV010000308.1 GCA_019239445.1 Solirubrobacterales bacterium
GAGAACGATCCCTCCAAGCTCGCAGACGAGCTCGACCGTCAAGCCCGGGACATGCAGACGCGCAGCGACGAGGTCGGCGAGCAGATCTCCGACGTGCGCGAGGACTGGCAACGCAAGCGCGCGGCCGGTGGCGTGCCAGGCGCCCCGCCGCCGGAACCGAGCGGGGACGCGGAGAGCGGCGAGGACAAGGGGGAGACCACGTCCCCCGCGCCCGAGGCGCCTCCTGAGCAAGCCGGACCCGGGGCGGCCGACACGGCCGCTGAGGGACAGGTCGGGCCGCCGGCGGACTCAGGCGAGTAAACCGGGCCGGCGCCCGCGGTTATTCCGACGGCGCGGCCGGGATCGCCGCGTCGGAGTGCTCGGCCGTCACGTTCTGGCGGTCGGTGATCCACTCCCCGCTGGGAGTCCTGCGAATCGCGCCGACCCGCACGCCGGATTCGTCGTGCAGGCCGCCGCCGTCGTCGACGGTGAGCTTTGGCTGGCCACCGAGCGAGCCCGTGACGATCTCCTGGACACGTGCGGTGTCGAAGCGCTCGAGCTTCTGATCGTTCAGGGTGGCGGTGACGGTCGCGAGCGCGCGTTCGATCTCGACATCGCTGGGCATGCCGGGGGCTTACCCGTGGCGGGACGGAGATGAACTGCTGCGAAGCGTTCGCAGGCGAACCACACGCCGGTTTCACCCCCGGAGCGGTCGGGAAGGAAGCCGCTGCATCATGGCGCTGCGGCGTTTCGCTCCCCCGTTCCTCCGCCAACTGGCCGGCGACCCGCTCGGGCTGGGACGGGCGGCCCAATCGGCTCGATCCGAGCGGCTCGAGGCGCGCACGCGGACCGCCGATCGGGTGGTGCAGTCGATCTGCCCGTACTGCGCCGTCGGGTGCGGGCAGAAGGTCTACGTCAAGGACGAGAAGGTCGTTCAGATCGAAGGCGATCCGGACTCTCCAATCTCGCGCGGCAGGCTGTGTCCGAAGGGCTCGGCCTCGGAGGCGCTCGTCAATTCGGCGATGCGCGAAACCAAGGTCAAGTACCGCCGCCCGGGCGGCACCGAGTGGGAGTCGCTGAGCCTCGAGCGGGCCACCGACATGATCGCCGAGCGGGTGATCGAGGCCCGCGCGCAGACGTGGGAGGAAGAGACGCAAAACGGTGAGCCGCTGAAGCGCACGCTCGGGATCCACTTCCTCGGCGGCGCCACCCTGGACACGGAGGAGAACTACCTGATCAAGAAGTTCTTCACCGCTGCGGGCGCGGTGGCGATCGAGAATCAGGCCCGGATATGACATAGCTCCACCGTTCCCGGTCTGGGGACGTCGTTCGGGCGCGGGGGCGCCACCGATCACCAGCAGGCACTGCAGCACTCGGACTGCATCCTGATTATGGGCTCGAACATGGCCGAGCAGCATCCGGTGGGCTTTCAGTGGGTGATGGAGGCCAAGGAGCGTGGCGCGAAGCTGATCCATGTCGACCCGCGGTTCACGCGCACGAGCGCGATGGCCGATCTGCACGTGCCCATCCGCGCCGGCAGCGACATTGCGTTTCTCGGCGGGATCATCAACTATGTCTTCGAGCACGACGCGTGGTTCAAGGAGTACGTCGAGCACTACACCAATGCGACCGTGCTGATCAACGAGGAGTTCGCAGACGTCGACGCCTCCAGCGGGTTCTTCTCGGGCTGGAACCCGGGCAACAGCGCGTACAACATCAAGTCCTGGTCCTACGAAGGAGTCGACGTCAAGACGGCGGCCGGAAAGTCTGAGCAGCAGGCGGACGTCTCCGGGGAACAGGCCCACGGCGCGCACGGGCCGCAGATGAAAGGCGGCCGGCCGCCGCATCTCGACTCGACGATGCAGGACCCGCGCTGCGTGCTGCAGATCCTGCGCCGGCATTTCGCGCGCTACACGCCCGAGGTCGTAGCCGAGATCTGCGGGTGCTCGCCGGAGCAGTTCGAGCAGGTCGCGCGCGCGATGTGCGAGAACTCCGGCCGAGAACGCACCGCGGCGATCTGCTACGCCGTCGGCTGGACCCAGCACACGCACGGCGTGCAGAACATCCGCGCTGCGTCAATCCTGCAGCTGCTGCTCGGCAACATCGGCCGGCCCGGAGGCGGGATCCTCGCGCTGCGGGGCCACGCGAACATCCAGGGCTCGACCGACATCCCGACGCTCTACAACATCCTGCCGAGCTACATCCCGATGCCCCACCCGCAGTCGCACCCCACGCTCGACACGTTCGTCGAGAACAACGGGCCCGACACCGGAGCGTGGGGAAGCCTGAAGGCCTATACGGTGTCGCTGCTCAAAGCCTGGTGGGGCGAGGCGGCAACCGCGGAGAACGACTTCTGCTTCGGCTACCTGCCGCGGATCAACGGCGATCACTCGCACTACGCGATGATGCTGAAGATGCTCGACGGGGGCGTGCGAGGCATGTTCTGCGTCGGGCAGAACCCGGCCGTCGGCTCCGCGAACTCGAAGCTGATGCGTGCCGCGCTGTCCAACTTGGACTGGCTCGTGGTGCGTGACATGCAGCCCACTGAATCGGCGCTGTTCTGGCAGGACTCGCCCGAGCACGAGTCCGGTGAGAGGCGTGCGCAGGACATCCAGACCGAAGTGTTCTTCCTTCCTGCCGCCGCTCACACGGAGAAAGATGGCTCGTTCACGAACACGCAGCGGCTGCTGCAGTGGCATCACAAGGCGCTTGAGCCGCCGGAGGATGCACGCTCCGAGCTGCACTGGATCTACCACCTCGGCAAGCGGATCCGGGAGAAGCTTGCGGCTTCGGCCGATCCGAAGGACCGGCCGCTCCTCGAGCTCGTGTGGGACTACCCGCTCCAGGGACCGCAGCAAGAGCCTGACGCCGAGCACGTGCTGCAGGAAATCTCCGGACGCAAGGCGGACGGCACGTTCGTGCCCAAGTACGACGATCTCGAGGAGGACGGCTCGACCACCTGCGGATCGTGGCTTCACTGCGGGATCTACGCCGACGGCGTCAATCAAGCGGCGCGCAAGACGCCCCACACCGAGATGAACTGGGTCGCGAGCGAATGGGCGTGGGCGTGGCCGAAGAACACGCGTACGCTGTACAACCGTTGCTCGGCCGACCCGCAGGGGCGACCGTGGTCGGAGCGCAAGAAGCTCGTCTGGTGGGACGAGGAGAAAGGCGAATGGACCGGCGTCGGCGATACGCCGGACTTCCCGCCCGACCGGCGTCCGGACTACGTGCCCGACGAGGACGCCACCGGGATGGCGGCGATCGCCGGAGACAAGCCATTCATCGCGCACCCGGACGGAATGGGCTGGCTCTACGCGATGGCCGGTCTCGTGGACGGCCCGCTGCCGGCGCACTACGAGCCACAGGAATCCCCGTTCAAGAACGTCCTGTACGCCCAGCAGCAGAACCCGACCCGGCAGGTCTTCCACCGGGCGCTCAATCCCTACCACCCGATGGACGGTGAGCCTGGCGCCGAGGTCTTCCCCTTCGTGCTCAGCACCTACCGGCTGACCGAGCACCACACGGCGGGCGGGATGTCGCGCACCGTGCCCTACCTGGCTGAGCTCCAGCCTGAGTTCTTCTGCGAGGTCTCGCCGCAGCTCGCCGCCCAGCGGGGGCTCGTACACGGTGACTGGGCGACGCTCATCACCGCGCGCAGCGCAGTCGAGGCGCGGGTGATGGTGACGCCGCGGATCAGACCGCTGGTCATCCAGGGCCGGACCATGCACCTCGTGGGAGCGCCATACCACTGGGGCGGCGTCGGCATCGCCACCGGCGACTCGGCCAACGAGCTGCTGCCGCTCGCGCTCGACAACAACACGCACATCAACGAGTACAAAGTTGCGACGTGCGACATCCGGCCGGGGCGCCGGCCGCGTGGGGCGGCGCGGCTGAGGCTCGTGGAGGAGTACCGGCAACGAGCAGGAGTCAAGGACTGATGCAGCTCGAGACACACGCGTGGCCGTCCACCTACGGCGAGAAGGCCGAGTCGCGGATGGGCTTCTTCACCGACACGTCGGTGTGCATCGGCTGCAAGGCGTGTGAGGTGGCTTGCAAGGAGTGGAACCGGATCCCGATGTCGATGCAGGGGTTCACCGGTCACTCCTACGACAACACGATCGACCTGGGCGCCGACACGTGGCGGCACGTGGCGTTCGTCGAACAGCGGCTGCCCGCGGACGCGCGCGACGGCGGCTCGCTCGTTCAGGTGGCCGAGCGCGGCCGGGCGATCGACGGCGGCGTGCAGACATATCAGGAGGGCGACGGGAT
>JAFAZV010000378.1 GCA_019239445.1 Solirubrobacterales bacterium
AGCTGCGCTCTGGCACGTACCACCTCAGGCAAGACATGGATTACGCGAGCGCGCTGAAGGTCCTCACCACGCCGCCGCCGGCGGCCAGGGTGACCAACCTGACGCTCACGGAGGGACGTACGCGGAGTCAGATCGACGCACTCCTCCATGCCCAGGGGATCCAGGGCAGCTACTTGGTTGCGACCCGGCGTTCGCCATTGCTCAGCCCAGAGCGCTACGGCGCGCCTCGTGGAACGGCGTCATTGGAGGGGTTCCTGTTCCCCTCGACCTACCAGCTCCGCGAGCCGATCAAGATCGACGCGCTCATTCACGACCAGCTGAACACGTTCCGCCAGCGCTTCGCCAAGGTCAACCTCGGCTTCGCGCGCGGCCGGCACCTGACGCCCTACGACGTGCTGATCGTCGCCTCGATGGTCGAGGCCGAGGCGCAGACGGCGCACGACCGCCCGCTCGTGGCCTCGGTCATCTACAACCGGCTGCAAGCCGGCATGCCGCTGCAGATCGACGCCACCACGCGGTACGCGACCGGCAACTACACCAGGCCGCTGACCGTCTCCGAGCTGAACTCGAGCTCGCCCTACAACACCCGCGTGCACAAAGGACTTCCGCCGACGCCGATCAACAATCCCGGCATGGCCTCGATCGACGCCGCGGCTCGGCCCGCGCAGAGCAACTACCTCTACTTCGTAGTCAAGCCCTGCGGCAACGGCGGGCAGGCGTTCACCGCCAGCTACTCGCAGTTCCTGCGCGACCAGCAGCGCTATCAGGCCGCGCGGACAGCGCGCGGCGGACGCTCGCCCGAGCACTGCTGAAGACTCCGCGATGAGCGCGCGGACTCGTCTCGGCGTGCTCGGCTGGCCGGTCGCGCACAGCCGCTCGCCGGCGATGCACAACGCCGCGCTGCGGGTCATCGGGCTGGTCGGTTGGCGCTATCAGCTGCTGCCCGTGCCTCCGGATCTGTTCGCCGAGACGGTCCGGGCGCTCTCGCAAGCCGGCTTCCGGGGCGCCAACGTAACGATTCCGCACAAGCAGGCCGCACGCAGGCTGGCCGATCACGCCTCGCCGCGCGCCGCCGCGATCGGCGCAGCGAACACGCTTCGCTTCAGCTCGGAACGCGGGATCGAAGCCGAGAACACCGACGCGCCGGCGCTGATTGCGTCGTTGCCGTTCGAGGCGAGCGGACGCAGCGCGCTCGTGCTCGGCGCCGGTGGCACCGCGCGGGCCGCGGTCTGGGCGCTGCTCGATGCCGGGGCTGCGGAAGTCAGGGTTTGGAACCGGACCGCCGAGCGCGCCCGGCAGCTGTGCGATGAGCTGGGCGCCAGTGCAGCCAGTGCAGCCAGCGCAGTCGCGCCGGCCGATGTGCTGATCAATTGCACGGTGCTGGGTCTCCAGACGACGGAGGTGTGGCCCGAGGAGCTGCCGCTGAAGCCGAGCGATCTCGAGGGCTACGGGTGCGTGGTCGACTTCGTCTACTCGTCGAGCGCTGAGACGGCGCTCGTGCAAGCGGCTCGGAAGCGATCGATCCCGACAGTGGACGGTCTCGAGCTGCTCCTCGCCCAGGGTGCTCTCAGCTTCGAGCTGTTCACCGGAGCTCCCGCGCCCGCCGAGGCGATGCGCGACGCTATCGTGCTGCGGCATGATCGTCACTGAAGCCGTCCGCGACTACCTCGGAGCCTCGCGCCGCGATCCCGACCCGCTGCTGGCCGAGATGGAGGCGCATGGCGCGCGCGAGCACATTCCGATCGTCATGCCCGAAACCGGGCAGCTGCTGCAGGTTCTTGCGCTGGCGCGCGGCGCCCGCCGGGTCGTCGAGGTCGGCACGGCGATCGGCGTCTCGACGCTGTACCTGGCCCGCGCCCTGCCGCCGGACGGAACCGTGGTGACGTTCGAGATCGACCCCAAACGCCAAGCCGCGGCGCGCGAGTACCTGCGGCGAGCCAGCCTCGAGGAGCGCGTCGAGTTGCGGCTGGAGGATGCGCGCAGCGGGCTGGCGGCGCTGGACGGCCCGTTCGACCTGGCGTTCGTCGATGGGTCGAAGACCGAGTACAGCGATTACCTCGAGCTGTTGCTGCCGCTGCTGGGCGAGCGCTCGGTGCTCGTGGTCGACAACGTGCTGATGGGAGGCACGGTCGCCGAGGCACACAGCGACGGCTCGTGGAGCGAGCAGCAGATCGCCGCGGTGCAGATGCTCAATCGCCGGCTGGTCGAGGACGAGCGGCTCACGGCGACGATCACCCCGATCGGCGACGGGGTCCTGATCGCCGTGCGCAGCCGGGAAGGCGCCGGATGAGCTCGGGCGCAGCCGCCCAGGAGCGGGGCACCTGCTCGCCGTGCCGCGGCACCGGCCGCGTGAGCTCGTCGCTGGGCGGGACCCAGCACGAGGTCACGTGTCCGTGGTGTGGCGGCGATGGCGTGTTCCACTCCGGCCGTGACGCGCAGCAGGGCGCGAAGCCCGAACGCTGATCTCTCGCCACCGTAACCTTGGGCGCCGATGGCGCTGCACCTGATCACTGCCGGCGAGTCGCACGGACCCGGCCTCACGTGCATCATCGAGGGTCTGCCGGCCGGCCTGCCGCTCGAGCGCGAGGCGATCAACCGCGACCTGGCACGGCGCCAGCTCGGCCACGGACGCGGCGGGCGGATGAAGATCGAACGCGATCAGGCCGAGGTGACCGGCGGCGTCCGGCACGGGCGTACGCTCGGAGGGCCGATCGCGCTCCAGGTGATCAATCGCGACTATGCGAACTGGGAGGAGCGGATGAACCCCTGGCCGGTGGAGGCGGAGACGAAGGAGGTGCACCTGCCGCGTCCGGGTCACGCCGACCTGGTGGGCACGCAGAAGTACGGCTTGAGCGATGTGCGCGACATCCTCGAGCGCGCCAGCGCGCGCGAGACCGCAGCCCGCGTAGCCGGCGGAGCTGTAGCGAAGGCCTTTCTCCGGGCACTCGGCGTCGAGGTGTTCTCGCACACGCTGCAGATCACGAGCGTCAGCGCCCCCCGCCGTGACGACCTGCGCCCGGAGGATTTCGCTCATGTCGACGACTCGCCGGTGCGCTGCCTTGACGCCGAGGCGACCACGGAGATGGTGGCCGAGATCGACCGGCTGCGCAAGGCGAACGAGTCGCTGGGCGGCGTGTTCGAGGTACGCGCGTTTGGGCTCGTCCCCGGCCTCGGGTCCCACGTCTCGTGGGAGCAGCGCCTCGATGGCCGCCTGGCCCAGGCGCTGCTCTCGATCCAGGCGATCAAGGCGGTCTCGATCGGCGACGGCTTCGAGGTGGCGGGCGTGCCCGGTTCGCAGGCCCACGACGAGATCTTCTTCGACGAGAAGCGCGGCTATTACCGCGGCAGCAACCGCGCCGGCGGACTCGAGGGGGGGATGACCACGGGCGCGCCGCTGGTCGTGCGCGGGTCGATGAAACCGCTGCCGACGTTGACCAAGCCGCTTCGCTCGGTCGACATTGCGACCCACGCTCCGGCCGAGGCACTGCGCGAGCGAACCGACTCGTGCACGGTTCCGGCTGCGGGCGTTGTGGGGGAAGCGATGATCGCCTTCGTGCTCGCCGATGCCTACCGGCGCAAGTTCGGCGGCGACCACGTCGACGATGTCGGCGCCGCGCTGGCGAACTACAAGCAGCGCATCGGCTGGCGCGAAGCGTGAGCTCGACGGTCGTCTGCATCGGCTTCATGGGCGCCGGCAAGACGACCGCGGCGCGCAGCGCTGCGCGGGCGCTGGGTGTCGAGGCAGTCGACGTCGACGCGGTCATTGAGCAGCGACTGGGTAAGCCCGTGGCGCGGGTGTTCGCGGAAGACGGTGAGGCCGCGTTCCGCGCCACCGAGGAGCGCGTGACGCTCGAGCTGCTCGAGCCGGGGCCGCCGCGGGTGCTCTCGCTCGGCGGCGGCGCGGTCGGCTCGGACGCGGTCATACGGGCGCTCGCCGAGCACACCGTGATCTGGATCGACGTGGACGTCGACAGCGCGTGGACCCGGTCTCGCGGCGGTGCCCGGCCGCTGGCGCGCGACCGGGCGACGTTCGCGAGGCTGTACGCCGAGCGCGAGCCACTGTACTCAGGCCTGGCCGACGCGACCGTTCCGGCCGCGCGCTCGCGCACGATGGCGCCCGTGCTCGCGGCGCTCGAGGACCTGCCGCCCCAAAGCAAGCTCCTGTGGGCGGCGAGCGCGTCGGACTATCCGGCCTACATTGGCCCCGGCATCCTGTCCTGGTGGCCGGCGGAGCGGGTGCCCGGACGCCGTTTTCTGGTCACCGACGGCCGCGTGGCGGCGCTCTACGGCGACGCGCTGGCTCCGCTCGCCGGCCGCGTGTCGATCATGCCCGGCGAGCAGTCGAAGACGATCGCCCACGCCGAGATCGTGTGGACCGAGCTCGCGCGCGCGGGGGTGACGCGCGAGGACGTGATCGTCGCTCTCGGCGGCGGCGTAGTCGGCGACCTGGCGGGCTTCTGCGCCGCCACCTACCAACGCGGCGTACGCTACGTCCAGGTCCCGACCACGCTGGTCGCGCAGGTCGACTCGGCCTACGGAGGCAAGACCGGCGTCGATCTGCCCGAAGCGAAGAACTACATCGGCGCCTACCACCAGCCCGCCGCCGTACTCGCCGACTCAAAAGCCCTGGCTACGTTGCCGGCCGAGGAGCTCGCGGCCGGTTACGCCGAAGTGGTCAAGACGGCACTGATCGCCGGCGGGCAGCTGTGGCAGCGGGTGCGCGCCGGCGCCAAGCCCACGGATCTCGAGCTGATCCGCTGGTGCGCGCTGACCAAGCTGCGCGTCGTGGCGCGTGACGAGCGCGACACAGGCTTGCGCGAGGTGCTGAACCTGGGTCACACGGTGGGGCATGCCATCGAGACCGCGACCGGATATGCCCGCTACCGCCACGGCGAAGCGGTCGGGCTGGGACTGCTGGCGGCGCTCCGGCTCTCCGAGCAGCCGGCACTGCGCGAGGAGGTGCGAGACCTGTTCGCGGCGCGCGGGCTTCCGATTACGCTCGACGGCGCCGATCCCGATGCGGTTGTGATGGCCACCGCTCGCGACAAGAAGCGCCGCGATGGGCATGTTCCGTTCGTGCTGCTCGATTCGCCCGGGCGTCCACGTCCGGGTTGTCCGGTGTCGTCTCGCGACCTGATCGCCGCCGTACGAGAGTTGGCCCCGTGACCGCAACACGGAACCGGATCGAGGTCATGCACGGCGTCAACCTCGATCAGCTCGGCCGCCGCGATCCGGTCCATTACGGCACGCTGTCGTTCGACGAGCTCGAGCTGCGCATCTCGAACTTCTCGCACGAGCTCGGCCTCGAGGTCCGCTTCTTTCAATCCAACCACGAAGGCGAGTTCGTCGAGCACCTGCATCGCCTTCAGGGCCTGGCTGACGGTGTCGTGCTGAACCCGGGCGCCTGGACGCACTACTCCTACGCGATTCGGGACGCGCTCGAGCTGGCGGCGCTGCCGGCGGTCGAGGTCCATCTCTCGGACGTAAAGGGGCGCGAAGAGTGGCGAGCACTCAGCGTGATCGGAGATCTGTGCCTCGAGCGAGTCGCGGGCAAGGGGCCGGAGGGCTACCGTGATGCCCTGGAGCGTCTGCGGGCGGAGCTAGCGCGATGAGCCCGCGCGCGGAGCGCCTCGCCGAGCGGGTCGGCGAAGCCGGCGCCGAGTTGATGCTGATCAGCGCCCCGGCCAACGTGCGCTACCTGACCGGGTACACCGGCTCAAACGGTCTTGCGCTCGTCGGCGCCGGGAGGAGAACGTTCGTCACCGACTTCCGCTATGTCGAGCAGGCGGCGGAGGAGGTCGACCCGTCGTTCGAGCGTGTGCGGGCGCCGCAGGACCTGCTCGAGTCGCTCCGTCCGCTGCTGGGAGACGACGAGATGCGTCTCGCCTTCGAGGAGGCTCATATAAGCGTGCGCGAGCATCGGCGGCTGAGCGAGCTGCTCGGGACGCAAGTCGAGCTGGTGGCGAGCAGCGGACTGGTCGAGGGCTTACGCGCCGTCAAGGACGCGGAGGAGGTCGAGCGGATCCGCGCCGCCTGCGGCCTCGCCGATGCGGCGCTGGAGCGCCTGCTGGACGAGGGGCTCGTCGGCCGCACCGAGCGCGAGGCCGCGCTCGCGCTCGAGTCGACGATGCGCGAGATGGGTGCCAAGCGGGCGAGCTTCGACACAATCGTCGCGGCCGGGCCCCATGGCGCTCTGCCGCACGCGCAGCCGCGCGACGTCGTGATCGAACCCGGCCAGCTGGTGGTGATCGATTGGGGCGCAGAGCTCGACGGCTACTGCTCTGACTGCACACGAACCGTAGCCACGGGCGAGATCAGCGATCATGCGGAGGAGGTCTACGCACTCGTTCGCTCGGCGCAGCTGGCGGGGCTCGAGGGGGTTGGCCCCGGCCGGGGCGGGCGCGAGGTAGACGAAGTCGCGCGCGCCGTCATCGAGCAGGCGGGTTACGGCGAGCAATACGGCCACGGCCTCGGCCACGGCGTCGGGCTCGAGGTCCATGAGGCGCCGCGCCTGTCGCAGCGCTCCGAGGACCGGCTCGAGCCGGGAAACGTGGTCTCGGTCGAACCTGGCATCTACCTGCCCCACGAGCTCGGAGTGAGGATCGAGGACCTGGTCGTCGTGAACGAAGGGGGCTGCGAGATCCTCAATGGCATCTCCAAGGACCTCCGCGTCGTCGGCTGACGCGTGGGCGGGGGATCGCTCGCGACGGTCTCTACACTGGCCCGCTGCATGATTTCGACCAATCAGTTCCGCAACGGCTCGCATATCGACGTCGACGGCACGATCTACAAGATCGTCGAGTTCCAGCACGTCAAGCCCGGCAAGGGCGGAGCCTTCGTGCGGACGAAGCTGCGTCGCGCCAGCGACGGCGCCGTGATCGACCGCACGTTCCGGGCCGGGGAGAAGTTCCGCCCCGTGCGCACCGAGGTGCGCCGGATGCAGTTCCTCTATCGCGACGGGGCCGACGCGCACTTCATGGATTCCGCCAGCTACGAGCAGCTGACGATCCCGGAGACGTCGATCGGCGGCGCGCTGCGCTGGATGAAGGACTCGGAGGAGGTCGAGGTTCTCTACATCGATGACGCTCCCGCCGACGTGCAGCTCCCGAGCGCGCTCGACCTCGCGGTGACCGAGACGGAGCCTGGACTGCGCGGCGACACCGCCTCGGGCGGCGGCAACAAACCGGCCGTGCTCGAGACGGGCGCCCGCGTGCAGGTGCCGTTGTTCATCAACATCGGAGACGTCGTTCGGGTGGACACTCGCACCGGCGAGTACGTCTCCCGTGCGTAGAAGCGAGCAGCGCCGCGCCGCCGTGTGGGCGCTGTACCAAAGCGATCTGCTCGAGCGGCCTCTGGAGGACACGTTCCCCCGCGACGCGCAGGCGTTCACACGCGAGCTGGCGGGCCTGGTGCGCGAGCACCAGCCCGAGATCGACGAGCTGATCTCGCGCTACGCGCACGGCTGGTCGCTCGAGCGGATCGCGCCACTCGAGCGTTCGATCCTGCGCACCGGCTTGGCCGAGCTGCTCTACCCACGCGAGCTTCCGGGAGACCGCGCGATCCCGCCCGAAGGAGCGATCAACGAGGCGGTCGAGATCGCCAAGCGCTTCTGCGGGGCGGAGGCCCCGGCGTTCGTCAACGGGATCCTCGCCGCCGCTTTACGCGAGCGCGACGCTGAATTCCACTAGGAGCGCAGGCGGCAGGAGCCGCGGCTGCGGCCGGATGGCGTCACGCTCACGGTCACCTCGCGGATTCGCGGACAAGCGGCGATGCGCAGGGTGCCGGCACCGCGGCGCGAGATCGGCACGCCACCCTGCACCCGCGCGCCGTAGCGGCCGCCATACACGAGCGCCGGCGTCGCCACCTCCGTGACCGCGCCTGCGCTGAAGCGAGCGCGCCGGCCGGCGCGGACCGTGCTGTAGCTGAGTCTGAACGTCCGTGTCGAGCGGGTGAAGGACCAACTGCGTGGTGTGCCCGCGACAACCTGCGGATACGGCTCGACCAGCGCGCGCAGCGTCGGCAGGGCCAGGTTGCGGCCCGACGGCGAGCGCGCCGGGTCGACGACGATCGCTTCGCGCGGGCCGGGAGCCTGCGTGGTCGGATCGCCGCAGGCGCAGTAGGCCCACTCGAGCCACGGCACCATGTCGCGGTCGGCGCGGACGAGCGCCTGCTCGAGGTAGGGGACGTCAGCGGTGGCCCCGAACTCGGTCTCCATCAGCGCGTTGCCGGTGGCGCGCGCGCGGGCGACCGCGTGGGCGAACACCTGATCGTCGGCCGGGGCGCAGTTGTCCGGGGTTCCCGTGCTGGCTTCGGCCAGGCAGTAGTCGTGAAACGCGAAGCCCGCGCCGGTGTCGGCGATCCGCCCGAGATGGGTGGCCGGGCCGCCGTTGAATAGCACGTTCGGTTCATACCAGACGAGCGTCCGGCGATCGACGGCGCGGATGCGGGGGAACACGCGGCGGTAGAACGCAGTGAGCGTGGCGTCGAAGCCGGGGCAACCGATGACGCGCAGGCAGGATCGCCAGTCAGTGCCCGGCCAGGGCTCGTTGAGGATCTCGTAGCCGAGCAGCGAGGGCACACCACGAAAGCGGGCGGCGACGTGAGCCCAGGTGGCGGCGTAGCGGCTTTGCAGTCCAACTCCTCCCGGTCCGGCGGCGTTGGTCCAGAAGCGGTCGAACGCGTGCTGGAGGGCCGCGTTGACCAGGTAGTTGATCGGGAACCCGCTGCGCGGGTTCGGCAGACCCCCGTCCTGCACGGCCCAGTCCGGCGCGCCCTCGCCCTGAAAACGCTCGTTGAAGAGATCCTGGTGGAAGTCCAGCAGCGTGAGCACGCCGTGGCGCGCGAGGACCCTCACGGTCGCCGCGATGCGCGCGAGATAGGACTCGGAATAGCGGCCGGGCGTCGGCTCCACGGCTTTCCAGATCACTCCGAGCCGCACGGCGTTGAAGCCGATCCCGGCAAGGAACGCGGCGTCGTTCTCGCCAAAGCCGGCCCCGGACGGGTAGTACGGCGGCAGCTTGTAGACCATGTTGGTCCCGTGCACGATCACCACCCGTCCGCCGGCATCGGTGATCCAGCGTCCGGCGTGACCCAGCGGCAGCGTTGGTGCCCCAGTCGCTGCGCCGCCGCCGACGACAAGCGTGAAAAACAGTCCGAGCGCCAGCGAGCGCCTGATCTTCTTTCTCATCGCGCGGGAGCCTATTTGGTCGCCGCGGGACGCAGCAGCGGCGCGAGCGACGGCGTGCAGCCGCACGCCGCGGCGCCCAAGCGGTGCAGCCCGGTGAGGTCCTCGATCGCTTGGAGCAGCGAGTACTGATCGACCGGCGTGGAGCTGCGCCCGCCGGGCCGCGCGAGCGCGCCGGCGAGGATCGTCGCGATGTGTCCGCCGCCGGCGAGCCGGCAGCAGCCGTTGTCGCTCGTCCCCTCGTCCCAGGTCAGGATCAGCAGACCGCGTGGTCCAAGCGCGTGCAGCAGCGGCGGGATCAGCTGGCTGAGGAAGCGGTCGCCGGTGGCGACGTCGCAGTCGTGCATGTCGTGGCACAGGTTCGGCGTGATCCAGGCGAGCGTCGGGAGGTTCCGCGCCAGCTCGTCGCCGGACAGCTGGCTCAAGGGAACGATCCGATCGCAGGCGGCGCGGTCGTGGACGATCTGGCGGTAGTAGGCGAACGGGTCGTGCTTCTTGGCGTAGCCGCCGGCGCCGGCGCCCGTGAAGCAGGGATGAGGGAGGTCTTCCATGTAGGCCCTCCAGCTCAGCCCGTGCGCCGTCAGCTGACCGGCGATGCCGCGGCCGGCGACCGAGCAGTCGGTGCAGTCGCTGTCGATGCCGAACGTCGAACCGCCGCTCAGCGCGAGGTAGTTCGGCAGCGAGGGATGGGTGGTCGCGTACATCTGCGTGCTCAGGGCATAGCCGCGGGCGAGGCGGTTTATGTAGGGCGCCGCGCGCGAGCCGATGATCTCGTCGTACTCGTGGTTCTCCATCACCACGACGGCGATGTGCGACACGCGCTGGGCGAGCGGCGGCGACGCATGCGTCTGCGGCGGCAAGCGCTTAGCGTCGGCGCCGCAGCCGATCAGGATGAAGGCCGCCAGAACCGCGCCGGCCAGCGTGAGGGTCCGTTTGCTCACGGTGTCATTCTGCGCCAGAGAGAGGCTTCGTATCAATCAAACAAGAATCGCGGAGGCCGATCGACTGAATGGCGCAAGAAATGCGCGGGTTCGTATGAGAACCTGGACACATGAGTCGGGCCGAACGCACCGCCAACCTCTTAGGGGTGGTCGTCCCCTTCGTCGGGGTTCTCGTCGCCATTGTGCTGCTGTGGAACCGCGCCGTCGACGGGATCGACCTGGCGATCATGGCCGTGATGTACGTGTTGAGTGCGGTCGGCGTGACTGTCGGTTTTCATCGGCTGCTCACCCATCGCGCGTTTCAGACTTACCCCTGGCTCGAGCGCTGCTTTGCCGTGCTCGGCTCGCTTTCGGTGGAGGGCTCGGTGCTCGACTGGGTCGCCGACCACCGCAAGCACCATGCTCATGCCGATCGCGAAGGCGACCCGCACAGCCCGCACGTCGGCCACGGCAGCGGGCTCCAGGGGCTGTTCCATGCGCACGTTGGTTGGCTGCTCGAGACGCAGGGGCAGGCGGACTGGAAGCGCTATGCGACCGAGCTCTACGAGGATCCGAAGATGAAGCGCATCGGCCGGAGCTTTCCCCTGCTCGTGGTGGTCTCGCTCGCTGTTCCGACACTGGCGGGATTCGTGCTGCACGGCTTCACGCTCGGTGGCGCGCTGCGCGGCTACGTGTGGGGCGGGCTGGTCCGGATCTTCTTCGTTCATCACGTCACCTGGTCGGTGAACTCGGTCTGCCACTTCTTCGGTTCGCGGCGATTCGATATCGAGGACCGTTCGACCAACGTCGCCTGGCTGTCGCTGTTCTCGCTCGGCGAGTCGTGGCACCACAACCATCACGCGTTCCCGCGCTCGGCCTATCACGGGCTGCGCTGGTGGGAGCTCGATCTCTCGGGCCTGATCATCTCGGCCCTGAGCAGCGTCGGTCTGGCCTGGAACGTTGTTCGCATCACTCCTGAGCGTCAGCGGGCGAAAGCGCTCGCCGGCGCAGGCGGCTAGCAGGCCCAGCGCCCGACCGGCCAGAGCGGGAGAAACTCCCCTCGCCTCGAGGACTCTCGCAGTCCGCGGGAGGTTTCTGTCGTCGAGCGACAGTTCGATCCCCGTTCTCGCCGGTGACGAAACGCGACGTGACGTTTCTCCCGCCGCGGGCGCGGGCTGATAAGACACCTGTGCCATGGCGACCGGAGGCTGTCTGTGCGGCGCGGTCCGCTACGAGGTGCGGGGCCCGCTGCGGGACGTGCTGATCTGCCACTGTGACGAGTGTCGCCGGTGGCACGGGCACGTATCCGCGAGCACAGCTTCGCGGCGGCAGGATCTCGTGCTGCTCGAGCAACGTGGACTGAGCTGGGTGCAGAGCCCGGCCAGCGATGCCGAAGCGCGTCGCGGCTTCTGCCGCGAGTGCGGCTCGAGCCTGTTCTGGGACGCGCCGGCGCGAGAGACGATCAGCATCGCCGCCGGCACGCTCGACGGTCCCACCGGGCTCAAAGTCACCGGCCACTGGTTCGTCTCGCAGGCGGGTGATTACTACGAGCTCGCCGACGACGGGCTACCGCGCCACGATCGCGGTCGCGGGTCGGCCCGGCGTTGAGGCCGGACGGCCCGCCGGTCTTGCGGCCGTTGCGCCGTTTGACGTCAGCACACGGCGCCTCGGCCGGCGCGTTAGCGTTCGTCCTGTGCTGAGGTCCGCGCCCTGAAGAGAGGAACAAGATGGCCACCACGACGACTGCGCTGCGAGAGCGAGCTGCCTACCGCGAGCTCGAGGCCCACTATCGCCAGCTGTCCGGGCTGCACCTGCGCGACCTGTTCGACTCCGATCCTCAACGCGGGACGCGCCTGACGGCCGAGGCAACAGGGCTCTATCTCGACTACTCCAAGCACCGGATCACCGAAGAGACGATCTCGCTCCTCGTGGCACTGGCGGAGGAGGTGGGATTGCGCGAGCGCACCGAGGCAATGTTCCGAGGCGAGCACATCAACGTCACCGAAAATCGCGCCGTGCTGCATACGGCCCTGCGCCTGCCCCGCGACGCGGCGCTCGAGGTTGACGGGAAAGACGTGGTGCGCGAGGTGCACGACGTGCTCGACCGGATGGCGAGCTTCTCCGACCGGGTGCGCAGCGGAGACTGGAAAGGCCACACCGGCAAGCCGATCAAAGCCGTGGTCAACATCGGCATCGGCGGCTCGGACCTTGGTCCGGTGATGGCCTACGAGGCGCTGCGACATTACTCGCAGCGCGATCTGACCGTCCGCTTCGTGTCCAACGTCGATGGCACGGACGTCGTCGAGGCGACGCGCGATCTAGATCCCGCGCAGACGCTGTTCATCGTCTCCTCGAAGACATTCACCACGCTCGAGACGCTGACCAACGCCCACTCCGCCCGGGCCTGGCTGCTCGACGGGTTGGGGGGCGACGAGTCGGCGATCGCCAAGCATTTCGCCGCGGTATCGACGAATTCGGAGGAGGTCGCGAAGTTCGGGATCGACACCGCCAACATGTTCGGCTTCTGGGACTGGGTGGGGGGTCGTTACTCGATGGACTCCGCCATCGGCCTGTCGACCATGGTGGCGGTCGGTCCAGACGCGTTCGGCGAGATGCTGGCCGGCTTCCACGACGTCGACGAGCATTTCCGCCACGCGCCTTTCGCGGAGAACCTGCCGGCGCTGATGGGGTTGCTGGCGTTCTGGTACCGGGACTTCTTCGGCGCTCAGACGGTCGCGGTGCTGCCCTACGACCAGTATCTGAAGCGGTTTCCGGCCTACCTGCAGCAGCTGACGATGGAGTCGAACGGCAAGCGGGTCACGCTCGAGGGCATCGAAGTCGACTACGACACCGGAGCGATCTTCTGGGGCGAGCCCGGAACCAACGGGCAGCACTCGTTCTACCAGCTGATTCACCAGGGAACCACGTTGATCCCGTGCGACTTCATCGGCTTCTGCCACTCACTGAACCCGCTCGGACGCCACCACGACCTGCTCACCGCGAACCTGTTCGCGCAGACCGAGGCGCTGGCGTTCGGCAAGACGCCGGCCGACGTGGAAGCCGAGGGCACGCCCGACTGGCTGATTCCGCATCGGGTGTTCCCGGGCAATCGACCTTCGTCGACGATCCTCGCGGAGCGGCTCACGCCGCGCACGCTCGGGCGGCTCGTTGCGCTCTACGAACACTCGGTGTTCACGCAGGGGACGCTTTGGAACATCAATTCTTTCGACCAGTGGGGAGTCGAATTGGGGAAGGTACTGGCCACGCGCATCGTGCCTGAGCTCTCGAGCGATTCGGAGCTCACCCACGATTCCTCGACCAACGCCCTGATCGCGCGCTACCGCGCGGCCAAGAACGAAAGGAACCACTAGCGATGCAACTGGGAATGATTGGACTCGGCCGCATGGGCGCGAACATCGTCCGGCGGCTGATGCGTGACGGACACGAGTGCGTCGTGTATGACGTCGATCCGAACACCGTGCAGCAGCTCGAGGCCGAAGGTGCCACGGGATCGGGCTCGCTCGAGGAGTTCGTCAAGGCGCTCGAGCCGCCGCGGGCGGCGTGGGTGATGATCCCCGCCGGCATCACCGGGCGTATCGTCGAGCAGGTGGCGCAGCTGATGGACCGCGGCGACATCATCATCGACGGCGGCAACAGCTATTACCGCGACGACGTCGATCGCGCGGCCGCGCTGGCGCAGCGCGGGATCGAGTACGTCGACGTCGGGACGAGCGGCGGAGTGTTCGGGCTCGAGCGCGGCTACTGCCTGATGATCGGTGGCGAGACGGCGGTGGTCGAGCACCTGGATCCAGTGCTGCGCAGCATCGCGCCCGGCGTCGAGGCCGCTCCACGCACGCCCGGAGCGATAGGAGAGCCTACGCCGGCCGAAAATGGCTATCTGCACTGCGGCCCGGCGGGCGCGGGGCATTTCGTGAAGATGGTCCACAACGGGATCGAGTACGGGATCATGGCCGCCTACGCCGAGGGTCTGAACATCCTGCACAAGGCGGACGCCGGCAGCGTGGCTCAGGAGGCGAGCGCCGAACAGGCGCCGATGCGCGAACCGCAGTACTACCAATACGACATCGACGTGGCCGAGGTCGCCGAGGTGTGGCGGCGCGGAAGCGTGGTGGCCTCCTGGCTGCTCGACCTCACCGCGCACGCGCTGTCGACGAGCGAGAGCCTGGAGGAGTTCTCCGGACGCGTGTCGGACTCGGGGGAAGGACGCTGGACTGTCCTGGCTGCCATCGATGAGGGTGTGCCCGTTCCGGTACTCAGCACGGCGCTGTTCGAGCGCTTTTCTTCCCGAGGCGAGGCACACTTCGCCGATCAGCTTCTGTCGGCGATGCGCAGCGAGTTCGGCGGCCATCGCGAGCTCCCGACCGGCGCGTAAGCGAGCACTTGAGCCTGTTCTCGAGCGCGGTCCGAGGGCCAGGCCGCCGCTGCCGCCCTGAGCGCCGATCTCGTCGGCGGCGCGGCGACAGCCGAGAGCATGGCGTCATTGCGCGACGACGTCGCGGACCTTCAGCGGCGCCTCGAAGCCAGTGCGCAGGCAGCGCGCGAGCTCCCGCACCGCGAGCAGAGCTTGCACATCGTGTTCGGCTTCATGCAGCGCTTCCTCGACCTGCACCTAGAGCTCGTCGATGCCGTCGAGGACCGGCTCGTGCTCGCGAGCTCAGCTGGCACCGCGGACGACCACCGGGCCGCGCCCGAGGATCTCGACGGCGTCGCCCTCTCCGCATACCGCGATGTTCACGGTCTCGCTGTGCAGTAGCGCGCGGAGCTGGATCAGCGCCGTGATGCCGAGCGCGGCCGGCAGCCACAGCTGAATCGCGCGGTAGAGGAGCACCGCGGCGGTCGCCGTCACGGCGTGGGCGCCGTAGAGGACGAGGGCGCCGACGAGTCCGAGCTCGACACCGCCGATCCCCGCCGGGAGCGGAACGAGGTTGCCCAGCTGGCCGATGATGTAGGCGACGGTGAGCACCGCCACCGGCGGCGCGGAACCGAGCGAGCGGAAGGTCGCCCACAGGACCAGAATGTCGAACACCAGGTAGCCGAGGAGCCCGAGCACCATGGGGATGTTGCGGGTGGCGAGCAGCGCGACCGCATCGTCGACTCCGTCGCCGCCGGCGCGCGCCGCAAGCAGCACCTTGCGGCGCAGCGACGGCGCCTCCTGCTCGGCGAGACGACCGAGACGAGCGCTCAGGCGCCCCAAGCCAAGTGTCACCAGCACCGCGAAGACAGCCGCTCCCGCGGGAACGAGCGCCAGTGCCAGCGACACATGGCCGGGAACCAGGCCCACGGCCAAGGCTGGACCGAGCAGGATCAGCAGGGCAATGTTGGGGGCACTCGTGAGCAGGAAGAAGGCCACCGTCTTGCGAGCGATCTGCTCGCTGGGCATCCCGGCGCGCCGCAGAGCCCAGGCGCCTAGGGCGAGACCGCCCGCTCCACCAACAGGGAGCAGCGAGTTCACACCGAGCTCGGACATCGCGATCTTGTAGCTCGCGGACCAGTGCATCCGCGTGCAGAACACGTAGCGGAACGCGACAACGTAGGAGAGCGCGGACGCGGTCTCGAGCCCCACTGCGAGCACGATCCACCAAGGGCTCGCCTGCGCAAAACGGTGGCGAAGGTCCGCCACGCCCGGCAGCAGGACGATCGCGAGCACCACGAGCACGGCGAGCGCGGCCAACGCCCCGAGCGTGCGCCACAGCCGGCGCGGCTCTACGTGCTCAGGAAGTGGCTCTGCGGCCGCGGCGGCAGCCTCCCGCGGAAGCGGGATCGCCTGCAGGGGGCGGCGAGCTGTCTCGGCTGCGTGCGGCGTTGACATCGATCGAGGACCGCCGATGAGATTACTTACACGATCCGCTGCGCCCAGGCGTCGCGCCATGCGGCTCGCAATAGCATTAACGCCTGTGCGCACGCACGCAGTGACTCCGGCGATCGTTGCCGCCGTGGTGGCAGCGACGGCGGGTTGCGGCGGCTCGAGCTCGAGCTCGAGCCACGCGCCGGGCACCGCCTCGTCGAGTACGTCGTCGGCGAGCACGCCGACATCATCGTCGGCGGCGGCAAGGACGCAGAGTGCTGCTACGACGGCCACCGGTACCGGCGCTGTGAGAACGGGTGCGGTGCACGCGACGCTCGTGGGCGAGAACCACGCGCCCAAAGTCGGGCAGGAGTGGCGCTACACAGTGCGGGCAACTGACGCCAGCGGGCGCCCACTGACCGGGACTGTGGAGACCGAGTTCGCGCTCGGCGGCCAGGTCGTGGGACGCGAGACGCCGGCGACGCACCCGCTGAGGCACGGCGTCCTACACGACTCGATTCAGTTCCCAGCTCAAGCCGTCGGTTATCCGCTCGCCTTGCGAGCAGTGGTTCGGAGCACTGCCGGAACAGTCGCGGTCGACTGGCGGGTGACCGTCAGCCGCTGAGCGAACACCTGCGCCACCGGCCCGTGGTTGGCATGCGGGCTGTGGGGAAGCACGGTCGGGGAGAGGCAACCCGATGCAAGGAGGGACGACGTGCACGAGATCAGCGATGCTCCGGAGGTAAAGCGTGCGCATCGGAGCGAACTCGATCCGCTGAGCTTTCTCGTCCGCAGCGAATTCATCTACCCGGACAAGGTCGCTGTCGTACACGACTCGCGGCGCTACACCTACCGCGAGTTCGGCCAGCGCGTTCGCCGCCTGGCGTCGGCGTTGCAAGCGGCCGGTCTCGAGCGAGGGGATCGCGTGGCATTCATCGCCCCCAATATCCCCGCGCTGCTCGAGGCGCACTTCGGGGTGCCGGCTGCCGGTGGCGTGCTCGTAGCGATCAACTACAGGCTGAATTCCGAGGATGCTCACTTCATCCTCGAGCATTCCGGTGCGCGCTTCGTGTTCGTCGATCACGAGTTCGAGGAGCTGGCCGAAGGGTGCGACGCGCGCCAGATCCGGATTGACGACAGCGGCGAACCGGATGATCCCTACGAGCAGTTTCTCTCCGAGGGATCGGCCGAGCAGACGCCGCGTACGCTCGAGAACGAGGATGAGGCGATCGCCATCAACTACACCTCGGGCACCACGGGACGCCCGAAAGGTGCCGTGTATCACCACCGCGGCGCCTACCTCAACGCCCTCGGCGAGGTGATCGAGACCGGCTTGACGCCGGAGAGCGTGTACCTCTGGACGCTGCCGATGTTCCACTGCAACGGCTGGTGCTTCACCTGGGCCGTCACCGCAGTCGGCGGCCGGCACATCTGCTTGCGCAAGGTCGACCCTGAGCGTATCTGGGAGCTCATCGACGAAGAGGGCGTAACGCACTACAACGGCGCTCCGACCGTCCAGGCCTCGCTGCTGGACCACGAGCGCGCGCACCGCCTCGAGCGCGAGGTGATCACGACTGTCTCAGGCTCGCCTCCCACCGCGGAGCTGTTCGCGCGGCTGACTGAGGCTGGGATCCGGCCGATCCACGTCTACGGCGCCACCGAGCTCTACGGCCCGTACATGATCTGCGAACGGCAGGAGGGCTGGGACGAGCTGCCAGTCGATGAGCAGGCGCAGCTGCTCGGGCGTCAAGGCGTCCACTACCTGGTCGCCGAGCAGGCACGCGTCGTGGCCGACGGCGGGGAGGACGTCGAAGCCGACGGCAACGTGCTGGGTGAGGTCCTGATGCGCGGCAATACGGTCATGACCGGCTACTTCGATGATCCCGAGCAGACCGCGGAGACGTTCGCCGACGGCTGGTATCACTCCGGTGACCTGGCCGTCCGCCATCCCGACGGCTACATCGAGCTGCGCGACCGCAAGAAGGACATCATCGTCTCGGGCGGTGAGAACATTGCGACGATCGAGGTCGAGCAGGCGATCGCCGAGCACCCTGCCGTTGCGGACGTCGCCGTGGTCTCCACTCCAGACGAGAAATGGGGCGAGCGACCGAAGGCGTTCGTCGAGCTCTCCGAAGGTGACGGCGTCGGCGAAGACGACATCATGGCATTCGCCAAGGAGCGCCTGCCGGGATTCATGCGGCCCAGCGCGGTTGAGATCACGACTCTGCCGCGCACCTCGACCGGCAAGATCCAAAAGCAGCAGCTGCGCGAGAAGGAGTGGGAGGGGCAGGAGCGGCGAATCGGCTAGTGGTTCCTCCCGCAATTACCGGCCGCACCCGAGAAGCGTCACTGACGGATGCCGGGCAAGGACGCAGCCAGGCGCCGTCAGGGGCGCCTCGAATGCGGGCGTATTTGCGGGAGGGACCACCAGTGCGCTCTCACGCATCCGGGCGGCGCGGCGTTGTAGTGGGCGATGACGACGATCTCCTCGCGCGTGGCCGCGGCAGGCCAGGAGCGGCTGCTTGCCCTTCTCGCCGCCCTGGTGGCCGTCAGCCTATGGGCGTCGGCGTTCGTGGGGATCCGCTCGGCCGGGCGGACGTTCGCGCCGGGTGCGCTCGCGCTGGCGCGGCTGCTCGTGGGTGCGGTGGCGCTCGGTGCGGTGGTGGCGGTTCGCCGTGAGTCGCTGCCGCCACGCCGGTCACTGCCGCGGCTGATCGGCTGCGGACTGCTCTGGTTCGGCCTGTACAACCTCGCGCTTAACGAGGCTGAGCGGCACGTTGACGCGGGTACGGCGTCGATGCTCGTCAACATCGGCCCCCTCCTCATCGTCGGCCTCGCCGCGGCGTTTCTCGGGGAGGGGCTGCCCGGCCGGGTACTCAGCGGGTGCCTCGTATCGTTCGCTGGAGTGGCGCTGATCGGCGTCGCCAGCGCCGAGCACGGCCTGCAGGCAGCCTGGGGCGCCGTGCTGTGCCTGATCGCCGCGCTGGCGTACGCGGGCGGCGTGATCCTGCAGAAGCCGGCGCTCGATCAAGCCTCGGCGCTGACGGTGACCTGGTTGGCCTGCACGGTGGGAGCCGTAACGTGCCTCCCGTACGCCGCCTCACTGGTGCGCGGGATGGCGGCCGCGCCGGCCTCGGCGATCGCCTGGACCGTTTACCTTGGGCTCGCACCAACAGCGATCGGGTTTGGCGCGTGGGCGTACGCGCTGGCGAAGACCTCCGCCGGGCGAATGGGCGCGACGACTTACCTCGTGCCGCCGCTCGCGGTCCTGTTCGGCTGGCTCATCCTGGGCGAGGTACCTCCGGTACTGGCAATTCCCGGGGGTTTGCTGTGCCTGGCGGGCGTCGCCCGCGCCCGACGCGGGCCGGCGACTCAGGCCGCCAAGCTCGTCAGCTCGCGCAGCGCCGCTGGCCCGGGGCAGAAGCTCGACGTGAGATCCTCCTGATCCCAGCCGGCGTGGCGCGCCCCCGCTTCGTAGGCCGATTGCATGAACGCGAGCAGAGCGCGCCGTGGGTCTTCGGCCGTGCGGAGCGCTTCATAGGGCAGGAACGCCAGGTGCCCGCCAGTGGGCGCGGCCGCCCAAGCGGCGGCGGATGGCGCGAGCGGCTCGTCGGTGAGGCCGCTCGGCTCGGGCGCCGTATAGCTGTAGTAGGCCGGCTGGCGCACCTGCGCATCGCCGGTCCAGAAGCCGAACGAGATGACCTCGTGCGAGTACGCCTCGCGCGCGACTCCGTCGCCGTCATCGAGCGACGGCGCCCGGCGGCCGGAGAAACGCGTGACCGCAAGGTCGAACGAGTGCCAGAACAGCTGTACCGGACTCGTCTTCGCACACGACCAACCCGCGAACTCCTCGAACACGCGGTCGCTGAAGTCGAGCACCCGCCACCAGCGACGCGTGAACTCGGGGTTGTAGCTGGCGTGCTCGTCATCTTGCGGGAACGGCGTCGTCATCGGAACGCCGAACGGAGACTCGCGGATCTCGACGTCGAGCCCGAGGTTCGCCAGCTGCTCGTGCAGCGCGCGATCGAAGTCCGCTACCGATAGACCATCCCGAAGCGCAAACGACCCCATCCGTCCGTCAGCGGCGCTCACCACCAGCCGGTGGTCGATCAGGTCGAAGAGGATGTCAAAGCTCTGCCCGCTGAGCCCATGGAACAGCCGCTGGCTGCGCACGCCGCGAGTGTCGACGCGGAGCGTCGCGTTCCACCAGTGGTTACGCGGCGGACGACTCGCGAGCTGGATCTTGCCCACGATCTGCGAGTACAGATGCAGCGTCTCCTTAGCAGGTTCCCACGCCTCGAGCGGAAGTGCAGGTAGCTGGCTTGCGAGCTGCGATCGGGCGGCCATGAGGGCGTGAGCGGCGGCGTGTTGCGCGTGCAATTATATAGCTCGTGGCGTCGAAGCTACGAGCCGACAGCGCACCGCCCCGCGCAGAATGAGCACTGCAGAAGCACCGCCGCGGATCGAGGTCGTCAACCACCGTGAGGCCGAGCGGTACGAGATTCGCTACGACAGCGAAGAGGCGGGCTTCGCGGTTTACCGGCTGCGGCTGGGACTGATCGCGTTCATCCACACAGAGATAGAACCGCGCTTTGAGGGACGCGGACTCGGCGGGACGCTCGCCCGTCACGCGCTCGACGACGCGCGGGCCCAAGGCCTTGAGGTGCTGCCGTTCTGCCCGTTCATCAATGGGTTCATCCATGAGCACCGCGAGTACGTGGATCTCGTTCCGGACGCAAACCGGAAGGCCTTCGGCTTATGAAGCACTACCGGGGCAGGCGCATCGAGGTCACGTTCGATCCGGCGCGGTGCCTGCACGCCGCCGAGTGCCTGCGAGGTCTGCCCGCCGTGTTCGACGTCAAGCGGCGGCCGTGGATCGAACCCGACGCAGCCGACGCCGCCGACGTGGCGGATGTGGTGAGCCGTTGCCCAAGCGGTGCCCTCCACGTCAACGGGGTCGAAGAAGAGCCCGAGCAACCGACCTGGATCGAGGCCACTGCCGGCGGGCCGCTGTGGATCCGGGGTGATCTGCGGCTCGTGATCGACGGCGAGGAGACGCTCGAGACGCGAGCGGCCCTGTGCCGGTGCGGCGTCAGCGCGAACCAGCCGTACTGCGACGGTTCGGGCGACTGCACGAACTGGCGGCGGTGATCGACGGCTACAGGTCGGTGATCGAAGCTACAGGTCGGCGTCGGCCCCGGCCTGGCTCGCGTGTTCGCGGGCGGCCACGCGGAGCGACCACGCCAGCTGTGGATCGCTCCCACACAACGCTCGCCAGGCCGCTCCCAGCGCATCGATGTGCGTCTTGCCGAGACGATCGAGGAAGCATCTCTGGATCCCCTCGACGTGAAGCGCGATCATCACGGCAAGCTGCTCGCGCCCGCGCTCGGTCAGGCACGCGAACACCTGCCGCGGATCGGCCTCACCCGTGTCGCGTCGCACGAGGCCGTCCGCTTCGAGCCTGTCCACCAGCCGCGTCAGTCCGGAGCGCGACATCACGACGGCGCCGGCCAGTTTCGACATCTGCATGCCGTCGCCCGGCGCGTGGCTGAGCGCGAGCAGTACCTCGAAGGCGGAAAGGTTCCAGCCCGTAGCCAGCTCGAGCTCAGCGTCGAGCTGCGAGACGATCGAGCGGTAAGAGAGCAATAGGCCGCGCCACGCGACTCGCTCGCGCGGCTCGAGCGCCAGCCAGGGCGCGTGGAGCGAGGTTTCAGACTTGCGCCGGCGAGTCACGGTTCGGCATGTTCCCACGGCGTGTGAACCGCTCGCGGCACGCAGAGGCTGGGTGTAAGCGACATTTGCCGGCATGCGTCCGAGTCCGCGGCGCCAGAACGAGCCGGATGCGGCGCCGGCCCTGCGTCCGCATTCGAACGAACTGAGGCCGTCTTGCCCGCTTGCGGCTGCCGCCGCCCGGCCTAGCAACATGACGGTGGCAAACTGTTCTCTGAGGCATTCGCCGCGAGGGATGAGCATGACTTCGCTGAAGATCGGTTCGGAGGTCCCACAGCCAGGAGGAACGCTCATGTCCGGTCGTGTTACCCCGAACGTTCGCCGGCGCGGAGTCCGGCGAATGCTGCCTGTTGCGCTCTGCGCGACCGCGCTGAGCGTGCCCGCGTCGGCGTTGGCCGGCGGGTTCACCGCCCATCTGTACGCCAACGGCCACCAGCCGAAGGTCGGTAACTGGCCGATTCGGGTCACGGCGACGCGCGGCTCCCAGAAGCTCAGCGGAACCGTCCGCTACCGATTCTTCTACAGCGGCCAGCTCGTCAGCACGCAGGCGGGCGGGCATTTCAGCCACGGCGTCTGGCGTGACTACCTGGCCTGGCCGGCGCGCGCGGTCGGGCACACGATCACTTTGCAGGTCGTCGTGAGCACCCGGTACGGAACCGACTACATCAATTGGTGGATCAAGGTTCGTCGGTGACGCAGGGGCCGCAGAGCCCCTCGCGGTCCGCTACCGGGGCAAGCGTCTCGGTCGCGGGCGTGTCGCATGCCTACGGCGACGTCGAAGTCCTGCACGACGTCAACTTCGCTGTGCAGCCCGGCGAACTGGTGGCATTGACCGGGCCCTCCGGCTCGGGCAAGAGCACGCTCCTACACCTGATGGGGGCACTCGATCGCCCTACGCAGGGACGAATCCTGGTCGCCGACGTCGATGTGGGGGAGCTCCGCCGGCCGGCGGTGTTCCGCCGTACCTCCGTGGGCTTCGTCTTCCAGCTGCACTACCTCCTGCCGACGCTGACCGTGCAACAGAACGTCGAGCTGCCGATGGCGGCGGCTCGAGTGCCGCGCCATGAGCGCGCCGCGCGAGCTCGGGCGCTGCTCGAGGAGGTGGGTCTGTGGGGCCGCGGGCGGGCGCTTCCGTCCGAGCTTTCCGGCGGCGAGCGCCAGCGTGTGGCGCTTGCGCGAGCGCTTGCCAATCAGCCGCCGCTGATCCTCGCCGATGAGCCGACGGGGTCGCTCGACTCCGCTGCTGCCGACAGTGTCTGGCGGTTGCTCGAGGACCTGCGGCGCCGGCGAGGCACCACCGTAGTCGTCGCCTCGCACGATCGCAGTCTGATCCCGCACGCCGATCGGTCGCTGCAGCTGGTCGAGGGCCGGCTGAGCGAGGTGAGCGCAGTGCAGCCGCGGCCTTGCACGGCCGAGCGATGACCGGTCTCACGCCTACGCTCAGCAGCCTGCGCCACCGCCCCGGCCGGCCGGTGCTGACAGCGCTCGGCCTCGCGCTCGGGATCGCGACGATCGTCGCGCTTCTGGCCGTCTCTGCGGGCGCTAACCAGACGGCGGGGAAGTTCGTCCACCTGGGCCGCTCGGACCTCGGTCTGTTTCAGAAGGACGCCGCCGATCCGACGACGTCGGTCCTGCCTGAGAGCTTGATCGCGCAGCTGCGCCGCCAGCGGTGGGTCGCCGACGCGATGGGCCTGCAGCTGCTCGTGGAGGAGGTCTCGCAAGCGCCTGGGGCAATCGTGTTCGGCGCGCCGGCCGGATCGTTCGAGACGAGCCGGATGGTGTTCAGCGCAGGCCGTATGTTCGGCGGGGGAGACGAGATCGTGCTCGGAGATCAGCTCGCGCCCGCGCTGCACGCTCACGTCGGTGACCTCGTGCGGGTCGGCCGTCGTCGGATGCGCGTGGTCGGCATCTACCACCTCGGCGTGAGCGAGCAGGACTCGGGGGCGTTCGTTCCTCTGTCCGCCGCCCAGGCACTCAGCGGGCACGCCCAAGAGGTCACCTCGATCGTGGTCAAGCTTGCGCCCGGCGTTCGCCCCGCCGCGGCGAGACGCCGGATCGCAGCCAGGTTTCCCGGCCTGCTCGTGATCGACGACCCCGACGAGGCGCTGCGGGCGGGGGCCAACGGGCAGCTGATCAGCAACGTCACGCTCGTGATCGTCGTGCTCGCGTTGCTGATCGGCGGCATCAGCGTGATGAACACGATGCTGCTCTCGGTGATCGAGCGCCGGACCGAGTTCGCGCTTCTGTCCGCGGTGGGTTGGAGCGGCCCCCAGGTTGCGAACCTCGTCCTCACCGAAGGGGTAATCGTGAGCGTGCTCGGCGCCGCGGCCGGGATCGTCCTCGGTTCGCTCGGCGCCAACCTGCTCATCCGGGCACTGGGCGCCCAAGCCTTCGTGTCCCCCGATATCAGCGCCTGGGTGCTTGGGCGGGCGCTGTTGATCGGCATTCTCATCGGCGTCCTCGGCGGCCTCTATCCCGCCTGGCGCGCCGCCCACGTCTCGCCCGCCCGCGCGCTCGCTCAGCAGTGAGCGCCGGCTCCTGCCGCGGTGCATGGCTCTGAGCGCGCCGGCGACGGCGCGCGGATCCTCGTCCTGTGCGCGGCGATCGGCGAGGGCCACCTCACGGTGGCGCGGCGGTTGGTAGCCGATCTCGAGGCGCGCCGAGACGTCGGCGAGGTCGCCCTGCGCACCGACCTCGAGGTCATGGGCGAGCGCTTCGGCGAGTTCATGACGAGCGGGTTTCAGATCCATCTCGAGGAGGGCCGTTGGACCTACGAGCTCGCCTACCGCGTGTTCTTCCAGCGCTCACTCCCTCGCCGAGCCGCTCAGCGAACCCTGGCGGTGCTCGGAGCTCGAGGCCTGCGCCGCACGCTCGGCGTCTGGCGCCCAGACGTCATCGTCACCGAGTATCCGGTGCTGAGCGCGGCTCTCGGCGTCCTGCGCACGCACGGCCGCATCGATGTCCCGGTTTGCTCGTCGGTGTCCGACCCGGCCGGGCTCTACTACTGGGCCCATCCTGGGATCGACCTGCACCTGCTGTCGTGGCCGGAGGCGGTGGCCGAAGTCGATCGCATTGCCGGTCCCGGACGCGCGGCGGCGGTGAAGCCGCTAATCGATTCGCGGTTCCTGCACGCCCCCCCGCGTGAGGTGGCGCGCGCCGATCTCGAGCTGCCCTCAGAGGCGCCGGTGCTGGTGATCTCCGGCGGAGGCTGGGGCATCGGCGACCTCGAAGGCGCCGCCAGGACGGCGCTGGAGTATGACCCGGAGGCGCGCGCGATCTGTCTCGCCGGACGCAACGAAGCTGTCCGCACGCGGCTGCAGCACGCATTCGGGGCGCAACCCCGAATCCGGATCCTCGGCTTCACCGAGCGCATGCCCACGCTGCTCTCCGCCGCGGATGCGATCGTCCACACGACCGGCGGCACGACCGCACTCGAAGCGCGCGCGGTCGGCTGTCCGCTGATCAACTACGGCCGCGGCATCGCCCATGTCCGCGCTCACGCTCGCGCGCTACGCGACTTGGAGCTGGCCGAGTGGGCGCCGGAGCGCTCGGCGCTGAACGCCGCCATTACGCGCGCGCTCATCCAAGGGCGCCGCCCACCCATGAACGTCGAGGCGCTTCCCGACGCTGCGGCGCTCGTGGCGGCGCTGGCCGCTCGCGGCGGCTAGTGCTGCCCAGCATAAATTCCGTCCCCATTCGAGTCCCATCTGGCGGCGCCTGGCTTCGTCCTCGTCGGCTTGCGCAGCGCTGCTGCGCGTCGCCTCCTGCGTCCTCGCCAAGCATCCGCCAGATACGCCTCTCGGTGGGAACGAATTTACGGCGAGCAGCACCACGGCCTGGACAGCTCAGGCGCCAGAAGCCCGAACAAGACCCCGTCCTGACGGCCGCCGTGGCGTTCGTAGGCCTGACGGCGGACGCCCTCGCGGGTGAAGCCGGCCGCGCCGAACGTCCGCAGCGCGGGGGCGTTGAAGCCGTAGACCTCAGCCTCGACGCGAAACATGCCCTTGCGCTCGATCAGCTCGCGCGCGGCGGCGTGCGCGGCGGCTGTGCCGAGCGCGCGTCCGCGGAAGTCGGGATGAAGCATCAGCGAATGCACCTCGCCTATGCGGCTGCGCGTGTTGCGGACGCTCAGGCGAGCGGCGCCGACTCGCTC
>JAFAZV010000388.1 GCA_019239445.1 Solirubrobacterales bacterium
GGCTCAAACGTTCCCAGGCCGATTGCATGTCCGTTCAGATCGACGAGGTCGACTTGACCCTTGCCATCGGTGAATTTCCGGACCTCATCCGGACTGTCGAAACGCTTGCCGATGAGCTCTGCCATGGTGCCCCCTTCTTTGAGTCGACTGCCTGTTAGCCAGCTTAACGACATGTCGTGTTCAGAGCAACGGCCATGTGCCCGGACACATTGCTCACGTTCTTGCACTGGTGTCACTCCTCGTCCGCCCTCGACACAAGCGTGCCAAGCGCGTTGAACGTGGCCGTTAGCCCTCGATCGAATCGCTCCGTCCCCCCAGCGTCGCGCGGCGGATACTGCGGCTGAGCGCGAGCTGCAGACGATCGCATCTCCCAGCCTGCAGTCCAGCCTCAAGGTGCGCCTCCGCCAAGTCCACTCCCTAGAAGGCCAACTCGCCGCGGACTGCGCACGCCCCCGGCAGGATTCGAACCTGCGACCATCGGATTAGAAGTCCGGTGCTCTGTCCACTGAGCTACGGGGGCTTCGCCGAGGAGACTGTAGTGGTGTTGAGGGGTCGAGCCCGCCGGGCAGCCGCGATCGCGCTGGCGGCGAGCGTAACGTGCGCAGCCTCCCTCGGCGGAGTCACGAACGGCGCAGTGATCTCGCGTGCGCGCGCGCCCAAGCGGGGCGCAAAGCGGCACGGGTGCACGGTCCCCAGCTACGGAGCTGCGCTCAGCCACCTGTGGCGGCCAGACGTGCGCAGTGCGATCAGATACGCACGCGGGCGCGCGGGAGACATCGCGTTCGCGGTGCGGCTCGAGCACCGCTTCTACGGTTATCGCCCGTTTCACGTCGAGTGGTCGGCCAGCGTGCTGAAGCCGATGTTGATGGTCGCCTACCTCGAGCGGCCGGGCGTGGCGCATCGAACGTTGAACGGCTACGACCGCTCCCTGCTGGCGCCGATGATCACGGCCTCGGACAACAACGCCGCCACGACGGTGCGCTCGATCGTCGGCAACGCCGGCCTCCGGGCGCTAGCCGCACGCGTCGGGATGGAGCGCTTTTCGACTGACCCGATCTGGGGCAAGAGCCACATCACCGCCGCCGACCAGACGCGGTTCTTCTACAGGATCGACAGCTTCATCCCTGGCCGCCACCGCGCGTACGCGATGCACCTGCTCGCTTCGATCACGCCCTCCCAGCGTTGGGGCATCGGCCGGATCGCGCTGCCGCACTGGCATGTGTACTTCAAGGGCGGGTGGGGAAACGGCACCGGTCGGATCGATCATCAGGTGGCGCTGTTGACGCGCGGGTGCGCGCGCGCCTCGTTGGCGGTCCTGACCATGTACGACGGCAGCCACGGCTACGGCCAGGCGACGCTGCGCGGGATTTTCACGCGCCTGCTGCGCGGCTTCCCGACCGCCGCGCGGCCGGCGAATCGGGGCGGCCGGATTCGAACCGGCGAAACCTCTCGGCCCCAAACCGAGCGCTCTACCAGGCTGAGCTACGCCCCGCGCAGCAACGCGAGTTTACCCGCACGCGCCGAGTGCGCCGCCCGCCAGCCGGCGCCGGCGTCGAGTAGCCTGGCGCGACTCGATGGCCGAGATCGAACCTCTGCGCGCGCTGCACTACGACCCCGCGAGGACCGGCGGCCTCGAACCGGTGCTGGCGCCGCCCTATGACGTGATCAGTCCCGAGCAGCGCCGGGACTTGGAGGAGCGCTCGCCATACAACGTCGTGCACATCGACCTGCCGCGCGCGCCGGACGGGGGCGACCCCTACGCGCAGGCGGCAGCGTTGTTCCAGCGCTGGCAGTCCGAGCAAGTCGTGGTGCGCGACGCAGGGCCAGCGCTGTGGCCGCTCGAGCAGCGCTACACAGGGCCCGACGGCGCCGCCCGAGCCCGCCGCGGGTTCCTCGCCCGGGTGCGAGTGGAGCCGTACGGCCCAGGGCGGATCCGGCCCCACGAGCGAACGCATCCAGGACCGCGCGAGGATCGCCTCAAACTCACCCGCGCCACGAAAGCCAACCTGTCGCCGATCTTCTCGCTGTTTTCCGATCCCGACGGCTCCGTGCGCGGGGCGCTGAACGGCCACACCGACCAACCGCCGTGGGCGCAGGCTTCTGACGACGACGGCACCGTGAACCGGCTGTGGCGACTCGAAGCACCCGAGACGGTCGCGCATGTGCAGGCTTCGCTGCGGGGCACCGAGCTGCTGATCGCGGATGGCCATCATCGCTATGAGACCGCGCGCGTCTACGCGGAGGAGATCGGCGGCGAGGGCGAGCACCGCTATGTGCTCATGTGCCTGGTGGCGCTCGAGGATCCGGGGTTGACGGTGTTCCCGACGCATCGGCTCCTGCGCGGCCTGAGGTCCGATCAGCACGAGACCCTCGCTCAGGCCCTGCGGCGCGATTTCGACGTCGAGCCGCTCGCTGACACCTCGGCGCTGGTCCCACCTGCCGGCGAGACGATCAGGATGGGGTACATCGACGCCCACTTCCAGCGGCCGTTCATGCTCACGCTCAAGAACCCGCAACTCGCCGACGCCGCTCTGCCCGATCACGCCGAACCGTACCGGCGGCTGGACACCGCCGTCCTCGAGGCGCTGATCCTCAAGCAGGCACTCGGGATGAGCGACGAGAGCATCGACCACCTCGACGGCCTCGGGTACGCCCGCGACGCCGACCAAGCGCTCCGCGTTGTCAGCTCAGGCGAGTACGACGCCGCCTTCTTCATGGCCCCAACCCCCGTCGAGCGGGTGCAGGCGGTCGCTGCGACGGCCGAGAGCATGCCGCCGAAATCGACCTACTTCTATCCCAAGGTTCCGACTGGTTTGCTGTTCAACCGGCTCGGTTAACCACGGCTGACATTGGCGCTACGATGAGATTGCAATGCCGACAGCGAGGAGGGGCCATTGAGGGCCACCGCACGTCGAACCACTCCTAACACGTTCACCCACCGCGTTGATGTACGTCACCACCAGCTGACCGTGGACGAGCCGCTCGAAGACGGCGGCGATGACGAGGGGGTCAGTCCGCAGGAACTGCTAGCTGCGAGCCTTGCATCCTGCACGGCGGTGACGATCGAGATGTACGCCAAGCGCAAGGGCTGGGACCTCGGACCAGTTGAGGTTCAGTGCGATTACCAGCCCGCCGAGCGTGGCTGTGTGACGACGTTTCGAGTGCGGCTTCGCCTCCCCTCCACGTGCACACAGGAGCAGGCCGAAAAGCTGCGCGTGATCGCAGCCAAGTGCCCGGTGCATCGGACGCTCGAGGGTGAAGTGATGTTCGACGACCGCATCGAGATCGTCACTCCGGCCGCCACGTAGGTCCCCGCCTCGCGCCGAGACCGGCTGCACCGAAGCCGGCGGTCATATATTCAGTCCATGCGGACGACGCCGGGCACGATTCACGAGGATCTCGCGCGCGTCCTGTTGTCGGTCGAGGACGCGATCTCGCTCGAAGTCCACGGCCGGACCAACGCCGGCGTCCTCGTACCGCTCTACCTTCAGAACGACGAGTTGCACGCGGTGTTCACCAAGCGCCGCGACGATCTGCGCCGGCATCCAGGGGAGATCTCGTTCCCGGGTGGGCGCTACGACGACGGCGAGGCCGACCTGCGCGCCACGGCGCTGCGCGAGGCGGACGAGGAGATCGGCCTTCCGCCCCAAGCCGTCGACATCGTCGGAGCGCTGCAGCCGACGCCGACGATCGCCACCGGTTACTCCGTGTACCCATTCGTCGGGCTGATCGAGCCCGGCCACGTGTGGCGACCGAGCGCGCGCGAAGTCGCGGCGGTGATCGAGCTGCCGCTGCGGGCGCTCACCGCCGGGTACGCCCGGCGCCGGCTCGTGCGCCGCGGCATGCCGATCCGGACCGACACCTACCTGGTCGGCGAGCACCTCATCTGGGGCGCGACAGCCCGGATCCTGGCCGACCTGTTCGACCGGATGGCCGGGCTCAGCGCGCGGGCCTGAGCTAGAGATTGGACTCAACCGCGCGCGCGGCGACGGCGAGCCAGCGCTGGTGCTCGGCGGGATCGGCGTCGAGCAGCGAGTACGGGATCTTCGACGCCTCGCAGGCGCCGCGAACGATCGCAGCGCCAGCGTCCAGGATCTCGCGGGTGACGCTGCCGCGCGCCTCGTA
>JAFAZV010000010.1 GCA_019239445.1 Solirubrobacterales bacterium
TGGACGGACCGATGATTACGGCACGCGCGTGAGCGATCGCGGCGAACGCTTCGGGCGTGACCGTAGCGCCGGCCGCGCCCCGGAACTCGACCCCCTCGACTGAGCCGCGTCCGCGGGTCCGGATCATGAACTCTTGAAACGCCAACCAGCGACCGCCTGCCAAGACGCGCGTGCGCACGGGCCGATCGCTCATCGGCAGCACCCGCGCGCTGACTCCGAGCGCACGGGCGACGCTCGCCACCGCCTCCGTCAGCCGCGCGCCGCGCTCGAGCGCCCGCGCACGCTCGATCCCGATGGCAAGATCCCGATCGCCGAGGTTGAACCACACCTCCACCCCGAGCTCGCGCAGCCCATCCATCACTTCGAACGTGTCATCCGCGAGCCCCCAACCTCGCGTGTCGATGCGATCGGCGAGCCAGAACGTGATCAGGTCGGGATCGGGCGCCACGTAGGCGCCGTAGAGCTCGACGTCGTCGCCCGTGTTGGCGATCACCACGAGGTCGTCCCCGCCCACGACGTCGAGCATCCCGCGCGCCAGCTTGGCACCGCCGGTGCCGCCAGCCAGCACGACGACGGGTGCGCTCAAGCCGCGTTCAGGCCCGTGATCTTGATCCCCGCGCGGGCCTTATGGCGGACGTTGATCGAGATGATCAGCGGAGTCAGCTGCTCGACGATGCGTGCCATCTCCAGCGGTCCGCAATCGACCGGCCGCAGGCCCGGGATCTGCTCGATCAGCTCGGCCAGCCGGGCCTTGTCCGCCCGCTTGTCCCCGCACATGAGCACGTCCTCGTCCAGCTCGTGCTCGAGGTCGCTGAGAAGCGACGCGCTGACCGTGTGAAACGCCGACACCACGCGAACTCCGTCTGGCGCCATCTCGAGGGCCTGCTGCGCCGCCGATCCCTGCCACACGCCGAGGGTGCGCGTCGCTTTGCCGCTGATCGCCGCGGCGAGCGGCACCGTGGCGTCGACGAGCAGCTGCCCCTCGGCGAGGGCACCCTTCAGGCTTGTCAGCGTCTCGGACTGATTGCGGAACGGCACGCTGAGGACGACGACCTCGCTTCCTCTCACCGCGTCAGCGTTCTCCGCGCCGGAGAAGGAACCGTTCGGAACCCGCTCCGCCGCCTTACCGACCGCCTCCTGAGCCCGGACCTCGTTGCGCGAGCCGATCACGATCGGGACCCCGGCCTGACCGAGGCGCAGCGCCAGCCCGAACCCGAGCGCGCCGGTGCCGCCGACGATGCAGACAGGAGCGCTCACCGCGCGGCAGTCTAGGTGCTCACCGCTTGACGGACACCGAGCGGATAGGCTGGCGCCATGAGTTCGGCGCTTGAGCGAGGGATCGAGGGGACCCAGGACTTCGTCGTCGAGGGGCGCCTGCTGACGAACATCAGCGGGAACCTCCCGACATCAGTCCTGTCGACGCCGGCGATGATCGGCATGATGGAGAACGCGGCCTGGCGACTTGTCGCTCCGGAGCTGTCCGACGGCCAGGTGACGGTCGGCTTCGAAGTCTGCGTCAAGCATGTCGCCGGCGCGCCAGAGGGATCCCGGTGCACAGCGCGTGCCCGATTGGAGGAGGTAGTCGATGAGCGCAAGCTGCGCTTCTCGGTTGAAGTGGTGGCAGAAGACGGACGCACGATCGGCGTGGGCACGCACGAGCGCAGGATCGTGCGCCCGCCACGTGATTAGCGCCAGGGCGATTGCGTTCCTGGGCGTTTGCGGTGCGCTGCTCTGCATCGGCGCGGCGGGAGCCGCCGGCGCGGTTCATGCTCCGCAACCGCAGCGCGTCCGGAGCGCTTCGCTGACCCAGGACGGCCAGCAGGTCATTTGGTCCGTGCAACTCGAGCGTCCGTTCTCGCCGAAAGCGATGAAACAGGCGAGGCGAACCCTGTGCCTGGTCCTGGAACGAGCGAAGCGCGCAACCTCAACCGGGATGTTGTGCGTGACTGCGCCCCGTGTCGGCGGGACTCCGCGGCTCGTGTACATCCCCACCAGCGGGCATAACGCTGGGCAAGCGATCAGCGCGACCGTGACTCGCCCGAGCACCAGCAGCCTGCGCGCATCTTTTCTGCCGGGCAGCGTCGGGCTCTCGTACGCGTCGCTGCGCTGGCAGGTCTCGACCTCCGTGACCGCGGCCGGCTGCCAGCCTCAGCCGAGACGCACCGGCCCGTGCGCGGCGTTGTTCCCAGGCCGTCCGGTGTCGTTGGCCCTGCACGTCCCGCGCCCTGTGGGGTGCGTACCCAGCGGCCCGGCACAGGTCTTCAGCGGACCTTCGCGCGGACGAGTCGTGGCGCTGACCTTCGACGACGGGCCGTGGCCGGACACGCCGCAGTTCCTCGACGTGCTCGAGCGCAAGCACGTCCCCGCGACCTTCTTTCAGATTGGTGAGCAGGTCAGCACCTACGGTCGCGCGGTGGATCGGCGCATGCTCATCGACGGCGATGTGATCGGCGATCACACCTGGAGCCATCCCGACGTGTCGGGAGACGGGCCGTTCGCACGTTCGCAGATCGGCAGCACAGCGGCGGCGATCCGCTCACTCACCGGGTTCACGCCCTGTCTGTTCCGCCCGCCCGGCGGCGCGACGAGCGGCGCCCTGGTCGCTGAGGCACGGTCGATGGGCTTCACGACGATCCAATGGGACGTCGATCCGCGCGACTGGTCGCGGCCCGGCACCGGCGCGATCTATTCGACCGTCGTTGGCGGCGCGCATCCGGGCGCGATCATTCTCCAGCACGACGGCGGCGGCGACCGCTCCGAGACACTCGCCGCGCTCCCAAACGAGATCGACACGTTGCGGCGTGCCGGCTACGGGTTCGTCACGATCCCCGAGCTCTTCGGCCAGCGGCTGATCTACAAGTAGCCTGGAGGTGATGCCGAGCCACCCGAAGGCGTCCGGATCCGGAACGTGGAGCCGCACGTGACCGACCTCGAGCAGAGCGGCGAGCTTCAGTCTGCGGTCGACCGGTCACTCGCCGGCGGTCCGGAACGTCACCGCGAGCGGGCACTCGAGCAGGGAAAGCTGCCCGTCCGCGAGCGGGTGGCGCTGCTCGTGGATCACGGCTCGTTCACTGAAGACGGGCTGCTGGCGAGCTGGGAGCAGGATGGTCTCGGCGCGGACGGCGTGGTCACCGGCATGGGGACGCTCGGAGGTCGTCGCGTCGCGGTAATGGCGAACGACCCGACGGTCAAAGCCGGCTCGTGGTCGGCTAAGACGATCGAGAAGATCCTCCGCATTCAGGAGCGGGCGCTATCGCTGCGCGCGCCGATCGTCTATCTCGTCGACTCGGCGGGCGCGAGGATCAACGAGCAGGTGCAGATGTTCCCGGGCCGCCGGCACGCGGGGCGGATCTTCTTCAACCAGGTCCGGCTCTCAGGTGTCGTGCCGCAGGTGTGCGTCCTGTTTGGGCCCAGTGCTGCCGGCGGTGCCTACATCCCCGCGTTCTGCGACGTAGTGATCATGCGCGACGGCAATGCCTCGATGTACCTCGGTTCGCCGCGCATGGCGGAGGTGGTGATCGGGGAGAAGGTGACGCTCGAGGAGATGGGCGGCGCGAGAATGCACACGAGCAAGAGCGGTGGCGGCCACGCGCTGGTGTCGAGCGACGAGGAGGGAATTGAGTTCACCCGCCGCTACCTCAGCTACTTCCCCGCCAGCTACGAAGCTGATCCGCCGGCCGCCGCGCCGTCTCATCCCGCCTCGGACAGACCGATTGCCGAGATCATCCCGCCCGATGAGAACAAGCCGTTCGACATGCGCGAGCTCCTCGACGCGCTGCTCGACGCGGACTCGTTTCTCGAGGTCCACGCCCGCTGGGCGCGCGAGGTGATCGTCGGCTACGGCCGCCTCGACGGCCACGTGGTTGGCGTCGTGGCCAACCAGCCGAAGGTCCGCGGCGGCGTCCTCTTCGTGGACTCCTCGGACAAATGCGCGCGCTTCATCTGGACTTGCAACGCGTTCAACATCCCGCTGCTGTTCCTGGCCGATGTGCCGGGATTCATGATCGGCACGCACGTGGAGCGGGAGGGCATCATCCGCCACGGGGCGAAGATGATCAGCGCGGTGTCGGAGTCCACCGTGCCGAAGATCTCGGTGATCGTGCGTAAGGCCTACGGCGCAGGGCTCTACGCGATGGCGGGACCGGCCTTCGATCCGGACTGCTGTCTTGCGTTGCCGACCGCCTCGATCGCGGTGATGGGTCCCGAGGCGGCGATCAACGCGGTGTACTACAACCAGCTTCAGGGAATCGAGGACCCGGCTGAGCGCGAGGCGCGCCGCGACGAGCTGCGCCGGGAGTACGCCCAGGACATCGACGTCCTGCATCTCGCTTCCGAGCTGATCGTCGACTCGGTGATCCAGCCCGAGGAGCTCAGAAACGAGCTGATCCGGCGCTTCGCATTGGCGGTGGGCAAGAATCGCCAGTGGCCACCGAAGCACAACCCGATCACTCCAGTTTGAATCGGCGCCTCGGGCGTTCACGCTCGGGTCGGCACCCGCGACTCGGCTGCTAGCACGGCATCGATGCCGTCGACCAGCAGCAGTCCCGCCTCGACCGCCCGCGCGAGCGTGCTGACGTCGACGGCGTCGATCGTGTCGTTGGCCTGGTGCGAGCGCGGGACGACGCCGCGCTCGTCGGTGGCGCCGATCGTGATCGCGGGTAGGCGCCGGAGCCGAGCCGGGAGCGCCGGCGTGGTACCCCGACCAGCGTGGGAGCGGAGCGCCAGCTGAGGATCGCGCGCCGCGATCTCTGCGGCAACTCGCCGCAGCGGAGCGAAGAAGCCCAGCGGCACCAGCGGCCCGTCGGCTGACCACCAACAGAGCTCGCCCCCTCCGCACGCCGCGACACCAAGCACCAGGGTGTCAGCCCGGGTGAACCTCCCGCGGCGCCGTTCGAAGTAGCGGCTGAGGCCGACGCCGGAACCGTCGGACGCGCCTTGGAGCACGAGGTCGACGTGCAGGTGGCGCGGCGGCGCGGCGTCGAGCGCACGCACCAGCGCGATCGCCACCGCGACGCCGCTGGCGTTGTCGCCCGCCGCGGGGCTGAACTCGGCGCCGGCGATCTCGAGCAGCGCGGCCAGCGCCAGCACCAATCCGACCGTCGGGGGAAGTTGCGCCAGCCCGATGGCGGTCGCGCCCGAGCCGCCGATCCGCACGAGCGCGATCAGCTCCAGCCACACGAGCGCGATGACGATCCAGCCAAGCCACCCCGGCGTGAGCCCGCGCGTACGCCGCCGCAGCCACGCCGTCATCCCGCGGGCACGGTCCCGGAAGACGACGCCGGTGCGGCCGGCGTCGTAGTTCGCCGTCACGATCAGCCGGACCCGCTTCGGTGGCTCGCCGTCCGGCACCGGGGAGACGACGTTCTGGCTGGCGTGCTCCGGCGTGAGCCGTCGCCCTATAGAGCGACCGAAGAGCGCGTCGGCGATCACCGAGGCGAGCGCGATCAGGATCACCGCTGCGCCTGTCTTTGCCGACCCGACCGCCACGAGCGTCCCCGCCAGTCCAATCCCAACGTGCCAAGCGTGGGTCAAGGCCCAATTCGGCCGGCACCAGAACGCCTCGATCCGCGCCTCGCGCCTAGCGTGCCGAAGCTCGTCACTCAACCAGTTCGCGGCTCGCCGCTCGGCGTCGGATCCGGCGGCGCGGCGCTCGAACCGGGACATGCCGGCGAGGGTCTCAAAGGCGCCCATTGCGGCGGCAATGATCGCAAGCCGGCGCTGCGGCGCCCTCCGGTCTCGGCATGCCGCCGCAGCGCCATCGTTCGTGGGCGCGCTGTTTCCGGTAGAACGCCGCCCGTGCCCGATGCGGACGACCAGGCGCTGCTCGATGTGGCGCAGGAGGCGGCGAACGCCGCGGCAGCCGAGCTGCGCGCGAGGTTCGGCAAGGTGGCGCGCGGCGTGCGTACCAAGTCGACGCCTACCGACCTCGTCTCGGATGCTGACGTTGCGGCGGAGGCGGCGGTCCGCGCCGTCCTGCGCGCGCGGCGTCCCCGCGACGCGTTCTTCGGCGAAGAAGGCGGGGAGAGCGGGGAGGGCGAGCTGCGTTGGGTGGTCGACCCGCTCGACGGGACGATCAACTACCTATTCGGAATTCCCGCCTTTGCGGTCAGCGTCGCGTGCGAAGACGCCGGCGGCACGCGGGCGGGAGTCGTGCTCGATCCGGTACGGGAGGAAAGCTTCGCCGCTACTCGAGGTGCCGATCCGACGCTGAACGGCGAGCCGATCCACCCTCACCAGGCCGACGAGCTGGCCACTGCGATGGTGGCCACCGGGTTTGCCTACGACTCGACCGTGCGCGCGCGCCAGGCGGAGGTGCTCACGCGCGTGCTCCCCCGCGTGCGCGACATCCGCCGCGTTGGCGCCGCGGCGCTGGATCTCGTCTGGTGTGCCTGCGGGCGCTTCGACGCCTATTACGAGCGCGGCCTGCACGCGTGGGACGTGGCGGCCGGCGCGCTGATCGCGCGCCGCGCCGGCCTCGCCGTTCGCGACCTCGCGGCCGGTGGCCCGGACCCCGCCGGGTTGCTGGTGGCGCCGGCCGACCTGGTCGATGAGCTGTACGGGCTGGTGACGGCGCCGCCGGATTGAGCCACGGCACGCCGGCGCGCCACCGTAAACTGGGGCGGCCTCGCGGCGGTGGCGGAATCGGCAGACGCGATGCCCTCAAAAGGCATTGTCCGAATGGACGTGTGGGTTCGAGTCCCACCCGCCGCATGGGATGTCGACGTGGCGGCGCTCTGTCGCGGCCGACCGACTCGTCGTGGCGCCTCAGTCGGCACCACGCGAACGTCGTTGCGCCGCTACGTGGCCGCCGGTCGAGGTGATGAGCGCCGCGGCGGGCGCCTGCCGCGCCGGCGCGCCTCCTCCTCCGGCACCTCGACCTCGACGTTCCATCCCTGCGCGAACCCGCGCATGGCGAACGCGATCAAGAGCGCCTGAATCGGCGCGATCAGCAGCGTTACGAGACCCAGCGCGTCGGGATCGAGCCCGCCGGAGCCGAAGATTGTCTTGGGGGGCGCGAAGCCGGCATGGCTGCGGTCGAACCAGCTCGTGCCGGACACGCCGGTTCCGGCGATCACGGTCAGGATCAGCAAGAGGATCGCCAGCGCCGCCGCGATCGGCAGCAGCCCGCGTGCCCAGCGCGCCACGTAGAAGGCGATGACCAGATAGGCCGCGCACCAAGCGAAGTTGACCGCCTTCAGCCCTTGAAGCTTGCTCCACCCGCCCAGGGTCACGATCAGCATCAGCGCCACCGAGACCAGGAGGAGGAACACGACGATCGACTTAGTCGCCCTGCTTGCCGGCTTGTCGCGGTTGGGGTACACGATCGTGTATCCCGGCCTGAGATTGCGCACGGGGGGCATCGGCCTGCGGAACATACAATCTGCCATCGTCGCGTGCAGCACATTCCGACGCGGGCGTGGCGGAATTGGTAGACGCGCCGGCTTTAGGTGCCGGTGGGCTTCGCTCATGGGGGTTCGAGTCCCTCCGCCCGCATCTCGCGCATCACAACTTCGGTCCGACGAACAAGTCGAGCAATGCCACTGAGTCCCGCCGTGCCACCGAGATGTGGTACCGCGTCCACTGCCGCCACAGGACGCCAAGCCGGTCGCAGGCGTCGGTGAACAGCCGCCGGATGTCGTCGGAGCGGTTAGAAAACTGGTAGCGCGCATATTCGTAGTCCCTGCCTTTGACGTGCACCCGGTTTACGCCGCGCCAGCCGTCGCTGTGAATCAGCCCGCGCAGAAATGGCCCAGGTTCAGCATCGACGATCTGCTTCTGCCACCCCACGAGGTCGATCTTTCGGTTGTGCTTGAGCCCGGGTCCATGCTGCGGGATGTAGCACGGCCACTGGTTCCACGTTGACTCGATCCTCACGCAGTGCTTTCCGCAGTAGTCGGGCTTGGCGCGAGGCGCGATGCCTCGCAGACTCGCGATGGCTTGGCGACAGCTCTCGACGATCCCCGGGTAAGCGCTATCCAGGGCGATGCGCAGGATCCATGCTGTGCCCCACCGCTGGAGATTCCCGTCACCCAGGTATAGGCCGAGTAGGTACGCGTAATCTGCGGAAGGCAGGGCAGCGAAGTCGTGGGCGGTTCCTCGACAGGCGGGGCATTCCAGCGTCGCCGCGACCGGAGAGAGATCCCTTGCTGCACGGCGGGACAGCCCACGCCGACGCCAAGCGCGGATAGTCGTGACCGGAACTCCGGTGAGTGCACTTACCTCTCGATCGCTTTTCCCTCGGCTCTTCAACGCGAGAACGCGTGAGACCTCAGCTGTCGGCCGCGTACGTGGCATGCAGCGAACATACGTTCGCCCTCGGACGGAAAGCGCACCCCGCGAGAGGCAGGGGAGACAGGACTCGAACCTGCAACCACCGGTTTTGGAGACCGGGGCTCTACCAATTGAGCTACTCCCCTGAGCGCACCGCAGTCTAGAGCTGCGGCCCGTGAGACGAGCACCTACGATCCCCACATCAAGTCGCACACCGCGTACCACACGTTCAACACGACTCAGCGCCGCGAGTTCATTCGCATCACGGACGAGGTCGCCGAGGCGGTCGCGGACTCCGGGATCAGCGAGGGGATGGTGCTGGTCTCGGCGATGCACATCACGGCTGGGGTTTGGGTCAATGATGATGAGCCGGGGATTCAGGCCGACGCCCTGGAGTGGCTGGACAAGATCGCGCCGCCGAGTTGGCGCGAGCCCGAGAACGAGGTCTCTCGTGAGCTGCTTCCGGATCCTGGCGACTATCGCCACCATCGCGGTGGCGAGGACAACGGCGACGCGCATCTGAAGAACCTCCTGGTGCACCACCAGGTGATCGTCCCGGTAACCGAAGGTCGGCTCGATCTCGGGCCGTGGCAGCAGGTCTTCTATTGCGAGTTCGACGGCGGGCGGCGCAAGCGCCCGGTGATCAAGGTGATGGGCGAGTAAGGGTGATTGGCGCGAGCGACTTCGCCGAGGGCCCCATGCGATCGAGCGTGTTCGACGACGGCGTCCTGGAGGGGCGGGTGGCGCTGGTCACCGGTGGCGGCACCAACCTGGGCAAGGCGGCCGCGGCCGAGCTCGCGCGCTGCGGCGCGCTCGTGCTGATCGCCGGGCGGCGGGAGGACGTGCTGAGGCAGGCGGCGGCGGAGATCGGGCCGCGATGCCAGATCGTCGTCGGCGACATCCGCGAGCGCGAGCAAGCGGAAGGAATAGTCACGACGACGCTCGAGCGACACGGTCGCCTCGACTTCCTGCTCAACAATGCCGGCGGCCAATACCTCGTCCCGGCAGAAAGGATCAATCGCAAGGGCTGGCACGCGGTCCAGCGTCTGAACATCACCGGAACGCTGGCGATGTGCGAGGCGGCGTATGCGAAGGCCATGCGGCCGGCGCGTCGGGGCACGATCGTCAACGTCACGGTATCCCCGCATCACGGGATGCCCGCAATGGCGCACACCGGCGCCGCCCGAGCGGCGGTCGAGGCGCTTACGCGTGAGCTCGCCCGGCGCTGGAGCCCGGACGGTGTCTCGGTTGCAGCGGTGGCGGTCGGTCGCTTCGAGACCGAGTCGCTGCGCAAGTACCCGGGCGAGTTGTGGCGGACCGCTGCCGCCACGGTGCCGCTGCAGCGCCTGGGCGACGTGCGCGAATACGGCTGGCTTGTCGCGCTGCTGGCGTCGGATCTGGGGCCCGCATTCTCGGGGCGGGTTCTGACGATCGACGGCGCGCTCGACAACTGGAGCGGGAAGTGGCCGCCGGCGCACCTTGCCCAAGACGGCGAGGTGCCGACCGAGGCGCGTCGGCCGGCGCGGTGACGGCAGGCACCTGCCGCCGGCCGCCGAAGGACCTCATCCGCCCTCGGGCGTCGGGTCGACGGTTACCATTCCCCCACTCGCGGGCGAAGTGTTGTGGTTGCACAGAAGCCTTCCAAGCTTCTAGGGCGGGTTCGATTCCCGTCGCCCGCTCTAGACCCGCTCCTCGCTGCGGCGGATCACCTGCCGTAGCCAGGGCCGCACCGCGCCGCTGATCGATCCGACCCCGCGGCGAAGACCGTGATCCCCCGGGACCTGAACCACCTTGCGACCGCGCCGGCTCGGCGGCATCCCGAACGGATCATTTGCGCCCTGGATGACGAGCATCGGCAGCTTCACTTGGTCGAGCTCGGGCAGGCGGCTCGTAGCCGTGCCTGCGGTGGACTTCGAGCGGCCCGGAGGGATGAGCGGGAAGGCAAGGCACAGCACGCCCGCCGCCCCGACTTCCGCGGCCGTCCGACAAGCGACGCGGGCGCCCGAGGACCTTCCGCCCACGATGAGCAGTAGCTCGCCCAGCGGACCGGCGCGAAGGCCGGCAACGACGGCTATCCAAGCCGCGTCCAGCTGATGAGCGGGCGCGGGTGAGCGCTTTCCGGCCACGCGATACGGCTGCTCGACGAGGGCCACGGACAACTCCTCGGCTTGTGCGGCTTGCGTCACCGCAACGAGATCGGCTGCCCCAACCCCGCCGCCGGCGCCGTGGCCGAGAACCAGCGCCCCTTTGGGCGCGCTCACCGGCTTGAGGTGCGCTCGTGCGCCTCCGCTCGGGGTCTCGAGCTCGTAGAGCTCGTCCGCCTCATGGCGCGCTCGCGCAGCGCGAGCGCTTAGCGCTTGGCTTGCGTGGCGAGCCACTCGGACTTGTGCGTCCGCTTCGCTTCCTGGTAGTCGGCCAGCGCCTGCGCCGAATCGACGTCGCCGAGCGTCGGATGCGAGGGTACGAGCCCGCGTGCCGCCTCGACGCCAAAGCGGTTGGCAAGCACGGCGCCCAGGGACTTGATCTTCATGTCGCCGAAGCCGGGGAGAGCACCGATCCGGGCGCGCAGATCGCGGGCGTCCGCGGCGTCATTCCAGATGCGCGAGGCGTCGCCCTCGTGCTGGTCACGCACATGGGCGGCCAGGTCTTCCACACGCTTGGCCATCGCACCAGGGAAGCGATGGATTGCTGGCCTGGTCCGGAAGACGGGCTCTAGGTCAATCTCGGCCAGCCTCGCTGCCTCCAGCGAGCCGACCCGCTCGCGGATCTCGAGCGGCCCGAGGAACGCCTTCTGCACCGTCACCTGCTGATCGAGCGCAAATCCGATCAGGAGCGCCATCGGATCAGACGCGATCAACGCATTGGCTTCGTCTGAGTCGGTGAAATACAGCCGATCGGGCATGGCGCGATCCTACCGGCCACGATTTGCCGTGGCGCGGCCCTAGAGTGATAGCTCAGCCCAAACCCGCGTCCCGCGCCGACGCTCGCTTCCCCAGCGCCGCGAGACCGACTCGACGATCGGCAGTCCAAAGCCGCCCGGCTTCGTCGGCTTGCGAGAGCGGATCTGCGGGACGCTGCTCGAGCGGCCGGCGTCCGTGACTGAGATCAGGAGGCCATCCGGAATGAGCTCGGCGCAAAGCTCGATCTCCGCGTCTGAGCCCGCGCCCGAGTGCTTCACCGCGTTGGTGGTCAGCTCGCTCGCCACGAGCAGCACGTCTTCACGAACCGGCCCGATTTCGGTGAGCTGCTCGAGCGCGTTCCGCGCCCGTCGAGGTGCCGAGCTGTCGGAGCGAAGCCGAACGCGCAGAAGTTCCGCAGGACGTATCGCCACGCATCTCAACTACCCGCCTTCTCGCCGTTGATGCAGTCAGTGTCCCGACACGAGCGGAAGCTGGTCGAGCATGCCGCTCACCTCGAACAGCCTAACGACCTGCGGGGAGCCCTTCGTGAGCCGAATCCGCTTTCCGTTCTGCTCGGAGAACACGTGCGAGAGGAGAACCTGGAGGCCGCTCGAGTCGATGAAGCTCACCCGGTCGAGATCGACGAGGATCGTCTCGGCGTCGCCGGCTTCGACGGCCGAAATCTGCTCGTCCAGCAGCGGAGCGGTGGCGAGGTCAATCTCTCCGGTCACCGAGAGCACGGTCGCGCCGTCGCGCTGCCCGATTTCGATCCGAAACGCGTCTCTCATGTCTTTCATTGCTTTGGCCCGTGTTGGCCCGATTCTATTCGTGCGTGACTGGGTGTCTGCGACCCAGGGGCTTGCCACTCCGGGGGCCTGGGCGGCCGCGCGCCTCGGGGAATGCGCATCCGGTGGGCGGCTAACGGAAGCTCGCCGGGTTTGGGTCCTGAAAGATGTCGGGCATACCGGCGCTGACGCGGTCGGTGAACTCCGCAGGCCGTTTCTCGAGGAAGGAATTCACGCCCTCGCGAGCGTCGTCAGACTGCCCCCGGAAGAACATGCCGCGCGAATCGGCACGGTGGGCCAGGAGCGGGTGCTCGGCCCCGAGCATTCGCCACAGCAGCTGCCTCGCCATGGCTACAGAAACCGGCGCGGTGTGCTCGATCATCTCGTTCGCGACGGTTCGGGCGGCGTCGATCAATTCGCCGCCTGGATGGAGATTCCGCACCAAGCCGCCGGAGAGCGCCTCCTGAGCCGAGAAGACGCGGCCGCTGGCCACCCACTCGATCGCGCGGCTGATGCCGACGATACGCGGCAGAAACCAGCTCGAGCAGGCCTCGGGGACGATGCCGCGGCGCACGAAGACAAAGCCGAACCGAGCGTCCTCGGCAGCGAGGCGGACGTCCATCGGGAGGGTCATCGTTGCGCCAATGCCTACGGCCGCGCCATTTATCGCGCCGATCACCGGCTTCAGGCAACCGAACACTCGAAGCGCGAATTGACCTCCGTTGTCGCGATGCTCGTCGGCGGCGGTCTCCAGACGGCGAGCGTTGAACGTCTCGCCACCGGCTGCCAGATCGGCTCCGGCGCAGTACGCACGCCCCGCCCCGGTGATGATGACGGCGCGGACTTCATCATCTTCGTCGGCACGATCAAGGGCCTCGATCAGCTCCTGGCACATGGTCGGCGTCCAGGCGTTGAGACGCTCCGGGCGGTTCAGCGTGATCGTGAGGATCCGTTCCGATACCTCGGCCGTGATCTGCTCGTACGCCATGGGCGAATCTCCTTCGCGAGGTCGGGCTGCGAAGCTCCGCGACGCCGACGTCTATCGAGTGGAAGCCGCTTGCGATCGTAACGGCCGCAGCGCCTCCTCGACTCGCAACAGCTCACTCAGCATGGCTTCCGCGGCCTGGTCCATTATTTCGTTGGCGTGGACGGCCTTGTCGTCGCCGATGAACTGCGTGTGGAAGGGGATGTTCACGGCCTCGAACAGAGGAGTCATCTTGACTGCGCTCACAACCTGTTTGAGCTGTTGCACGGCTCGCGTGCCGGCTGAGACGCCGCCGTACGAGACGAAGCCAACCGGCTTGTAATGCCACTCGTGGTGCAAGTAGTCGATTGCGTTCTTCAGCGGCGCCGGATAGCCGTGGTTGTACTCGCTGGTGACGAACACGAACGCGTCGCCACGCTCGACGGTGGCGCTCCAGTCTGCCGTGTGCCGTCTCGTGTACTGACGCAGACGTGGATGTTTGGGCTCGTCCAGCATCGGCAGCCCGAGCTCGGCGAGATCGACCACCTCCACGTCGAAGCGGCCGTCAGCCTCGGCACGGTCGACGAACCACCGCGCGACGGCGAGTCCCGCGCGTCCAGGACGGGTGGAAGCGATCACGACGATCAGCTTGGGCATCGCTGCGGCAGGCTAGCAAACTAGTTGTGAGCACAATCAGACTGCTGCGGGAGACCGACTCCGTGCACCTGGCAGAGGACCGGGCACAGGTGTCGCGATGAGCCTGGGCCTGCCCGCTGGTCGTATCGGTGTGGCATCGTCGACCGCGGAAGTGGATCATGTCTTCAGCTAACCGGCTCCAGCGTGTACAGGATCTCTACCTGGCCTTTGCGTCAGGGGATCGTGAGCGCGTCGAACGGAGCTTCGCCGAGCAATTCGCCTTCTCAAGTCCCCTCGACGTGGATCTGGATCGATCCGGCTACTTCGAGCGCTGCTGGCCTGGTGCCGGGCAGGGTCAGCAGTTCGAGTTCGTGCGCCTGATCGACACCGGGGAGGAAGTGATCGTGACCTACGAAATGACCCAGCGCGACGGCTCGAGAGGCCGGAACACCGAGATCCTGACCTTCGACGGCGAACAAATCAGCCGCGTCGAGGTCTACTTCGGGTGGAACCTGTAACGCGCGCGCTCACGCGGATGCCGAGCACCGGTCCCGCAATCATGTCGCGGATCTCGGCCGAGCCCGTCCTCGGTCTGCGCCCGATGGGCTCGACACTTCGGTTCGATCGTGATCATCTCGAGCAGAGAGCGGCCACGTGACCAGGACCGATCCCGTACGAGGACGAGCTCGGCTGCGCCGGATGACCTTCGGAGCGATGCTGCTCGTGTTAATGCAAGCGGCCATCGGGATGGTCGTGAACCTCTACGTAACGATCCCCAAGCACCATCCTGGTGCGCAGCCATCCGAGTACTTCGGCGGGTCGTTCCACAGCGTCATCTGGGCAATTGGTCACGGCGCTGCCGCGCTGGCGCTCCACACGGCCCTCGGGCTGGCGCTCGTCCTGACCGTCATCGCGAGCGCGACCGAGGCGATCAGGTCCGGCGACCGGTCAGCAGCGGTCTGGTCGATTCTCGCCGCGTTGCTCGTGCTTGGCGCCGGCTTCAACGGCGCAAGCTTTATCGACTTCAACGACAACGCCAGCTCCCTGATCATGGCGCTGCTCGGCCTCGCCGCGGTCGCGTCGTATGCCGTCGTGCTGCTGCGGCTCGCGAGTCCGCCCGAAGCCGTCCGGTAGCGGCAGACTACGCCCGCCGCCGAAGCAAGCGAGCTGCACGCCTACATATGGCGACCGACGCGCTCCTAGCTGCCGGG
>JAFAZV010000069.1 GCA_019239445.1 Solirubrobacterales bacterium
GCGTAGATCAGGCCGGCAACGCCGGCGGCCTTGCCCGTCGCCTCCGAGGAGCAGGAGCTGCTCGGCACGGACAGGATCACCCGGGGACCGAAGTTGGTGCACCCGTTCAGCTGCAGGTAGGACGGCGGCGCGGAGGTGAAGCTCGAATACTTCGTCACCGAGTTGACGACGATCGCGTCGGGTAGGGCGCCCGGCTGGTTGTGGTGCTCGGCAGCTTCATCGGCAGCGGACGCGATTACGGCGACGCCGTGGCGGTAGGCGTACTGGATCGCTTCGCGCGCGAACCCGGGCGCGTTCAGGGTTCCGAGCGCTTCCTGGATCACGTCCGCGCCGGCGTCGACGCCGTAGACGGTCGCCTGGGCGAACCGGTTGGCGTCGGTGACGAACGACTCGCCCACGCGGAGCGGCAGCAGCATGCAGTTCGGGCAGGTCCCCAGCGCGCCGCCGTTGCCGGCCTCGGCGGTCGAGTCGCGCGCCTCCCCGGTGCCGTGCCCGTACTGCACGTCGTCGAACGGATCGTTGTTGTCATCGACGAAGTTCCACCCGGCGATGTCGCCGGCGAACCCGTTGCCATCGTGATCGCGCCCGTCCGAGAAGGCCAAGATCAGGTCCTCCGGCGTCACGTAGCCCGGTGGGCCGTGGCGCAGCCAATGCCGGCTCGAGCCACCGCGCACGACTGCCGCGACGCGTGCATCGCAGGCGTAGTCGAGCAGGTTGAAGACCCCGTCTCGGTTGACGTCGTAGTCGCCTCGGCGGTTGTAGTCGCCGCCGCGGGGGCGGCGAAAGCGCGCGCAGTCGAAGCCCGTGACGAGCGGCGTACGCAGATCGTGGCGGGGCGCCGGCAGCTCACCCTGATTGAGGCGGACTTTGGCGCGGAGGTCATTCATCGCCGCCTGGTCGTTCCATTCGATCCCCGAGTCGAGCACCGCGATCACCACGTTCGTCCGCCCCGTGGTGAGCTGCCAGGCAGTGTGAACCGGGCCGCGCGCGCAGCTGCCGGGTGGCTGTGAGGTCAAGCGGTCAACGACGCTCATCCCGCGCACCCCGCACAGCTCATCGGCTTGAGTGTTGATCGTCTTCGCCGCCGGGGCGCTGTCGGGCGTGGCGGCGAGCTTCCAGTCGCCGCTTTCGGAGAACTCGCTCGGCGCCTGGCCGGGGGCGACCCGCGGCGGGTAGGGGAACTCCGCGCGAGCCGGGGCGCAGAGCGCGCCCAGCATGAGCGCCGCGCTGATCGGCGCCAGCCGCCGAGCCCTCAACGGAAGACGTCCAGCCAGACCCGGCGCCCGCGCGCGTCGAAATAGCCGCGGGTGTCGCGGTCGGGAGCACGCTCGGGCAGCCCGCTGAGCGACATCCACGCGCGCGGGCGCACACGACGTCCCGACGCCAGCTGAACCGCCACGGCGCCTCGGCGGGCGGCGGTGAAGCGAATGTCGAGGCTGCACTTGAGCTCGGGCGTACCGAGCGGGTCCCGCGACGTGGCGCCCCCCGGCAGCACGTACCGGCCGGGCACGATCGTCTCGGGCGCGCCGCCGTGACGGTCGAGCAGCGCGACCAGCGCTCGGCCGGCGAGGTCGGCCGAATCGGCCGACACGGCCTCGGCGTCGTCCGAGTGCGAGCAGCCGAACCGGTCGGTGTCGGAGGGGCTCAGATTGCTGAGCGTGGGGATCCCGACCGCGTTTCCGCGCGGGAACATGTAGCCGATCATGTCCTCGGCCAGCCCGTCGATGAACCGGTAGGGCGCGTGCAGATGGGGGATCAGCCACGGCGGCAGCGGCGCGCCCGGCGCCGGCATGTCCTGCGGGCCAAGGAAGCCGCGCAGGTAGGTGAACGGGAACACCTCGCCCGGGATCGAGACGAATTCGCCGTCACCGATCTCGAAGGCAGCGACTTCGGAGCGTAGGGCCTGGCCGGCGCTCGCGCCACTGCGGGCCACCGGAGTCGCTTTGGTGCAGTTGGCGTTGTAGCCGGGCCGGACGGCGAACACGCCGAGCGAGGCGCCGAGTCCGAACAGCGCGTTCGCGAGCGGCACGCAGATGTTCGCGCGCGCCCCCCACAACGTGTTCGTGGCCGAAAGGTGGTAGCGCCCCCGCGTGAGCGCGCCGATCACCGGTGCCGCGAGCGCCTGCCCGAAGGCCTTGGTCTCACCGTCGTAGCCGAGCGGCACGTGGGCGCGGCCGGCGGCGTCGGTGCCGGCGCCGACTCTGAACAGCGTGCGGCAGCCGGCGGGATGGCTCGCGTCGACGAACTGCTGGGGGGTGCGGCTGATCGCATGCGCGTACACCTCCGGGCTCTCGACCGAACCGACCGCGCCGGCCATCTCGATCGCCACTCCGCCCAGCCGTCGCTGCACGCTCGTGCGGAAGAAGTTCGTCCAGTCGGCGGAGATCCAGCGGCGCTGGGCATCGAGCGCGGGCGTGCCGCCGTTGAAGCCGAGCGTCTCGGCGTGCTGGCTGACGCTGGCCAGAGTCACGATCGCGCGGCCACTCGGAGTGACCGCCTCGAGCACGGGCATGCGCTGATCGTCGACGTACGGATACGAAGACCAGCATTGGCGCAGGTTCGAAGGCTCGAGCACCTCGGTGTAGCGGATGCGCGCCGGCCGTAGCGCCCGGTAGGCGCGTTCGATCGCCCGCGCGCTTCGGCGCACCATGTAGTCGGTCCAGTAGGCGCTCACGCCCGAGGTCGTCTGAGTGACGCCCCCGAGACCGAGGCTGTCCGGCGCCGATTCGTCGTGCGTGGCCGAGATGAACACGCCGTTCAGCCGGTATCCGTCGGCTCTCACTCGCGCGCGGATCCGGTCCTGGTAGACGTCGAACAGCCCCTCCTGATCGAGCACCTCGACGGCGATCCGCTTTCTGCCGCTGGCGATCACCATCGCGCGCGCGCTCACAGGGTCGGCCACGTGGTCGTAGAAGCGCGGGTTCTCCGCACCGCCGCCGAGCAGGTTGCCGTCCCAGCGACCGTTGCCGTTGCAGTCCTTGAACGGGTCGCCGGGGTCGTAGTGCCCGTCGTGCTTGAGGTCTGTGTACGGCTCTTCGAAGGCGAACCGTCGCGGGCCGCCGAAGGCTCCGCCGCGATCGCAATCGGCGGGATCGCCGCCAGGGGCGTGGCCGTGGGGCGGTGGCGTGATGCTCTCGGTGGCGGCGCCGGCGCGGAACGACGCTCCCGGGCCCGGGTCGGGCCGGGCGGTGAAGCCGCCGGACGGGGTGAGCAGCCCGTTCAGATTGCCGCTAGCGGCGCCGGCGCCGCTGGGGAGAGCGAGCGCGAGAACGGAGATCGTGGCCGTCAGCAGTCGCATCGTCTCTCTCCGGCTGCGGGTCGCGCACCCTATACGAGATCACGCCTACCCAACGCAGGTGAGCACGCCCAACCAACGCAGGTGAGCGCGAGGATTGGCGAATCGGTTCGGACTGTCCGAACCAAATCGCCAGTCCCGGAGCTAAACGAACGCCGCCACCTCGCCGACCAGCAGCGCCCGCGCGTCGTCCACGCTGCTGCACTGCTGAATCGCGGCCTGCAGCGCCTTGCCGCCACCGAGCCGCTCGACGTACCAGGGGTAGAACTTGCGGAGGTAACGCGCTGCGCGCTGGGGACCGAGATGCTCGCACGCGCGCGCGATCACCCAGTCGAGCTCGGCGAGTATCGCCTCCCGCTCGGGCGGCCCGTCGGAGCGGCCGAGCAGCTCGGAGAACAGCCACGGGTTGCCGAGGGACCCTCGCGCCAGCAACACGCCTTCCGCACCCGTTTGCGAGAAGGCGAGCCGCACCGATTCGGCACTCTGCAGACCACCCGAGACGAGCACCGGCACCGGCAGCTCGGACGCGAGCGAGCCGACCAGGTCGTAGTCGGGCGAGCCGCTGTGGCGCTGGGAGGCGTGACGGGGATGCAGGCACACGCCCGCCACGCCGGCTTCGAAGGCCAGCCGGCGCGCCACCTCGACACCGCGCCGGTCTCCCGGGCGCAGGCCCGAGCGCAGCTTCACCGTCACCGGCAGCCCGCTGCCGCGCGCTGCGGCCTGCGCAAGGGCCACCGCTCGCGCCGGCTCCTCGAGCAAAGCCGCGCCGGCACCTGTCTTGCACACCTTGGGCACGGGGCAGCCCATGTTGATGTCGATCAGGTCGGCTCCGGCGGCGGCGACGCGCTCCGCCGCCGAAGCCATCACCGCGGGATCGTGGCCGAAGAGCTGAACCGAGACCGGGTGCTCGTCGGGGTGGATCCGCAACAGCTCGCGGCAGGTGCGCTCATTGCGGTAGTGGACCGCGAACGAGGAGACCATCTCGGAGACCGCCAGACCGGCGCCATAGCGCTTCGCCTGCAGGCGCACGAACCAGTTGCCGATGCCGGCCAGCGGTGCGAGCACGAGGCGGTTGGCGATCGCCACTCCGCCTAGTGTCCAGCTGTCCGTCAGCGACCGGGGCACCCGTTCATGGTACGAATCCGGTATGGACCGCAGTCCGGTGGCGCAACTGAAGCCGTGGCTCGAGCTCGCCCGCGAGCAGGTTCCGGAGGTCGAGCTGTTCGACGTGCACACGCACATCGGCCAGAACGACCCCGACGGGATGAAGCAGAACGCCGGCCAGCTGACCGACGTCCTGCGCCTCGCGGAAGCCGAGGGCGCCTTCGTGTTCCCGATGCACGAGCCGGACGGCTACGCGCGGCCCAACGATGCCGTGATCGCGCAAGCCGACGCGTCGAACGGGTTGCTCGTGCCCTTCTGCCGCGTGAACCCGCACGATGACGCGGTCGCCGAGGCCGAGCGCGCGCTCGCGGCCGGCGCGCGCGGGATCAAGCTGCACCCGCGCGCCGAGCAGTTCACGCTTGACCATCCGCAGGTACGGCGCGTCGTCGCTCTTGCCGACGAGCGAACGCTGCCGGTGCTGGTCCACGCTGGCCGCGGGATCCCCGCCCTCGGCCTGCACGCGGTCGAGCTGGCGGATGAGTTCCCGAACGCGCGCCTGATCCTCGCCCACGCGGGCATCTGCGACCTGTCGTGGATCTGGCGCGTCGCGCCCGAGCACCCGAACCTGCTGTTCGACACCGCCTGGTGGATGCCGGCCGACCTGATGACGCTGTTCTCGCTCGTTCCGCCGGGTCAGATCCTGCTCGCGAGCGACGCCCCCTACGGGCACACGACGCTCGCGGCGTCGAACATGCTCCGCGTGGCGCTCCAGGTCGGGTTGAGTGCGGAGCAGATCCGCCTGGTGGCCTCAGGTCAAGCCCGGCGGATCGCCGGCGGCGAGCCTCTACAGCCCGGCGGCCCCGCGGTAGGCGAGCGCGAGCGGGCGCCGCACGCGCTGCTTGATCGC
>JAFAZV010000118.1 GCA_019239445.1 Solirubrobacterales bacterium
GAGCACGGCTACGAGCTGCCCGAGCCGATGGAGAAGAACCTCTACCACCTCTCGCCCGACGAGCGCCGGCGCCTCGGAGTCGAGCAGCTGCCCGCCACGCTGGGTGAAGCGATCGAGCTAACCGCGCAATCGGAGCTCGTCCTGCGCACGCTCGGCGAGCACATGTTCAACCGCTATATCGAGATCAAGCGCCAGGAGTGGGAGGACTACCGGGTGCAGGTGACGCCCTGGGAGCTAGAGCGCTACCTGCCGGTGCTCTAGCGGTGCCCTGCCCGCAGGCACACTAGCCGAGAGCGGCAGCCAGATCCTCGGGCGTGGTCACCGGGGCCTGACATACGAAATGCTCACAGACGTAAGCGGCAGCCCGGCCGTTTACCGGCGCGCGATTTTCCAGCAGGGGGACGCCGTCGGCGGGGCCGCCGGCCAAGACCAGATGCGGGCGGTATTCGCTGCGCACGACGCGCTCGAGCGGGCGGCTGTCCGGTCCCACGATCGCCACCTCACGCACCGGAGCCAGATAGAAGTCTGCGGCCTGCAGCAGATGACCGAACGCGTGCGGGTGGCGGACGGCGAGCTCGAATAGCAGTCGCAGGACGCCGAGCGCATAGCGCTCGTAGCGACCCTCTCCCGACAGGAGCGCGAGGCGCAGCAGCCCGAGCGCCGCGGCCGAGTTCCCCGAGGGAATCGGCGTGTCCTCGAGATCCTTGCGGCGGGCGGCGAGCGCCTCGTGGTCGACCGCGGTGGTGAAGAAGCCGCCGCGTTCTTCGTCCGAGAAGCGTTCGATGAGTGCGTCCGCGAGCCGGACCGCCTCGTGGTACCACCGCGGCTCGAACGTCGATTCGTACAGCGTGATCAGAGCCTCGAGCAGGAACGCGTGGTCCTCGAGGTAGGCGTTCAGCCGCCCGCGGCCGTCCTTCCAGGTCCGCAGCAGGCGGCCGTCCGCGTCGCGAAGTTTTGAAAGCAGAAACGACGCGCAGGCAACCGCGGCATCGACGTAGTCGCTGCGGTCGAGCACCGCTCCAGCCTCGGCCAAGACCGAGATCATCAGTGCGTTCCACGCTGTCAGGCGCTTGTCGTCGAGCCCAGGACGGACGCGCCTGCTACGCGCTTCGAACAGTGCCGCCTTGATCTCCGCGAGGCGCTCGGGCACCGGTCCCCGCGCCTCGAGCACGTTCAGCCCGTGCTCGAAGTTCCCCCGCTCGCTGGCGCCGAAGTAGTCAACCGCAGGGGCCGCGTCCGACGGACCGACCACGTCACGAAGCTCGTCGAACCTCCACACATAATATTTTCCTTCTACCCCTTCGGAATCCGCGTCGAGGGAGCTGCAGAAGCCTCCTTCCGGACCCCGCAGCTCGCGCAGTGCCCAGTCCAGAGTCTCGCAGCACACCTTGCGCAGGCGCGGCTCGCCCGACGCCTGCCACCCGTGCAGGTAAGCCCGCGCCAAGAGCGCGTTGTCGTAGAGCATCTTCTCGAAATGCGGCACCGTCCACCGCGCGTCAACCGAGTAGCGCGAGAAGCCGCCGCCGATCTGGTCGTAGATTCCGCCGTTGGCCATCGCGCGCAGGGTGAAGAGCGACATCTCGCGCTCTCCGCGGGCGAGCAGCAGCTCGATCGTCGAGGCGGCGGGGAATTTCGGCGCGCCGCCCCAGCCGCCGTTGATGCCGTCGTACGACGCGCGCAGGTTGCTCACTGCCCGGCTCAGTAGCTCTTCGCGAATTGGTTCGGAGGAGGGCTGGATGCGCGCGGTCGCGCCGAGCGAGGCGACCACGCGCTCGCTCTGCTGGCGGATCTCCTCGCGGCGGTCCTGCCACGCCTCGGCGACCGCGAGGAGGACCTGACGCCAGCTTGGCAGCCCCTGCCGAGACTCGGGCGGGAAGTAGGTGCCGGCGTAGAAGGGCACCTTCTCCGGAGTGAGAAAGGCGTTCAGCGGCCAGCCGCCGTGGCCGGTCATGGCCTGGCAGGCCTCCATGCAGATCGCATCGATGTCGGGGCGTTCCTCGCGATCGACTTTGATGCAGACGAAGCGCTCGTTCATCACCGACGCGATGTCCGGATCCTCGAAGGATTCGTGTTCCATCACGTGACACCAGTGGCAGGCCGAGTAGCCGATCGAGACGAGCAGCGGGATGTCGCGCGTGCGCGCCAGCTCGAGCGCCTCCTCACCCCACGCGAACCAGTCCACCGGGTTGTCCTTGTGCTGGAGCAGGTAGCGAGAGGTCTCGGCGGCGAGGCTGTTGGCCACGAGTTGCAGGCTACCCCCGGGGTGTGCGAGTACTCTCGCAGCGACAAAGCTCGACCAGGAGGAGGAGAAGCCATTGCCCGTGTCCCGTGAGCCGGTGAGCGCTCCGGATGCCCCGGCGGCAGTCGGACCGTACGTGCACGCGGTGCGCAGCCGCGGACTGCTGTTCTGCTCGGGTCAGGTTCCGATCGACCCGAAGAGCGGTGAGCTGGTGGGACGAACCGCGGGCGAGCAGGCAGGACGCTGCCTCGAGAACCTCTCGGCGGTGTGCGCTGCGGCAGGCGCGAACCTGGGCGACGCGCTGCGGCTGACGGTCTACCTGACCGACATGTCGACGTTCGCCGAGGTCAACGAGGTGTACGCGTCATTCTTTGAGTCGAGTCCCCCGGCGCGAGTGGCGATCGGGGTGGCGGCGCTACCGCTCGGGGCACGGGTCGAGATCGACGCGGTGGTGGCGGTTGGCGACTGAGACTGCGTCCTCGGCGCCCGCCGGCGCGGCACCTGAGCGCCCGACGCTCAAGGACATCGAGCGCGCGCGCCGAGCTGGGGAGGGCGTCGTGCGCGAGACCCCGGTCGTGAGCTCGAAGACGCTCTCCCAGCGGGCCGGCAGCACGGTCGTGCTCAAAGCCGAGAACCTGCAGCGCACCGGGTCGTTCAAGCTCCGCGGCGCGCTGGCGAAGCTCGACTCGCTCGGCGATCGCTGCGCACGCGGGGTCGTCACCGGCAGCGCCGGCAATCACGCGCAGGCGGTCGCCTACGCGGCTCGCGCTCGGGGGGTCGGCTGCGAGGTGTTCGTTCCCGAAGGCGCCACGATCGCCAAGGTCGAAGCCGCGGCCGAGCTCGGCGCGCGCATCAGCCTGACCACGGGCACGGTCGACGAGGCGCTGGCGGCGGCGCGCGAGCGTGCGGCGCGCGGCGACGTCGCGTTCGTGCACCCGTTCGACGACCCCGAGATCGTGGCCGGTCAGGGCGGCCTCGGAGTCGAACTTCTGACGCAGGTCCCGGACGTGGCGCGAGTGATCGTGCCGATCGGCGGCGGCGGGCTGATCAGCGGCATCGCGATTGCGCTCAAGTCGGTGCGCCCGGAGGTTCAAGTCATCGGTGTCCAGGTCGAGACGTGCGCGCCGTTCCCGACCTCGCTCGAGCGGGGCGTGGCGGTCGCGGTCGACTCGGCGCTGACGATCGCCGATGGCATCGCGGTCAAGCGGCCCGGCGAGCTGACGCTGCCGCTGATCAAGCGCTGGGTCGACAGGATCGTCGTTGTCGGCGAGGACGAGGTCGCCGAGGCGATGGTGTTCCTGCTCGAGCGCGCCAAGCTCGTGGTCGAGGGCGCGGGCGCGGTGGGCGTGGCGGCGTTGCTCTCGGGGCGGATTCCGCCCGCCCGAGACGCGACGACGGCGGTCGTGTTGTCAGGCGGCAACGTGGACGCCGGGCTGCTGGCGGATGTCGCGCGGCGGCACGAGAGCCAGTCAGGGCGCCGGCTCGTGCTGCTGGCGCGGATGTCCGACCGGCCGGGATCGCTGGCCCGGCTGCTCGCGCTGGTGGCGAGCCGCGGGGCGAACCTGCGGGACGTTCAGCACATCCGGGAGGGGGTCGAGCTGCACGTGCGCGAGACGGCGGTCCAGCTCGTGCTCGAAACCCGCAGCGTCGCCCATGCCGAGGATGTCACTGGGGCGGTGCGGGAAGCCGGATACCCCGAGCCACGACTGTTGCGCTGAGGCGTGTGTCACATGCGAGCTAGGCGGCAGCGCCTTCGCGCTCGTCGCGGTACTCGCGCGCCTGGTCGACGAGCGCGCCGACGACGCGGCTTTTCTCGTCCGCCTCCGGATGCCACTGGACGCCCAGCACGAAGCGCCGGCTCGGCGCCTCGATCGCTTCCGGCAGGTCGTCGAGCGCAGAGACACCGGTGACCACCAGTCCCTCTCCGAGCTCGTCGACGCCCTGGTGGTGATGAGACTTCGTGCCGTGGATCCGCTCACGGGCGGCCCGCTCCGCGAGCGAGCCCGCGTCGAGGATCACGTCGTGATCTGAGTTCTCAAAGCTCCCGGGGTTGCGGCGGTGCTCCTCGTGGCCGACCACGTCGGGCAGGTGCTGGCGCAGGGTGCCGCCCAGCGCGACGTTGAGCAGTTGCATGCCGCGGCAGATTCCGAGCACGGGGATGTCGCGTTCGTACGCCCCGCGCGCGAGCGAGATCTCGGAGCGGTCGCGCTCGGGCACGGTGCGGTTCGTCTCCGGATGACGCTCGGCGCCGTAGGAGGAGGGATCGATGTCGGCCCCGCCCGCGAGCATCAGGCCATCGATGCGCTCGAGCATCTCGTCGGGGTCTTCGGCTAGCAACGGGTCGGGCGGGATCAGCAGCACGAGACCACCCGCGGCTTGAACCGCGGTGATGTACTCGAGCGCGAGAAGGGCGGCGCGGCGATCCCAACGTCCCCAGCGCGCTTGCTCGAGGGCGGTGCAGATACCAATCACTGGACGTCGTTCAGTCATCTCCGGATGCCGAATCTAGCGGGGAACGTTTTTCCGTCTGCGGGCGTCCTTACCCGCATGACCCGGTTTGCAGCGCTCGTCGTCGTAGTGGCCGGGTTCGCGGTGGCCGGCTGCGGCTCGTCCTCTTCGTCGTCTTCGTCGTCGAAAGCTGCCGGGACGCCGGTGGCGGGCACGGGTGGCGGCGCCATTGGCGCTTCCCTGACCTTGAGCGAGTCGGAGTTCAAGATAACCCCGGCGAGCGCCATCGTGGCTCACACCGGCACGATCACGATCACGGTCAAGAACACCGGCAGCGTCACCCACGCGCTGTCGGTGCAGACGCCGAGCGGCGTCGTCAGCACCGGCGACATCGCGCCGGGCGCCTCGGCGACGCTCAAGGTGAACGCCAGCCAGGCCGGCAAGTACACGTTCTTCTGCCCGATTCCCGGCCACCGGCAGGCGGGGATGCAGGGCGCGCTGGTGGTCGGTGGCGGCTCGTCGAGCGCCGGGTCGTCGGGTGCCACCTCGTCCAGTGCCGCCTCGTCCAGTGCCGCCTCGAGCTCCGGTGCATCCGCGTCCGGCGGCGGGACGCCGTACAAGAGCAGCGGCTACTGAGCCCGCAACATCGCGCGGCGGATCTTGCCGCTTGCCGTCTTCGGCAGCTCAGGGGCGAAGTCGACGATTCGCGGGTATTTGTACGGCGCCGTCTCGCGCTTGACGTGCTCTTGGAGCTCGGTCGCGAGCTCGCCGCTCGGCGCGAAGCCGTCGCGCAGCACGACGATTGCGCGCACCACTGCGCCTCGCTCCTCGTCAGGCGCCGCGACCGCGGCCGCCTCAGCAACGGCGGCGTGCGACACGAGCGCCGACTCCACCTCGAACGGTCCGATCCGGTAACCCGCCGAGATGATCAGATCATCCGCGCGCCCTACGAAGTACAGGTAACCGTCCTCGTCCTGCTGAACCCGGTCGCCGGTTCGCCATGGGCCGCTGGCCGGCGCCGGCCTGCCGCCGACATAGCCGACGAAGAAGGTCGGGTCGCTGGCGGGATCGCGGAGCACTAGCTCGCCGTCATCGACTGTGAGCTCGACGCCCGGCAGCGCTCGTCCCATCGATCCTGGCCGTACGGGCTCGCCGATCGGCATGCCCGTGAGCTGGCCGGTCTCGGTCTGGCCATAGCCGTCGCGAATCTCGAGGCCGGTCGTCTCGCGAAATGCCCGCAGCACCTCCGGGTTGAGCGCCTCGCCGGCCGCGACCATCGTGCGCAGGGCGGGCAGCGGGCGCAGCTCGGTCCGCTTGGCGATCACGCGGTACTCGGTCGGCGCCATGCACAGGACGTTGACGCGCTCCGCGGCGGCGATCTCGAGGCGTTCGTGCGGGTCGAAACGGGCGTCGTGTAGCAGCGCGCTGGCCCCGCGGAGCCATGGCGCGATGAACGCGTTACGCGCCGACTTGGACCACCCGCTGGCTGCGGTGCACCACACGAGGTCTCCGGGCCAGGCGTCGAGCCAGTGCTCGGCCTGGAGCCGCTGCCCGGGCAGGTAGCGCTGGCCATGGACGATCCCCTGCGGCTCGCCGGTGGTGCCGCTGGTGAACGTGATCAGGCACGGATCGGCCGGATCGAGGTCGACCGCCGACGCCGGCGGGGCGTTGAACAGCGACGGGTCGGGGATCGTCAGCACCGGACACCCGGGCGCGGCGGCCTCGAGCTCCGCCAGGTTGCGCTCGTCGCTGACGATCAGCTTCGGCGCAGCGGCGTACAGTCGCACGCGCAGGTCATGGGCACGCAGCTGCTCGTGACACGGCAGAGCGACGGCGCCGATGCGAAAGCAGGCAAGCATCGACAGCACCCATTCCGCCCGGTTGCCGATCACGATCATCACGCAGTCGCCGCGGGCCACGCCGCAGTGGGTGAACGTGCCCGCGAGGTTCGCCGAGCGCTCGGCGATCTCGCCGAACGACCACTCTCGCCGGCGTCCGCCGCGGCTGATCTCCACCAGCGCGCATCGCTCCGGCGGCATGGCTTGTACGACGTCGAGCGCGAAGTTCATCGGGGCGGGCAGTCTGCCACCATCGGACGCGATGACCTTCTGGAACGGCGTCCTGTGGCTGCATCTGCTGGCGATGGCGTTCTTCGTCGGCGGACAGCTGATGCTGGCCGCAGTGGTGGTGCCCGTGCTGCGGGGCAACTCGGCCGCGGGCGATCGTGGGCCGCTGCGGGCAGCGGCGCGCCGGTTCGGGATCGGTACGGTCGCGGCGGTGGGCGTCCTCGTGCTCACCGGGGTGGCGATGGCGTCGCACTTTCATCGCTGGAGCGATTCGACGCTCCAGGTCAAGCTCAGCCTCGTGGTGGTCGTCGGCGTCCTCATCGCCGCCCATATGCGCCGGCCCGAGTGGCACGTGCTCGACGCGGCGATCTTCCTCGTGTCGCTGGCGATCGTGTGGCTCGGGATCGTCGTGGCAAGCTGAGCCGAGATCGTCGTCGGCCGGCGGAGCCACCTCTGTAAGCTGGGTGCAGGTATGGGTCTGATGACGGGCAGCGGGCCGCTCGGGCGTAAGCCAGGTGGCCGCTTCAACTTCGAGCCGCCGGCGCCGGGACGGGCGCTGTATCTCGAGCCGAGCCCGAAGCGGGTTCGCGTCGTGGTCGGCGAGGAGACCGTGGCGGACAGCCGCGCGGTCATGCTGTTGCACGAGTCCGGACATCAGCCGATCTACTACTTCCCGCCGGAAGACGTGCGCGGGGACCTGCTCGAGCCGTCGGACCGCGTGACGCGTTGTCCGAAGAAGGGCGAGGCGTCGTACTACACGATCAGGGCCGGCGAACATGTGGTCGAGGCTGGTGCGTGGTACTACCCCGACCCGATCCCGGAGGCGCCGCCGGCGCTCAAGGACCGGATCGCGTTCTACTGGAACCGCGTCGATCGCTGGTACGAGGAGGACGACGAGGTGCTCGTGCACCCGCGCGATCCCTACCACCGCGTCGACGTGCTCTCCAGCGATCGCCACGTGCGCGTCTCGCTCGATGGCCAACTGCTCGCGGAGAGCGTCCGGCCGACCGCGTTGTTCGAGTCGAACCTGCCGCCGCGCTGGTACCTGCCGCGCGAGGAGGTGCTCGTCCCGCTGCTGGACAGCGAGACCGTCAGCCGCTGCCCGTACAAGGGCGAGGCGAGCTACCACTCGGTTCAGCTCTCGAGCGGCGAGGTCGTCTCCGACCTTGTTTGGTGCTATCGGGCGCCGATCGCCGAGGCGTCTCGGATCGAGGGGCTCGTGTGCTTCTTCAACGAGCGCGTCGACATCGAGCTCGACGGCGAGCTGCAGGAGCGGCCGGAGTCGCCGTGGAGCCACGGCGTGAAGACCGAGGCGCAGAACGCGCCGGTGGCGCAAACGCGCGGGTAGCCGCGGGCTCCGGGGTAGCCGCGGGTTACCCGCCGCCGGTTCTCTGGCGGACGATCTTTCTCAGTCGGGCGGCCTCGCGCTCCGGTGCTCCGCGGATCCGGCGCTTGGTGATGCGCACGGTGGCGTAGCCGGCGGCGAGCGTGTCGGCGTCGCGATCCCGGTCTCGCTCGAAGCGCTCACGCGTTTTGTGAAACGTCCATCCATCGCATTCCACGATCAACTTGGCGTCCTTGAACACGGCGTCGGTGCGGTGGCCGGCGATGTACAGGCCGAACTCGGGTACCGGTAGCCCGTGCCGCGGGCAGAAGGGGCGGAACTCGTCCTCGAACTCCGAGTCCGTCAGACCGTCAGCGGAGTCGTCGACGATGGCGCGTAGGAGCTTCGTACCGCGATGGAGCGGAAATCGCGCCAGCACGTCCGCTAGCGCCGCCGGGCTGACTTCGCGGGTGCGGAGCTTGTCGTTGACGATTCGCCGGAGTCGGTCTTGTGGCAGCGCCGCTGCGTTGTCGAGGATCGTGCGGGCGGGGCTGGTGACGCGGATGCCGTGGTGGGTGCGGAGGTCCGTGCGCGTCAGGCCTCGGCAGACGTGGACGTTGATGCCCTTGGGCCGCCGGTCTGTGGTGGCGATGACGTCGTACGGTGGCGCGTGCCAGCGCTCGGCGAAGCCCCACAGGCAGAGGGCGGAGCGGTGGCTGAGGGCGGCGCCTTTGCCGCAGGCGAGGACGGCCGCCGACGCGCGCTCCAGCGCCGTTTTGGCCGGGCGGCCTACCGAGTAGACGCCGGTGTGCTCGCGGAAGAGGCGGCCGGCGCGGACGCGGTGGAGGATGGCCTCCTTCGTTAGCCCCGCGGCGTGCAGCTGCCCGACCGTTACGTTCCCGTGCTGGCGGGCGGCCAGGGCTGCCACACGTAGGTCTTTGGAAGTTTTTCGGGCTATGCACCCCCTGAGGCCCGAAGACCCCCGAACTCGCCCTCCGCGAAGCACTCTTGTTACGCTCGAAAACGTGGCGGTAGCCAGCGCATACGGCGAAAGGACCGACGAACAGCGCGCCATCTGCGAGATGGTTCGCCAGTTCGCCGACGAGCAGATCATCCCGACCGCCGAGCACTACGACCACGAGGACGCCTTCCCGGAGCCGATCGTCGACCAGATGAAGGAGCTTGGGCTGTTCGGGGTCACGATCCCGGAGGAGTACGGCGGCATGGGGCTCGACCTGACGACGTACGCGATGATCGTCGAGGAGCTCTCGCGAGGCTGGATCTCGATTTCCGGGATCGTCAACACGCACTTCATCGGCTCGTATCTGCTGATGAAGTTCGGCACCGAGGAGCAGAAGCAGAAGTACCTGCCTCAGATGGCCACGGGCGAGATCCGGGCCGCCTTCAGCCTTTCCGAGCCCGAGCTCGGCTCCGACGTGGCGGCGATCAAGACGAGCGCCAAGAAGCTCTCAGACGACGCCGCGTACGAGATCAACGGAACGAAGATGTGGGTGACGAACGGCCTACGCGCCGGCCTCGTCTTCGTGCTCGTCCGCACCGACCCGGGCGCCGAGCCGAAGCATCGCGGACTCACGTGCTTCATCGCCGAGAAGGAGCCGGGGGCAGCCGAGAACGTCGGCCCGTACAAGGGCTTCAACGTCCCGCCGCAGATCAAGAAGATGGGCTACAAGGGCGTCGAGTCGACGGAGCTGGTGTTCGACGGCTACCGCGTGCCGGCGGACAACATCCTCGGTGGCGAGGACGCGGGGCTGAACAAGGGCTTTGGGCAGATGATGGACGCGCTCGAGCTGGGGCGGGTGAACGTCGCCGCCCGCGGCGTGGGGCTCGCGCAGAGGGCTCTGGAACTGGCCCTCCGATACAGCCAGGAAAGACGGACCTTCGGCAAGCCGATCGCCGA
>JAFAZV010000157.1 GCA_019239445.1 Solirubrobacterales bacterium
CGCCCGCGATGCGCGTGCTGATCAGGGGCTTCGCGTTTCATCCCGGGAGCACGTCAGCCGTCGTCGGAACGCGAGTTACGTTCGTCAACCAGGACACCGCGGCGCATACTGCGACTTCAGCGTGGCCGGGACCTGACACCGGCCCGCTCCGGCGCGCGCAGAGCAAGACGATCGTCCTCACCAGGCCCGGCACCTTCCACCTGATCTGCGAGTTCCACGCCTTCATGCAGGCGACGATCGTCGTGCATCGGCCCGCTCTCGCTCAGCCGGCGGTGGCGGTGCTCGCCGGCTGAGCGGCACTACGTGCGTGTGCGACGCGGGCGCCGGACGCGGGCTCGGAGCCTGCGGGTAAGGCTGGCGGTCGAGAGGCTTCCTCCTCGACGAGGCAGGCGCTTGATCGCGGCCAGTCGCCGGCGCACGAGCTCGCGCCGGCTCGGTGACGGCAGCCGGGCCGCGAGCTCGCTCGACTCCCGCTGCGCGAGGCGCAGGCTGGTCTGAAGACCCGCCACCTCCCGGGCGTCACCGGGGACGATGCGCTCGAGCTCGGCCTTGCTGAGCTGAACAGGACGTGTGCGCAGCGCGATGTAACTGTGCGTGACTTGAGCCGAGCCATCCGGCGCTCGCGGAGGCGGTTTGACGCCGATGACATCGAAGCCACGGCCCCAGTGCTCGCGCAGCCACCACTCCGAGTGAAACACCCAGGCATCGGGACCCTCCCACCCGTGCAACACCGACATCCCGATCTCATCCTCGCGATACTCCTCAAGCACCAGCCCCTCCCAAATCCCCGCCCCGAGGAAGCTCGCGATCAGGATCCCACCATCGTCGAGCAGCCGGTGCAGCTCGAGCAGCCAGTCGCTCCACAGCTCGCCGATGTGAGTGAACACCGACATGGCAATGATGACGTCGAGCGACTGACTCGAAAGTGACAGCGGTGGGGTGATCGCGTTCTGGAAGAAGTGAAACGGAGGGGTCAGGTTCGCCTGATCCCAAACGATGCTCTCTGTATCGATGTCGCAGCCCCAGAACACCCCGCGCTCGGCCTCGGTGGCGAACTGGCGCAGCACCCGCGCCGCGCCACAGCCAAAGTCGAGCACCCGCTTACCATCCCAGTGCCAGTCCGCCGGCAGCATCTCCTCGGTGACCCCCCGCAGTCGCGCGCCCTCCCCGAGATAGAACTCCACGGGGTCGGCGCCCTCCACGGTGCCGACGCGGGTCAGCAGCGAGGTCGGCGGGAGGGGCAGGGCGGTGGCGGCCACGGCGCGGCAGAGTACAGCGGTGGCGGCGGTGGCGGCGCTCGCCCTCTGACCTGGCCGGGGGGCGGAGGCGCACTATGAGGACTCAAGGTCGCCGCTTAGTACGTTGCGCGCCCGCCGGAGAGGTCGAACACCGCCCCGGTCGAGAAGCTGCACTCCTCTGAGCTGAGGAAGGCGATCAGCGCCGCGACCTCCTCCGGACGACCCATCCGCTTCATCGGGATGCGCTCGATCATGTAGGACACGTGCTCCTCGCTCATGTCGCCGAGCATCCGCGTCTCGATGACGGCGGGCGCGACGCAGTTGACGAGCACGCCGCTCTCCGCGAGATCCTTGCCGATCGACTTCGTCATCGCGATCACCGCCGCCTTCGAGGCCGAGTAGGCGCTGGCCATCGGATTTCCTTCTTTGCCGGCGATCGAGGCGACGTTGACGATGCGCCCGTAGCCGCGCGGCACCATCACGCGCGCGGCGGCACGGTCGCCGAAGAACACGCCGTCACAGTTGATCGCGAACACGCGATGCCATTCCTCGTCCGACACGTCGACCGTCCGCAGCGACTCGCCGCTCACGCCGGCCGCGCAGACCATGACGTCGAGTGGACCCAGCTCGCGCTCGACGCGGCGCACCGCGCCTTCGATGTCCTCGGAGCGCGTGACGTCGCCGGTGATCGAGAGCACCCCGTCGAGCTCGGCCTCGCGGATGTCGAACGCAGCGACCTGCGCGCCGCCGCTGCGCAATCGCCGCGCGGCCGCGGCGCCGATGTCACCCGCCCCACCGGTGACGAGCGCGGTGCGGCCGGAGAACTCCGATGCGCTGCCCATGACTACAGGTAGGTGACGGTATCCATGATGATCGCCGAACGACCGCGGAGGAAGTCGAGGTCACAGCCCTCGTTGGCCTGCAGCACGTGGTCTTCATAGAGCCGGCGATATCCACGCTCATCCTTGAGCGCCGGCGGCGTCCACGCTTCCCGCCGGCGCCCGAGCTCAGCGTCGTCCACGAGCATGTCGAGCGCCCGGGCTTCGACGTCGAGCCGGATCGGGTCGCCCGTGCGAACCAGCGCGAGCGGTCCTCCGACCGCCGACTCCGGCGCGACGTGCAGGACGACGGCTCCGTAGGAGGTCCCGCTCATGCGCGCGTCGGAGATCCGCAGAAGGTCGTTCACGCCGCGGCGCAGCAGCTTCGCGGGTATCGGAAGGTGCCCCCATTCCGGCATACCCGGGGCTCCAACCGGACCCGCACCCTTCAGCACCATCACCGAGTTCTCGTCGACGTCCAGATCCGGATCGTCGACACGCTCAGCGAGGTCGTTGATGTCCTCGAATACGACCGCGCGCCCCTCGTGCGCGAGTAGCCGCTGATCCGCAGCTGAGATCTTCATCACAGCTCCGTCCGGGCACAGGTTCCCCCGCAGGACGACGAGTGAGCCGCCGGCGTCGAGCGGATCCGAGCGCGGCCGGATCACGTTTTCATCGATGATCTCCGTCGGCACGTTCAAGAGGTTGTCGCCCAAGGTCTCCCCGGTCACCGTCATGGCGTCTTCGTGCAGCAGGTCCCCGATCTGCGCGAGCACGGCGGGTAGCCCGCCGGCGTAGTAGAAGTCTTCCATCAGGTGGGCGCCGGCGGGCTTGAGGTTGACGAGCCACGGCGTCGTCGCGCAGAGGTCGTCGAACAGCGACAGCGGCAGCTCGATCCCGACGCGGCCGGCGTAGGCGATCAGGTGGATGATCGCGTTGGTCGAGCCGGAGATCGCATGCAGGGCGCGGATCGCGTTCTCGAACGCGTGCGGGGTGAGGATGTCCGAGGGCCGCGTCCCGCGCTCGACGAGCGCGACGATCTGTCGCCCAGCTGCTTCGGCGGACTGCGCCCGCCGCGAGTCGACGGCGGGAATCGCGGCTGTGCCCGGCAGCGCCAGCCCGAGCGCCTCGGTCACGCACGCCATCGTCGAGGCGGTTCCCATCGTCATGCAGTGCCCGTTCGAGCGCGACATCGAGTTCTCGATCTCGACGAACTCCTCCTCGGTGATTCGCCCGCGGCGCAGCTCCTCGTGGTAGTGCCAGCAGTCGGAGCACGAGCCGAGCTCCTTGCCTCGCCAGTGGCCGTTCAGCATCGGGCCGCCGGTGACGACGATCGTCGGGATATCGGCCGAGCACGCGCCCATGATCGAGGCCGGGTTCGTCTTGTCGCAGCCGGTGAGCAGGATGACGCCGTCGAGCGGATAGGAGCGGATCGACTCCTCGACGTCCATCGCCATGAGGTTGCGGTAGAGCATCGTGGTCGGCTTCATCAACGACTCGCCGAGCGACATGACCGGGAACTCGCGCGGGAACCCGCCGGCCTGGATAACTCCGCGCTTGACCGCCTCGGCCAGGCCGCGCAGGTGGATGTTGCAGTTGACGAGCTCCGACCACGAGTTGCAGATGCCGATCACGGGGCGGCCGCGGAAACTCTCGTCGCCGACGCCGGTCGCCTTGAGCCACGAGCGGTGAAGAAAGCCGTCGAGGTCACGGCGCTCGAGCCAGTCGGCGCTTCGCCTTCCGTTCTTCTTCTCGTCGTAGCCGCCGCTGTGCATCGTCGCCATCTCGGTCCTTTCGCTGAAACTCAGGCGTGCTCGAGAACGATCTTGGCGACGATCCCGCGCCGGTCGTCCATGAACCGCACCGCCTCCTCGAACT
>JAFAZV010000209.1 GCA_019239445.1 Solirubrobacterales bacterium
ATCGACCCGCTCCACACCGTGGGCGTCACGGTAGGCGCCAATTACCCACTCGAGAACGCTGCCGTGCCCGCGCAGGATGGTCGCCGCGATCCAGTCGTAGCTGTCGAAGCCGATCTGGTTCACCGAAGGCAGGAACGCGGGCATCGGCACAGCCAGGCGCTTGATCGTCACGGCGCTGACGCGCGTGGCGTGCGCCCCGAGCGGTAGCGCGTCGTGAGCCGGGAAGCTGCGGGTGCGAACGACGATCGTCTGGTGGAAATGCCCGGCGACCCGACCCGTCGGGTTGAAGTTCCCCATGTTCAGCCCGTTGTCGGTGTAGGCCCCGGAGATTCGCAGCCGGTAAGTCGTACCTGGCCTCAGCAGTCCGCGCGGGACGACGTAGAGATAATGCCCGTCGCCCGACTCCTGGGCCGTGAAGCGAAAACGCGGCGAGACGGTAAGGACTCGCGCCGGGTCGAGCATCGCCGCATTGACGCTCCGGCCGTGATGGCGCACGACCAGGCGCAGGTTCAGCACGGTGGCCGGCGAGACACCGGAGAGCGCGGTGCTCCTCAGGGTGCTCCCGCCCGGGCTAACCGGAAACACGCGATCGAGTTCATTGCCGAACTCGCTGCTCGGGTCGGTCGAGCAGCGCGGATCGATCCGGTGCAGGCAGAAGTCGTAGGGAACGTAGTCGACGTAGCCGTGCTCGCCGGCGATCAGCACGCCATGGCGCCCCAGCGCCGGCGAGGCGTTGAGATCGTTGCGGTCACGTAGCTGGGGGTCATCCGGCGTCGTGTCGAACGACCAGCGCCGGCGGCCGGTGTCGGTGTTCAGCGCGTAAAGCTTGCCGTTGGAGGATCCGACGTAGAGGATCTGGCGGGCCTCGCCGTTTGGCGCGCGGCTGAGGACGGGGGAGGAGCGGACGGGATCGCCGGTGTCGTAGCGCCAGCGGAGCCGCCCACGTGGCGTGAGCGCGTACACAGAGCCGTCGGCGGAGGCGATGTAGATCGCATCGGTACGACCTCTGGCGTCGTGCCCGAGCGCCGGCGAGGCATAGATGTGATCGCTGGTCTTGAACGTCCAACGCGGCGTTCCGGTGGCCGGGTCGAGGGCGTACAGCTTGGAGTCGAACGACCCGACGTAAACCGTCCCGTCGGAGCCGATCGCCGGGGAAGAGATGACGAACCCCGGCGTGAACGTACGCCACAGCGGCCGGCCCGAAGCGGCGAGGTGATAGACGTTGAGGTCGAGCGATCCCCAGAAGCTGCCTCCGTCAGCGGCGAACGCGGGTTCAGTCCACATCGATCCGCCGCTCGTGAACCGCCAGGCAAGCCTGCCGCGAGGCGTCAGGCCATAAGCGGTGCCGCCGGTGTTGCCGGCATAGATGTTGCCGCCAGGACCGATCGCCACCGGTCCCTCCCACCAATTGACCTGCTGCCCTTTGACGGGCGCGACAGTCGGACGGAACTTCCACAGAATCCGCGGGCGCGTTGCGCCCGGATCGAGGTGGTAGAGCCGCTCGTCCGCCGAGCCGAAGGTTAAAGTTGCCGCTCGGCGGCGGGAGCTCTCCTGCGCCAGTGCCGCGCCGGCATCGATGATGCCTCCGGTCTTCAGTCGCCAGCGGAGCCGGCCGTCCGGCGCGATGGCGTAGAAGTAAGTGTCAGCCGAACCGACGTAGACGGTCCCGTCGCCGCCGATGACCGGCGTCGAGAAGACGCCGCGCTCGGTGCGAAACGCCCACGGGCGGTCTCCGTGATACCGCGCCACGATCGGGCTGGCGCCGGTGTTGCGCGCGTCGCGGCGCATTTCCGGCCAAGGCGACGCGGGGTCGAGAGGCACCGCAGCGGCTGATCCGGCGCGGGCGGCGCGCGCGTCTGCAGCACAGGCAACGCCTGCAACCGAGGCGGCGCAGGCGGCCGCGAGCACGAGGACGGACACCACCCGCCGGCGCGGGCTCACGAGCCGGGGCCGAGTCCGTCAGCCAACGGTCAGCAGGGCCTGGCGCAGGCTCTTGCGGTCGATCTTCCCAACTGCCGTCAGCGGGATCGCGTCCACGATGTGCAGTTCGCGCGGATACTTGTAGCCGCCGATCCGCGTGCGTCCCCAGTCGAAGAGCTCCTCGACCGTCACCTCGGCGCCGGCGTGAAGCGATACGAACGCGACGACCTCTTCCCCGTGCACCGGGTCCGGCCGGCCGACGACGCCGGCCAGCTGCACGGCGGGATGCTCGAGCAATGCATCCTCGATGTCACGCGGGTAGACGTTGAAGCCGCCGCGGATGATCACGTCCTTCTTGCGGTCGACGATGAACAGGTAACCGTCCTGGTCGAGGTAGCCGATGTCACCCGTGTGCAAGCGGCCTCCGCGGAGCGCTTGCGCCGTCGCCTCGGGCGAGTCCCAGTAGCCGCGCATCACTCCCGGTGATGTGCAGCACACCTCGCCGGCCTCGCCCGCCGGAAGCTCACGCCCCAGCTCGTCCACGATCTGCACTGAGCATCCGGGGACCGGCAGGCCAACCGAGCCCGGCTTCTCGCGTCCAGTCGGGTTGGTCGAAATGAGCGCCGCTGTTTCGGTTAGGCCGTAGCCCTGGCGGATGGCCACCGTCGGCACGCGGCGGCGAAACTCGGCCTCGACCTCCGCCGCCAGCGGCGCGCCGCCCGACGTGAGATAGCTGAGGGAGGAGAGATCGTGCTCTTCGAGCGGCTGGGAGAGCAGGATCTGCAGCATCGACGGAACGACAGCGGCGAGCTGGAGCTGGTGCTCGCCGATCAACTCGAGAAACGCACGGGGATCGAACCACCGCAGCAGCACGGCCACCGGACGCTCGCTGTCGTGCATCCCGGCCAGCGTGACGAGAATCCCGTAGGAGTGGGAGAGCGGCAACGTGACGAGCGCGCGATTGACGCCGGAGATGTGCGCGGCCTCGTAGGCCGCATGACCGGTGTAGTGGAGGTTCGCGTGAGAGAGCATCACGCCTTTGGCGCGACCGGTTGTGCCGCCGGTGTAGAGCAGCGCAGCGAGATCATCGTCGTCGCGCTCGACCGCCGCTGCGGGCGCGCCATGCTCGAGTGACGCCAACGCTACGACTCCGTCTTGCACCTCGCCTGTGGAGATGACGAACGGTTCAAGATCGATGCCGGCGATCGCGTCGCGAACCTTCCCGACGAACTCGGGCGTCGTGATCACGCCTACCGCCTCGGCGTCAGCAATCACATGTCGCAGGTCCTCGGCCGGGAGCAGGAACATGGCCGGCGTGACGACCGCGCCGGCGCGCCACAGCGCGTTGTAGACGATGCCGACCTCGGGCGCGTTGGCCATCGTTACGACGACGCGATCTCCAGGTCGTACGCCGAGCTCGACCAAGCCGGCGCCGAGGCGGCAGGCGCGGTCGAACAAGTCACCCGAGCTGTGCCAGCGCCCTTCGAAGAACATCGCCGGGTAGTCGCCCCGCCGCTCGTACGTCGCCTCGGCCAGTCGCGCGAGGTTGTGCTTCGATCCCTGAATCACGGCGAGCAACATACAGCGCAGCGTGCGACGCTGCGGCGACACGGCAACTGACTGGAGCGAGCATGAACACACGTAAATTGGGTTCGCTGGAGGTATCTGCAATCGGCCTCGGCTGCATGGGGATGTCGGCGTTCTACGGCTCGGCAGACGAGAAGGAGTCGACCGCGACGATTCAGCATGCGCTCGAGCTGGGGATCAACTTCCTCGACACCGCCCAGCTGTACGGGCCGATGACCAACGAGGAACTCGTTGGCCGGGCGATCAGGGACAGGCGCGATGAGTACCTGATCGCAACCAAGTTCGCGCGCCGAATCGAGCCGAGCACGGTTCCGGGCGAGCTCTCGACGCTCGGGCCGCTCGACGGCTCACCAGAGCACGTCCGCAGCTCGATCGACGGCTCTCTCAGGCGGCTCGGCACCGACTACGTCGACCTGTACTACCAGCACCGAGTCGACCCCAAGGTGCCGATCGAGGAGACCGTGGGCGCGATGTCGGAGCTGATCGAGCAGGGAAAGATCCTCCACATCGGCCTGAGCGAGGCGGCGCCGGAGACGATTCGCCGAGCGCACGCGATTCATCCGATCACCGCCGTGCAGACTGAGTATTCGATCTGGACGCGCGACGCCGAGGCCGAGGTTCTGCCGACCTGCCGGGAGCTCGGCATCGGCTTCGTCGCCTACTCGCCGCTCGGTCGCGGGTTTCTCTCCGGGCGCTTCAAGACGA
>JAFAZV010000406.1 GCA_019239445.1 Solirubrobacterales bacterium
AGCTGCGCGATGTCACTACTCCAAGCCGGCGTCGACACGACCGTCATCGCCTTATGGCTGGGGCACGCGGATGTCCGCTCCACCCAGCCCTATCTCCACGCCGACCTCACCATCAAGGAGAAAGCCCTCGCGCTCGTGACCCCGGCCAACGTCAAGCCCGGCCGTTACAAGCCCAAGGACGCGACCCTCGCGTTCCTCGAGGGCCTGTGACTATGCCGACAAGCCAGCCGACCAGACCGGCGAGAAACCAGCCAGAACAAGGCCTTCACGCCAACCACGACGACAACGTCGGCATAGTCGCAGTATCGGCACAGGTCAACGATCAGGACCTGGGGCCCCGCCCAGAATCGCATTGTGTTCTCCCAGCGTCCTTGGTCGGCGGCGCGGCTGGTGCGGGCCACGAGGTCGGCGGCGGTCGTGTAGTGGACGCGGTAGCCGGCCTCGACCGCTTTGAGACCGAGCGCGATCGCAATCATCGTCTTGCCAACACCCGGCGAGTAGCCGTCGCACTACTCATGTTGTGAGTTCTTTGCCCGGGCGGGTGCGGCTGGTGGCTGCGCCGGGCGGGCTTCGAGGCGTCGAGCTCGAGGTGCTGGGCTGGCGCACAGAGCGTGGGGAGACGATGGTGCGCTGCCGGCTGGTCGATGGGAGTGTGGGCACGATTCCGGCGCGTTGGACGGATCTGCCACGTGTGTCGGCCGAGCCGGTGGTGTTGGGCGTGGTGGCGTCCGCGGCGGCGTGGCGGTTGTTGGGTGAGCGGCTTGTGTTGCTGCGGTCGCGGTGTCCGCGGCGACGTGGAGCCTCCGGTGAAAACGGAGGTTCGGATGTCGGGACAGCTCGCGCTGGGGTTGAGCGAGGCGCTGGTCGCGGCGGCGGTGTGGGAGACGTTGCCGCCCGAGCGCCAGCGAGAGGTGACGGTCATGCTGGCCAGGTTGCTGGCGCGGCTGTTGGAGGCCGAGCGTGGTGAGTGAGCGCGGGAAGGTCACCGATAAGCACCGCCGGCGGCGGGCGGTGGTGTATGTGCGCCAGTCGACGCTTCATCAGGTCGAGCGGCACGTGGAGTCCGCCGCGCGGCAGTATGCGCTCAGGGAGCGGGCGGTCGCGTTGGGATGGCCGGCCGCGTCGGTCGTGGTGGTCGATGAGGACACGGGTCGCTCGGGCGCGACGAGCGAGGGGCGGATCGGGTTCAAGGAGCTCGTCGCCGAGGTCGGGCTGGGGCATGTTGGGCTGGTGCTCGCGCTGGAGGTGTCCAGGCTGGCGCGCTCCTCGGCTGATTGGCATCAGCTGTTGGATCTGTGTGCGTTGACCGGGACGCTGATCGCGGACGCCGACGGGGTGTACTCGCCGGCTGATTTCAACGATCGGCTGCTGCTGGCCTGAAGGGCACGATGTCCGAGGCGGAGCTGCATCTGATTCGCGCGCGTCTGGATGGAGGGCTGCGCAACAAGGCCGAGCGTGGCGAGCTGCGCCTCGCGCTGCCGGTCGGGCTCGATCGCGACGACGAGGACCGGATCGTGCTCTGTCCGGATGAGCAGGTGCGGCACGCGATCGAGCGGGTGTTCACGCTTTGGCGGCGGCTCGCCTCAGCCAGGCAGGTGGTGATGGAGCTGATCGCTGAGGGTCAGCAGTTGCCGCGCCGCACGGTCGGACAGCGGCGGATCCGGTGGACGCGCGCCAGTTATGGCGCGGTGCATGACTTCCTGACCAACCCCGCGTATGCCGGCGCGTTCGTGTTCGGCCGCAAGCGTCGGGAGAAGACCGTCGGACCGGACGGCCGGCTGCGCGTCCGCGACGTCGACGTGCCGTTGGAAGAGTGGTCTGTCTGCCTGCCCGAGCACCATCCCGGCTATGTCACCTGGACTGAGTACCTCGGCACGCTCCAGCGGTTGCGAGCGAACGTGAGACCACGCGGCGAGGGAGGCGGCGCCGCACGCGAGGGAGCCGCCCTGCTGCAAGGGCTGGTGCGCTGCGGGCGGTGCGGCCGACGCATGCAAGTCGCGTATTCCGGCAACGGCGGCAAGGTCCGCCGCTATGCGTGCGTTCGCGGTCACGTTCTTCACCACACCGAGTCCACCTGCCAGACGCTCGGCGGCGGGAGGCTGGAGAAGGCGGTGATCGACGCCTTCCTCGAGGCAGTCACCCCGGCTGGCGTGGCCGCCACCGCCGGGGCGATCCGCGAGCTCGAGGACCAGCACGAGCAGCTCGTTGCTGGTCAGCGTCTCGCGCTGGAGCGCGCCGAGTATGAGGCCCAGCGCGCCGAGCGGCAGTTCGACGCCTGCGAGCCCGAGAACCGGCTGGTCGCCCGCACCTTGGAGCGAAAGCTCGAAGAAGCGCTAGCCGAGGTCGAGCGTGAGCGTGGCAAGCTGGCGGCGCTCGAGCATGCCCGACCGCAGCCGCTCACCGACACCGAGCGGCGCGCGCTGGCGGCGCTGGCACGCGATCTGCCACGGCTGTGGGACGCGAGCACGACGACGGACCGTGACCGCAAGCAGCTGCTGCGCACGCTGATCCGGGAGATCGTCGTCACCGTCAACGCGAAAGAGCGGCGGGCGGATGCCGAGATCTTCTGGGAGGGCGGCGCGCGCAGCGAGCTCAGCGTCAAGCTCAACGCCCGCGGCCCGGAGACCCGCCGGCTGGGCGGGGACACGATCCAGCTGATCCGCCGACTCGCCGAGCATCACAACGACCAGCAGATCGCAGCGATCCTCTCGCGCCAGGGATACCGCACCGGCACGGATCTGGCCTTCACCGAAGCGCGGGTGCGGGCCGCGCGATTCCGCGCAGGGATCCCTGCGGCCGCGAAGCCCGATCCCGACTCGGAGCTGGTGACCATCCAGCAGGCCGCCGAGGAGCTGAAGGTCAGTACCTTCACGATCCGTCGATGGCTTGACCAGGGCCTGCTGCCAGGCGAGCAGGCAATGCCCGGTGCGGCCTGGCGGATCCGCCTCGACGACGAGGTCCGCGCACGCTTCGTGCCGGAACTGGCCGACGGGTTAGTGCCGCTGGGCGAGGCCGCGAGGCTGCTGGGCTGTGCTCGTCAGACCGTGTTGCACAAGGTCCAACGCGGAGAGCTAAGGGCGATTCAGGTGACCAACGGCCAGCGGAAAGGCCTGAGAATCGAGGTTCCCGGCGCGGGATTGGACCGTTTGATCAACGAGTGACTGCGGAGGTGCAGTGTGAAACAGGATCGGGCGGCCCGATCAGCAACAGATTGGCCTTCTCCTCGACGAACCTCAGGGTGGCGAGCTCGTTGACGAGCGCGCGGTCGACACCGGGTTGTGCGGTGAAGTCGAACTCCTCGAGCGTCTTGGTGGACGGGAACCCGGCGAACCGCATCCGGCCGGCGAGGCGGCGCTGCTCGGTCGCGTCGACCTCGACCTGGAGCAGGTCGTGCAGGAACTGCGTGTAGCCGGGCTTGTCCTTCTCGGCCTGTTCGAGCGCGGCGGGGAGCTGCTCGGCGACGGCAGCG
>JAFAZV010000113.1 GCA_019239445.1 Solirubrobacterales bacterium
TCAAATACGACTCGACGCCACCGTGCCTCGGCGCAGGCGGCGAGCCCGGAGACACGGTCGTGTTTGTCCGCACGCTGGCGTGCGCGCACGTCAGGATCGTCCGCTCGCCGGGCTTGCGCGGAAAGAAGTCGAGCACGGTCCACCGAGGCGACGCCGGCACGTTCACCGACCGCTCGGTACGCAACGGCGTCCGCTACACGTACACGATCACCTCCGAGGATCAGGCGGGCAACATCGCGACCCGGACGGTGTCGGTGATCCCGGGCGCAAGGCTGCTCTCGCCGGCGGTTGGCGCGCGCCTCGTCAACCCGCCGCGGCTGGTGTGGACGACGAACCCCCGCGCGAGCTACTACAACGTTCAGCTGTATCGGGGCAAGAAGAAGATCCTGAGCATCTGGCCCGGGCACGCGAGGCTCCAGCTTCCGAAAGCGTGGAAGTACGCCGGCCGTCGCTATGGGCTCAAGCCGGCGCAGTACCGCTGGTATGTGTGGCCTGGGTTCGGACGCCGGTCAGCCGGTCGCTACGGATCCCTGATCGGCAGCGGGACGTTCGTGATCGTCAAGCCCGGCGTCTGAGGCCTGAGTCTCGATCTCGCCCAGGTGGGCGATGTTCTGAACGTCGTCCGCGTCCTGACTCGAGCTTCCGGCGAACCAGGCATCAAGAATCTCCCCGAGCTGCGCCTCCGATGTCAGGCGCAAGCTGAGCGCAAGCACATTGGCGTCGTTCCATCGCCGCGCGCCGTCGGCGGTGGTGGCGTCGGCGCATAGAGCGGCCCGCACGCCCGCGACCTTGTTCGCCGCGATCGAGGCGCCTGTCCCTGTCCAGCAGGCGACCACGGCCTGCTCTGCGCGCCCATCGGCGACCTCGCGCGCGGCGGCCTCGCTCGCCCACGCCCAATCCGGCCGCTCCTCGGTCACATAGGCGCCGTGCAGGATTACCTCATGCCCGCGCCGGCGCAGTTCTTCAGGCAGCGCCTCGGCGACTCCGGTCACCTCGTCCGCCGAAACGGCGACTCGCAAGCTCGTCCCGCGCAGGTCAGGCTGCCGCGCCGACCGGCTCGCGATCCGCAGCCGGTTCGGTGTCGGACAGCTCCTCGTTCTCGCACTCGCCCCCGAGCCATGTCCGCCCGTAGGCGCGCATGTCCTCGATCAACGGCACGAGCGCCCGCCCCTTCTCCGTCAGTGCGTACTCGACTCGAGGCGGAACCTCCGGGAACGTCTGGCGCTCGACGACTCCTTCTTCCTCGAGCGCGCGCAGGCGCAGCGACAGTGTCCGCGGGCTGATCCCATGCAGCGAGCGCTCGAGCTCACAGAAGCGCGAGCGTCCCTCCGCGAGGTCACGGATCACCAGCAGCGTCCACTTCCCGCACACGATCTCCGCCGTCCGGCAGACAGGACATGTGTCATTTGTAGCCATTCCTCAACCGATTCTAGCGCAATGCTTCACGAACTGAAGCGAGCATCCCGCCGACACCCCCGGCTAAAGAGCGAACGAAGCAAACGTCACTCGGCCTGACCGCAGAAGCAAGCAACGGCGTTCGGTCAGACGAAAGCACGTGGCGGGCAGCCGTGTGATGAGGCTCGCGTAAGCCGCTTCATCACATGGCGACCGCTACGGGCTCACACCAGCTCTAAGCGACGTCGCGAAGCTTCTGCGCCTCAGCCAGCGACTGAAGCTTCTTGAGCGACTGATTCTCGATCTGGCGGATCCGCTCGCGCGTGACGTTGAACGTCCGCCCGACCTCGTCCAGTGTCCGCGGATGCTCGCCACCGAGGCCATAGCGCAGCTCGAGCACCCGGCGCTCGCGGTAGCTCAAATTCTCGAGCGCCTCGCGCAGTGCCTCCTTGGTGAGGATCTCGGCCGCACGCTCGTACGGCGACTCCGCCCGCTCATCGGCGATGAACTGCCCGAACTCGGACTCTTCCTCGTCGCCCACCGGCTTCTCCAGCGACACCGGCGCCTGAGCGGAGCGCTTGATCGACTCGACCTCCTCGGGCTCGATGCCGGTCACCTCAGCGATCTCCTCAGCCGTGGGCTCGCGGCCCAGCTCGGTGACGAGCTTGCGCTCGGCGCGGCCGATCTTGTTGAGCTTCTCGACCACGTGCACCGGGATCCGGATTGTCCGGGCCTTATCGGCAAGTGCCCGGGCGATCGCCTGGCGGATCCACCAGGTGGCGTAGGTGGAGAACTTGAAGCCCTTGCGGTAGTCGAACTTCTCCGCCGCACGCACCAGGCCGAGCGTGCCCTCCTGGATGAGATCCAGGAACGGCAGGCCTTGGTTGCGGTAGTTCTTCGCGATCGAGACCACCAGCCGGAGGTTCGACTCGACCATCTTCTGCTTGGCATCGAGGTCGCCGCGCTCGATCCGCTTGGCCAGATCGACCTCTTCCTGCGCGGTCAGCAGGCGCACCTTGCCGATGTCCTTCAGGAACAGCTGGAGCGAGTCCGTCGTCATGTCCGGCTTCAGGTCCAGCGCCGTCTTTGGCTTGCGACGGCCGCGCTTGTCCGGCGCGCGCTCGACCTCGGTCGCGGCCAGCGCCGGGTCGACCTCCTCGACCAGCTCAATTTCAGCCCGTTCGAGGAAGCCGTGCAGCTCCTCGACGTCCGCCTCGTCGAGATCGAGTTCGGATACCGCGCCGGCAATCTCCGCGAACGTCAGAACGCCGAGCTGCTGACCACGATTAACCAGACCCTTGATCTCTTCGAGTTCCTGCAATTCCGCTACTGACATCTGGTTCCGTTTCCGTCGGTCGCACCTCGAGCGAAGGTTACGAGGTGCAGAGGATCAAACAACGGGCGCGCTCCCGAAGGCGCACGCCCGCTACTCAAACATGCGGTTCGAGTATAGGCGCTATATTTTTTGAAGTCAACGCGGCTACGGGCGCTCGCGTTCACGTGCGGCCTGAAGCCGCTGCAACTACTACCACCAACGGCGCGGAGCGTTTCAAGTTGCGCGATGAGAATCACTTCCCAACCTTTCCGCTGCCGTTCTATCGGCGATCATTCCTACGATCATGAGCGAAGAACGCCATTCGGAGGTGTTGGGCGCGCTTCCGCGCGCGCGGCCGCAGCGCCGGAGCGAGAAGCGCGCGCCGGCCGCCGGGCGAACTTCGGACACCAGCCCTCCAGACGCGCGGCAACCGGGCACCCCTACCGATAAACCGAAGCGCCGGCAGGGCAAGACGACGAGCAAGCCACGCCTCCGTCAGCCGGCTCAGCCTGCCGGTACCCCGTTCACGAGCGGCCCGACCGAACAGTCGAAACGCAAGTCCACAGCGCCCGCGCCTGCGCGCTCCAAGCCGGCGCCACACGTCGTCGGCACAGCCGTCGGCGCCGCCGCTGAGCTGGCCGAGATCGGGCTCTCGGCCAGCGCCCGCGCGCTCCGCCAGCTCGCTGCGCGCCTGCCTCGTGTGTAGGTAGGCACCGCCGGCGAGCTTGGACCTTGGCAACGCGACCAGCACCGCCAAACCCCGACGACGGAGCTGCCGGATCGCCCTAACGTTCGCGAGCCCCGGCGATTCTGAGCGCCAGCGAACGCGGCGGCGACTTTCTCGACGTCACGTTCAGTTCGAAAGCAGCGGCAAACGCGCGCGCTAACGAACGCGACGGCGATCAAGCGCCGCCTGGCCAGCCCAAACCGCCAAATCGCATGCATACGCCGGCGTAGCTCGGAGCTTTCAAACGTTCGGGCGATCATTTCGCCATTTCGCATGAAGTCGCCACCGAGCGCCCGCGCTTCCTCGCGTTTTGGTCGTCGCGCGCACTACCGAGCACCCCGCGCGCCCCTGCGCAACGGACGTCGCGCGGCACCGAACGCCCGGCGGCCGCACCGTTGGGCAATATCCCGCAGAGCGCCGGCCGCAGCCCCGATTGCAGACTCGCCGGCCCTAATGCATATACTCCCGCCACCTTCCATGCCGAACGAACGTCCGCCCGCGGACGATCGGCGGGGGAACCACTTGTGGATCGATGAGATTCACAGGGGCGAATCGGCCCCGTAAAGGACCGTAGCGCCGCAAGGCGCGAGCCCGTCAGCTCACCCCGTAGGCCCAACGCGAAGAGGACGGACCGGAAAACGTGAGTCGACGCGCGAAAGCCCATGCCGTGACGCTGCTCGTGGCCACCGGCGCTGCCGGCCTGCTCAGCCCGCTGCTGAGCGCCGCCAGCACCGACGCCGCCGCGTCCACAGGCGGCACGAGCCCCGCAGGCTCCACCCATCAGACCCCCAGCATCAGCAGCAACAGCACCACCAGCAGCAACACCCTTAGCAGCAACAGCGCCAGCAACACGAGCGCGTCGATCTCAATCAGCACAACCACCACCGGCGTGCTGCAGCGCGCGAACAACCTCGTCAGCGCCACCGGCAACGGCATGTCGCTTTCCGCCCGCGCCTCGGCGATGCTACGCGGCGGCCTCACCGTCACCGGCACCGTCCCCGCGTCCAACGCCGGCAAGATCGTCGAGATCGAGCGCCGCGGCCGCCAGACCGGCTACGCCTGGACACCAACCGCCCACGGCACGATCCGCTCCGACGGCTCGTTCACCGCCCGCTGGCCCGCCAACCACATCGGCCAGTTCCAGATCCGCGGCGTCATCCAGAGCCAGTCAGGCTCCGTAGCGCGCGCCGACGACACCTCCCCGACGATCTCCACGATCGTCTACCGCCCCTCGATCGCCACCAACTACGGCACCGGCTTCTACGGCTCGCGGACGGCGTGCGGGCAGAAGCTCACGCCAACCACCCTCGGAACCGCGCACCGCACGCTGCCCTGCGGCACCCCCGTCGCCTTCTATTACCACGGGCGGATGATCGTCGTCCCGGTGATCGACCGCGGGCCGTACGCGAACCACGCCGATTGGGACCTGACCGAGGCCACCGCCCGCAAGCTCGGCGCCCCTGGCATCGCGACCGTCGGCGCCGTCTCGCTGCCCCGCAAGTAGCCCCGCACCCGCTGGACACCCGCACTCGCCTGCCAGCGCCCGCACCCGCCAGCGCCCGCACCCACCAACGCCCGCATCCCGCCTAACCGGGCGCCTGACCCCCACGCACCACCGCCACCCCCTCCGCCAGCGCAGCGAACCGCGCCTCCTCGGCCGCCCCGACCACCTCGCCGACGTCATCGCCGTCCTCGCCCACGATCCCAATCCCCACGCTCGCCGCCGGCGGCGCGCCGCGCCACTCAGGTAGACCCCACACCGCAGCAGCGACGCGCTCAGCGAGCGTCTCAGCCGTCGCCCGCTCCAGACCGCCGGCCACGATCCAGACGCGGCCCTCGCCCTCGCGCACGGCCGCATCCTGCCGGCGAACGGAAGCCCGAACCGCGGCGTGGAACCCCTCAACCGTACCCCGAGCCGCCGCCTCGCCGTCCACCGCCGGCATCCGCGCGACGTCCTCGAGCTCGACCACGAGGAACGCGACACCTCCGCCGGCGCCACCCCGCTGGCGGACCTCGAGCTCGAGCATCGCCAGCCACTCGTCGTCGCCGGCCTCCACACCGGCGAACCCCCGCAACGCCGCCGCCCGCACGACGCCCAGCACCACCGCCAGCCGCTCCGCCACCGCCGCCACCTCGTCGCCTTCGGCATCGACGAGCTCGCGTCGCAGCGCCGCCCATACCACCTCGCCGAGCACGTCGACCGCCTCCACCACCGCCGCCGCCGTCGAACCTCCGGCAACGGAACCGACCCCTGAGACCAGCCGGTCAGCGGAAAGCCGCAAAAGAGACGACTCATCACCCAGCGCCCGCGCAAGCGCCTCGCACACCTCGGGCCCGTCCGCGGCCAAGCGCTCGACCGAAACCGCCGCCGCCGCCTCAGCCAGCGGCGCCCGCTCGAACAGCGCGAGCAACCAGCCCTTGGCCAACTCGTCGCGCAGCGCCACCAGCGCCCGCGACAACCCGTCGGCGATCGGCCCGGCCCGCCGAGCCCGTGGCGTTCGATCAGGCATCGCGCGACCTTGTAGCACGCCGGCCAGTCGCCGCCGACGCCGTGCAAAACCACCGCCAGCGCCGTCCGGTCGCCTCCGCCGCCAGAATGTCCTCCGATGCCACAGCCGCTGATCACGATCCGCGACGCCCAACGGACGGTCCTCGAAGCCACCACGCGCCTCGATCCCGAGCCGGTGGACATCGAACACGCGCTCGACCGCGTGCTCGCGACGGCCCTCACAGCTGCCGGTGACGTTCCCCCGTTTGCCTGCTCGGCAATGGACGGCTACGCCGTGATTGCTGACGGCCAACAGGGCCGGCTGGCGATCGTGGGCGAGTCGCGCGCCGGCACCCCGAGCGAGCACACCATCAACGCGGGCGAAACGATCCGCATCTCCACCGGCGCGGCGCTCCCCCCCGGCGCGACCGCGGTGGTCCGACAAGAGGACGTCAGCCGCAACGGCGAGACGATCGAGCTCCAGGTCTCCCCCGAGCCGGGGGCGAACGTTCGCCACCCCGGCGAGGACATGCGCGCCGGGACGCCAGTCCTCGCCGCCGGAACGCAGCTCGAAGCCCCACACCTCGGTGCCGCGGTCGCCGCCGGAGCGGGCAGCGTGATCGTCACCCGCCGCCCCAAGGTCAGCGTTCTCTGCACCGGCGATGAGCTCCGCGCGCCCGGCGAGGCGCTCGGTCCCGGCGAGATCCACAACTCGAACGCCCCGATGCTCGCCGCCCTCGCGATCCACGCCGGCGCAGCCGCAGGCTCGCCACAACGCCTGCCCGACGACGCCGCCGCCACCGAAGCCGGCCTCGCCGCCGCGCTCGAGGCCGCCGACGTCTTGATCGTCACCGGCGGCGTGTCGGTCGGCCCACACGATCACGTCCGGCCGGCGCTCTCCCGGCTCGGCGTCGAGCAGCATTTCTGGGGCGTCTCATTGCAGCCTGGCAAGCCCACCTGGTTCGGGACCCACGAGGAGACGCTCGTATTCGGGCTGCCGGGAAACCCCGTCTCGGCCGCAGTCACGTTCTCGCTCTTCGTCAATCCCGCTCTGGCCACCATGCTCGGCACCGAAGCACCGCGCCCGCCGGCAAAGCAGGCCCGCCTCAGCACGGCCGTTCCGCGCAACCCGGCCCGCGAGCAGGCGATCCGCATCCGGCTCGAGCAGACGACTTCCGAGCCTGCGGCGACGCCGAACGGCCCGCAGGGCTCCCACATCCTGACCTCGCTCCTCGGCGCCGACGCGCTGGCCCTGATCGCGCCCGGCGACGGCGACCTGCCCGCCGGCACGCTCGTCGAGCTCGCGCATCTCGCAACGTGAGCGGGAAGCGCTCGAAGCCCCGAAAACGGGCAGAATCGAACCCCCGATGACTAACGCGGTCCTCGCCATCCTCGGCACCGTGCTCGCGGCGCTGGCCGCACTGCGCGCCCGCCGCGCACGCCGCAACGGCTTGCCGGCACGAGCGGTGATCATCTCCCCGCGCCGCTCGACCGTGGTCGCCGGCGACGGCGCCGTGCGCTCGGTGCAGACGGCCGAGCTGACCGTGGCCTACAGCGATCTCGAGCGCCTCTGGCACCCCGAGAACCTGGAGAACCTCGCCCGCACCTACTGGCGCTTCCTTGCGCGCGTGACGCTCGGCCTCGCCCGCGTGGTCTACGGCGCCCACGACCGGCGCGTGGTGGCTCTCGCCCGGCCGCTCACGCTGCTGCGCTTCGACGCTCCTGAGTACCTGCTCGAGCCGGACCACGGCAAGGTGACCTGGCGCATCCGCGATGGCCTGCTGGTTGCTCGCGCCGGCCGCGGCTGCGGCTTTCTCGCCCTGGACGTACGCCTGCTGGGCGGCGGCAACGGAAAGTGCAAGCTCCGCATCGAGGTCGAGGTCGCGAACTTCTATCCGGCGATCGCGGCCGGCTTCAGCATGCCGGTCTACGAGATGACCCAGTCAGTCGTGCACGTGCTCGTCACTCACGCCTTCCTGCGCTCGCTGGCCACGCTTGAGCTGGCCGAGTCAAAAGTCGGACGACTGACGCCGCCGCCGGCCGCCACCACGGTCCCCCCGGTCCCGACCCCGCGCGCCCCCGAGCAGGAACCCGCAACCCGTCAGCCGTAGCGCACGCCGGTCAGCGCCCGCAGCTTCGCCCGATCGTGGCGTGCCGAGACCCGCCGCACCGTCCCCGAGCGCGCGCGCATGACGAGCGACTCCGTGGTCGCGCCGCGGTCGCCCTGGTAGCGCACGCCCTGGAGCACGTCGCCATCGGTCACTCCGGTGGCCGAGAAGAACACGTCCTCCCCCGCGACCAGATCCTCCGAGGTCAGCACCCGACTCAGGTCGTAGCCGGCGTCGAGCGCTCGCTGGCGCTCTTCGTCGTCGCGCGGCCAGAGCCGACCCAGCAGCTGGCCGCCGATGCACTTAATCGCCGCGGCCGAGATCACCCCCTCGGGAGTGCCCCCAATTCCCCACAACAGGTCGACCGGCGAGTTGTCGCTCACCGCGAGCATCGCCGCCGAGACATCGCCGTCCAGGATCAAGCGCACCCGCGCCCCCGCTTCGCGCACCTGG
>JAFAZV010000226.1 GCA_019239445.1 Solirubrobacterales bacterium
GCATCGTCATCAAGAACTCGTAGGTCGCCGCCGCCGGGTGAGGCGGCACACGGGCTCCGAGAAGCGAGGATTGGCGATCTGGTTCGGACTTTCCGAACCAGATCGCCATTGCCGCGGCGAATGTCTTCGGTCGCGCGTCTACCCGCCCGCCGGCGCGCTCGCCAGCGAATGTCGCCGGTCGCACTTCTACCCGCCCGTCGGCGCGCCGGCCAGCGCATAGCGCACCGGCGCCAGCACTCGCGCCGGCGCGCCGGCGGCGATCGAGAACGGCGGGATGTCCCGGGTGACCACAGAGTTGGCCCCGATCACGCACCTCTCGCCCACCGTCACCCCGCTGGTGATCACGACGTGGGCGCCGCACCAGACGTTGTCGCCGATTCGCGTCGGGCCCTTGCCGAGGAAGCCCTGCCACGGGACTGGGCGCAACGGGTCGTCGAACCGGTGGCTCGTATCGCTGACGAAGCAGCCGTTGGCGAACATGCAGTGACGACCGATGTCGATCAGCTGCTCGGCGGCCAGCATCACGCCGAGGTTGAGGAACGTGCCGCCGCCGATCCGGATCCGTGCGCTCCCCGGGGCCGTGATCCACACGCCAGGTTCGAGGAGCACATGGGGCCCCAGCTCGAGCCGGCCTTCGCGCAGCGCATCGAGCACGTTTCCGTGCACTGGCCAGCGTATGAACGCCTGTCGGCGCATGAACTCCCAGTGGATCCGGGCGCGGTTCCAGGGCAGCGAGTTGCGCTCATACCAGCGCCACTTCTGAGCCCACAGCCTGATCAGCCGGGGATCCACCCGCGCCAGCCGCCTAGACCTGGTCGGGAAACGTCACGGTCAACGACGTTTCTCGACCAACTCTCCGAGTCAGGTGACGGCGACTCGGCGCCGTCGCGGTGGCCGCGGCCGTCGTGGCGGAGCCTGCCGCGGAAGCATGCGAGCGAGGAAGCGGCCGGTATGCGAGTCAGCTACCTCGGCCACCTTCTCGGGCGTGCCCGTGGCGATCACGTAACCGCCTTCCTCCCCGCCCTCGGGCCCAAGGTCGATGATCCGGTCCGAGACCTTGATCACGTCCAGGTTGTGCTCGATCACGACCACCGAGTTCCCGGCGTCCACCAGCCGGGCCAAAACCTCGAGCAGCCGCTGGATGTCAGCGAAGTGCAGCCCCGTGGTCGGCTCGTCGAGGATGTAGATCGTCCGGCCCGTCGCCACCTTGCACAGCTCCGCCGCCAGCTTGACCCGTTGCGCCTCGCCGCCTGACAGCGTGGTCGCCGGCTGGCCCAGCCGCATGTAGCCGAGTCCGACGTCGTGCAACGTCTCGACGCGCCGGCGGATCTTGGGGATGTGCTGGAAGAACTCGCGTGCCTCCTCGATCGGCATCTCAAGGACATCGGCGATCGTCTTGCCCTTGAAGCGCACCTCCAGCGTCTCGCGGTTGTAGCGCTTGCCGTGGCACTGCTCACACGGCACGTACACGTCGGGCAGGAAGTGCATCTCGATCTTGATCTGGCCGTCACCGCGGCAGACCTCGCAGCGTCCGCCCTTGACGTTGAACGAGAATCGGCCGGGCTTGTAGCCCCGCGCCCGGGCCTCCTGGGTCTTCGAGAACAGCTCGCGGATCTGGTCGAACAGGCCGATGTAGGTCGCGGGATTGGAGCGCGGGGTGCGGCCGATCGGCGACTGATCGACGGAGATGATCTTGTCCAGCTGGTCGATGCCGGTGATCCGTCGGTGCGCGCCGGCGCGCTGCTTGGTCCGATGAAGCCGGTTCGACACCGCCTTGTAGAGCACCTCGTTGACCAGCGTCGACTTGCCCGAGCCCGACACTCCGGTCACACAGCAAAGCACGCCCAACGGGATCTTCACGTCGACGCGCTTGAGGTTGTGCTCGGCCGCGCCTTCTATCCCGACGTACCCCGACGGCCGGCGCCGCCGCGCCGGGGTCTCGATCATCCGCGTCCCGGCCAGGAACTGGCCGGTCAGCGACTCGGGAATCTGCTCGATCTCGTCCGCTGTTCCCTGCGCCACCACGTAGCCTCCGTGCTCGCCGGCGCCCGGGCCCATGTCGACGAGATGATCCGCAGCACGCATCGTCCCCTCGTCGTGCTCGACGACCAGCACGGTGTTCCCCAACTCGCGCAGGCGCTCGAGAGTCGCGATCAGCTTCTCGTTGTCGCGCTGGTGCAGACCGATCGACGGCTCGTCGAGGATGTAGAGCACGCCGACCAGCGACGAGCCGATCTGGGTGGCCAGCCGGATCCGTTGCGCCTCGCCACCGGACAGCGTCGCCGCCGCGCGCTCCATCGACAGGTAGCCGACGCCGACGTTCTCGAGGAACTGCAGCCGCTCCTCGATCTCGCGCAGGACGAGCCGGGCGATCCGTCGATCGTGCTCGCTCAGATCGAGCCGGTGAACCCATTCGAGCGCGCGGCGCGCCGACAGCCCGGTGAACTCCTGGATCGGCGTGTCCGCCACCAACACCGCCCGCGACTCAGGCCGCAGCCGCGCCCCCTTGCATTCCGGACACGGCCGGAGCGTCATGTATTCCTCGATCTTCTCGCGCGCGAAGTCCGAGTCCGTCTCCCGGTAGCGGCGCTCGAGGTTGGGCACGATGCCCTCGAACTGCGTGGCGTAAGACCGTCGGCGCCCGAACCGGTTGCGATACGAGACCTGCACCCGGTCGCCGTTGGTGCCGTAGAGGAAGAAGTCTCGCTGGTCGGCGTCGAGGTCCTGCCACGGCGTCTCGAGGTCGACGCCGTAGCGTTCGGCGATCGCCTGGGCGAGCTGGTCGTAGTAGTCCGAGGCGCTGACTGACCACGGCGCGATCGCCCCTTCGCCGATCGTCAGAGTCGGATCGGGCACGACCAGCTCGGGATCGATCTCCATCTGCGATCCGAGTCCGGTGCAGCGCGGACATGCGCCGTGCGGCGAGTTGAACGAGAAGATGCGCGGTTCGAGCTCGATCAGGCTCGGGCCATGGATCGGGCAGGCGAACTTCTCCGAATAGGTCTGGATCCGGGTGGGCGGGCCCTCATCCACCAGCTCGATCTCGACCAGGCCGTCCGCGAGCGCCACCGCCGTCTCGATCGAGTCGGCCAGCCGCTTGCGCAGCTCGCCCTTCATCACCAGCCGGTCGACAACCACGGCGATGTCGTGCTTGTACTTCTTGTCGAGCACGATCTGTTCGTCCAGACGCCGCAGCTCGCCGTCCACTTTGACTCGGCTGAACCCCTCGCCCCGCAGCTCTTCGAGCTGCCGCCCGTATTCGCCCTTGCGGCCGCGCACGATCGGGGCCGTCACCATGAAGCGCGTACCTTCCGGCAGCTCCATCACCTGATCGATGATCTGCTCGGCCGACTGGCCGCTGATCGGCCGCCCGCAGACGTGGCAGTGGGGGTGGCCGATCCGCGCCCACAGCAGGCGCAGGTAATCGTAGATCTCAGTCACCGTGCCCACGGTGGAACGGGGGTTGCGCGACGTCGTCTTCTGATCGATCGAGATCGCCGGCGAGAGCCCGTCGATCGAGTCCACGTCGGGCTTATCCATCTGGCCGAGGAACTGGCGCGCATACGCCGAAAGGGACTCGACGTAGCGCCTCTGGCCCTCGGCGTAGATGGTGTCGAACGCCAACGAGGACTTGCCCGATCCCGACAGCCCGGTGATCACGGTCAGCGACCCGCGCGGGATCTCGACCGTGATGTCCTTCAGGTTGTGTTCGCGCGCGCCTGCGACGACCAGCTTGTCCACAGGATCAAGCTTAGTCGAGCGAACAGATGTTCCCCCCGGTCGAATCCCGCTAAGTGCCGAAGATCGCTGCTGCCGCTCGCGGTCGTGCGCCGTACACGGGGTTAGTTCCCGCCGACCCTGGCATACACCTCGTCGAGCAGTCGCTCGCGATCGCTCAGCGCGAAGTGCTCGGCCAGGTAGCGCGCAATCTCCTCGCGCGGGGTTCCGTTGAGCGCCATGTTGAGCGCCACGAGCCGGGCCGCCTCCGCGTCACGAGATCCTGCGCCGTTACCAGGCGGGCTCGGGCCGGGCTCGGCGGCACCGGCCGGCGCGGGTGGGGGCGCTGCCGGTGGCGCGGGACCCTCGACCGGCTCGCCATATTCCTCCACGCCCGTCTCGCGCTCCGGCGGCGCGGGCGGGTGCGGCGCCGGCGCTGGCGACGCCGGCGGTTGCGGCGCCGGCTCGGACCCAGGGTCCGGCGCCGGCTCGGACGTAGCGTCCGGTCCAGGTCGAACCGCATCGTGAAGCTCGGCCACGCTGGTGTGCAGGCGCTGCAGATCGGCATCCACGTGGTGACCGCCGGCACGTAGCGCCTCCGACAGCGACCGCAGCTCGTTCTCGGTCGCCTCGAGCCGCTGGAGCGTCATGGTTGCGGCGGCCGACACTTTGGCCAGATGCTCACGGGCCTCCGCGATGGCCTGATCGCGAGTGGCGTGAGCCTCGGTGGCGGCTTCGGCTCGGATCGCAGCGCCCTGCTGCTCGGCTTGGCGCTGGATCTCGGCCGCGCTGCGCTCCGCCGCGTCGATGATCGCGCGCACCTGCTCGCCGGCGGCCGCCGCCAGCGTCTCACCATGCCCGTGCCTCGAGCCCTTCAACTCCTCGACCTCATCCGCGACACGTCGCAGGTGCGCATCCACCGCCGCCCGGTCGTAGCCCTCCGCCCCAAGCGGGAAATCGCTGCGTAAGATGATTTCCCGCTCGAGCGCCACGACGCGCCTGATCCTACCGCGAGTCCCGCGCCCCTCGGCTCCACGCAACGTGCTCCGGTGTGACGTCCGCCCCCGTTCTCGGCCAGCCCCGGACGGCCTATCGACGTCTGCGGCGTGGCTCGCGTTCGAGAGCCCGCAGCAACCCGCCGACGTCCAACCAAGCCGGCCACGCCCGCAGACGTCGGTAGGCCGTTCCCAGAACCGCTAACGAACGGGGGCCCGGCCGTCAGCCACCGCCACGTCCAGCTCCCTTTTGAGGTCGCGGATCTCGTCGCGCAGCTTGGCGGCGTACTCAAACCGCAAGTCCTCGGCCGCGGCCAGCATCTCCTCCTCGAGCTCGACGATCGTCTTCTCGATCTCCGCCGGCGGCATCGAGCCGGCGGCACGCTGGCGCCGGCGCCGCGAGCGCGGCACCTTCGACTCCGACTGCAGGAACTCGGCGATATCGGAGATGCCCTTGACGATCGTCTCCGGGGTGATCCCGTGCTCCTCGTTGTAAGCGCGCTGGATTACGCGCCGGCGTTCGGTCTCCTCGATCGCAGCGCGCATGGCGGCGGTCTCCTTATCCGCGTACATGAGCACCCGACCTTCGATGTTCCGCGCCGCACGCCCGATCGTCTGGATCAGCGACGTCTCGCCGCGCAGGAAGCCTTCCTTGTCGGCATCGAGGATCGCCACCAGCGAGACCTCGGGCAGGTCGAGCCCCTCGCGGAGCAGGTTCACGCCGACGAGCACGTCGAACTCGCCCAGGCGGAGCTCGCGAATGATCTGGATCCGCTCGAGCGTGTCGACCTCGGAGTGCAGGTAGCGGACGCGGAAGCCCATCTCGAGCAGGTAGTCGGTCAGGTCTTCGGCCATCTTCTTGGTCAGCGTGGTCACCAGAGTTCGCTCGTCCCGGTCGACCACAACGCGGATTTCGTTCATCAGGTCGTCGATCTGGTTGCGGGTCTCGCGCACCTCGACATCGGGGTCGACGATCCCGGTCGGGCGGACGATCTGCTCGACGATCCGCTGAGAGCGCGTGCGCTCGTATTCGCCCGGCGTGGCCGAGACGAACGTCATCTGCGGCGTGATCGAGAGGAACTCCTGGAACGTCTGCGGGCGATTGTCGAGCGCGCTCGGCAGGCGGAAGCCGTAGTCGACCAGCGTCTGCTTGCGCGAGCGGTCGCCTTCGTACATGCCGCCGATCTGCGGCACGGTCTGGTGCGACTCGTCGATGAAGCAGAGGAAGTCCTCGGGGAAGTAGTCGAGCAGGCAGTACGGCCGC